>DAOUJX010000034.1:0-35627 GCA_034422075.1 Dehalococcoidia bacterium
GGTGCTCGACCTCATGGATACGCTGGGACTCGACAAGGTGTGGATCCACGGTGAGGCCGGCGGTGCAAGCGGCATGACCCCGCTCATCCTCAATCACCCCGATCGGCTCAAGGGCGTCATATTCGAATCGGGTATCGCGATGAAGTTCAAGGAGGGCAGCATCAAGCCGCCCCCCGCGGCGCCCGTCGGCGGCATCTCGATGGTGGAGCGCAGCAAGCAGCTGCTCCGCAACCTGAGCTGGGACGCCGTTCGCGCGCGCCTCCTCATGGTCATGCACCGCGACCACCCCGAGCAGGTGACCGACGAGCTCGTCGACGTCCGCCTTGCCCACTACTCACGGCCCGAGACGAACGACGGCATGATTCGCGTCTACGACTACTACGGCTCCGGCAAGGGGGCGCAGTACCTCGCGACGGAGGAAGAGGTGTCGCAGATACGCCTGCCCGTGCTGGTCGTCTGGAACGATGGCAGCGAGGGCAACGGACCCGACGCGGGCGAGCGACTCGCATCCCTCATCCCGGACGCGCAGTACAAGCTGCTGCCGGAGACGGGCTTCTGGGCGCACTGGGAAAAGCCCGCCGAGTTCAACGAGGCCGTGCGCCAGTTCATCATGGGGGAGAAGGTAACGTAGGGGGCGCGCTTATCGAGGGATTGCGCCCTTATTGCCACCTCCCGCGTAGGTGGGAATCTAGGGCCAAGTAGGATAGAGGCGCATGCCGAGAGGAGCCTTTGAACCTACAGGTCCAGCCAGAATGGGCGTGGCTACTTAGACTGGGGTTCTAGCCTGTACCTCAGTAAGCGTTGAACTACCCCATCGCCTCCGATGCCGATGAACTTTCGGTACTCGGATGCGACTTCGCCGGGATCCACAGGACCGCGGTCTTCCGGATGCTCACTTCGGTTCCTTAGCTTGACCAACGAGCCGAGGTCCTTCATTAGGACTTGCCACTTGCTTTTGCTGAACTCAGGGTAGGTTTCGGCTGCAAACTCGTAGAAAAGTTGACGATTGTCCTTTAGGTCTCTAAGCAATGCAGACAACTCGTCTGGGTTTCTTGCACAGGGAATAGATATCCCTTGACGCTTGCGCCACTCTCGGAAGAACTCGACTACTTGTTCCTTAAGGATTGTCTCCGCAGCCCTCCGCAGGTTCCCCGGGAGGCCGGCTTTGCTCCCCCCTTGCGCCCAGCCTACTTGGTCGGCGGCGATCAATTCGCCTCTCGCTACGTCCGGTAAGTCATCCCAGAGGCTTTGAAAGAAATAGCGCTGTAGGCGTTCGCGCGCGCCCTCGCTCTCATCCTTTGCGCGGAGATTACGGTATTCATCTTGGGAGAGGTGGCTGATGCATAGCCCTTTGGCGAATGCGAAGAACTCAGCGGGCGGATAGGTGGGAAACCAAGTATCACCACTAGGCGCGCGGAAGCCCCCAATCCGAGTTGTGATCCATTCAGAGCCAGCCAAGCGGTGCTCATCTAACCAGTCTGCGGCCTGACTGTAGCCGAATTTGAGCATCTCGCAGACCATAGCCCAATGTGCCCAAGAATCACTGCTCCCTGGGGATTCGTAAGCATCTTCGAACGCGGCTGCGGCATCAGTTGCACGTATCCACCAAGCAAAGCTTCCAAGCACGGACTCGTGACTTTCAATAACAGATGTTGGCTCGGCAAAGAAGAGCAGAGCTCCGCTGCTGCCTTTCTCAGCAACCCAATACGCTGTGAAGGCTGCCTCGAATGCGCCAACCGCATCGCTGTCTTCACGAGCAGCGTGGAATTTGAAGCACCAGGCGAGTGAGCAAAGTAGCACGAGGGACCGCCTCATAGCTGCACTGCGATTGAAGTAGTCTGGCATATCCCGGTAATAGGTGTCTGGTTCGTGAAGGCCATCCGCCATTTGCAATTCGTCGGAGAGGCTTGCGAGGTCTTCGAAAAGCTCTCGGGCTCTCTCGGAAAACCCGCCTTCATCGAAATGCAACTTTGCGAGGAGCGCAGCCGATGCGTGGACGTGGACGAATGCGCGGATCCAGTCTTCGCGGGCCCAATGCCTATCGGCAGGCCGCTTGAAGCCCCAGCGCTGCACGTATGACTCCAGATCGGCAATTGAGAACAATTCAGGGTCTTCGCTGGTTACCCAATATAGGCAGGTCGCGGCTCGCAGGATGTCCACGCGCTCGTCCAGGTCGTTCCCGAATGCAGAGTCATCCCAGGACGCATCAATCTGATTCAGGGCGTGGACGAGTGCAGAGTGCTCAAGCTCCAGCCAGTCTGCCGGCAGCCAGCGCTCTTTCCTGAATGGTGCAGTGCCTAGCCGCATACCCACTCCTGGTGGAGATGGGGGGGAGTCGAACCCCCCGTCCAGAAGAGGCTAGCGCAGGATGTACTACAGGCTTATCCGGCGCTTTGTCGACACGCTCGAGACGCCCACCGGCGGGCTTCCCGGGCGCCTACCGCTGGTCTTAGGCGGCCCGTAGCGGCGTGAGGGCCGCAGCACCCCGACAGGGTTGTCGCCGGAGGCCGCCGCCGGGGTGGGCGACCGTGGCGCGGCTGCGTGCTTTACGCTGCCAGTGCGACTTGCTTGTTGCCAGTCACTGTTGTGCCGCCTGATTTGCGAGGGGGCGACGACCTCGGCCTGCAATCCTGCCCAACCGACCCCTGTCGAAACCACGCATCCCCACGGTCGGACGGTTCAGTTTAGCACGGAGGGGGGCAGTGGCAGGGCAGGGAGGCTTACAGGAGCGCTCTTCGACAGGCTCAGGGCGAACGGGGGTATGCGGTCGGCGCTAGGCGCCGCGGCGCAGCTGGCGGGCGACCTCCCGTTCTGTTTCGCGCTCGATGATGCGGCGGCGCTTGTCGTAGCGGCGCCGGCCCTTCGCGACCGCCAGCTCCACCTTGGCGTAGTGGTCCTTGATGTACAGGCGCAGGGGCACCAGCGTCAACCCCTTCTGCGAGACCTGCTGCGCGAGGTGGTCGGCTTGCTCGCGGTGCAGGAGCAGCTTGCGCGGGCGCGTCGGCTCGTGGTTCCAGGGGCCGCCGGCGGACCAGGGAGATACGTGCATGTTCTGGAGCCACAGCTCGCGCGCTTGGGGCATGGCATAGGCGTCGCGCAGGTTGACGCGGCCCGCGCGAATCGACTTGATTTCGGTGCCGCTCAACACCAACCCGGCCTCCACCGTCTCGATCACCTCGAAATCGAAGCGGGCGCGCCGGTTGGACGCGATGAGCCGGAAGCGCCCCTGCGGCGCATCGCCGGCCGCCGCACGCTTCTTGGCGCTCCTGCGCGACTTCTTGGCCACGGCTAGCCGCCCAGCTCCAACTGGAGGAGCCGCACCGCCTCTGCAAGCGCCTCGTCCGTTGTCGGCTCTGGTACATCGCGCGGCTCGATGCCGCACAGGTTGTCGAGCGCCTCCAGCGCGTCCGGGGCGAACACCAGGACGTCCCGCACCTCCTCCTTCTCCTTCTCCGCGCACAGCTCTTGCAGCTGCCGCGAGATGGAGGCCAGCGCCTGCTGGTCGATAGGCGGCCCGGCGAACACGTCCGGCTCCAATCCGTCCCCCTCGATCAGCTGCCCCCCTGGCGTGAGCCAGCGGCCCGTCGTCAGGAACAGGCCGCCCTCATTCCGCAGGTCGAAGGCGGTGTTGACCGACCCCTTGCCGAAAGTAGGGGAGCCGACGATGACGGCTCGCCCCCTGTCTTGAAATGCGCCCGTGAGTATCTCGGAGGCGCTTGCGCTGAATCCGTTGACCAGCACCGCAAGCGGCAAATCGGTCGCGTTGCCGCCTTCCGTCGCCATGAACTCCGTCCTGTTGCCGTCGCTGTCCACGAGGGTAACGACAACGCCGCCGTCGAGGAACTCGGAGGCGATGGCGACCGCGGCGTCTACGAGGCCACCGGCGTTGTTGCGCAGGTCGAGCACGAGCGCCTGCGCGCCGCCATCGCGCAGCGTCGCCAGGGCGTCTTGCATGTCGCTGTGCGAGCGCCCCTCGAATCTCGACAGCGCGACGTAGCCGACGCGCGGGTCCTCATCGAGCAAGCGGCTCTCGACGGACGCGATGACGATGGTGTCGCGTACGACGGTCACGTCGAGCGGCTCCGGTAGGCCCGGGCGCAGTACGGTGAGCACCACCTCCGTATCCTTGGGCCCGCGGACGCGCGAGACGACCTCCAGCGTGGAGAGGCCCTCGACGCTCTCACCATCGACCTCCAGAATGGCGTCGCCGGGCATCAGGCCAGCGCGTTCTGCGGGAGATCCCGGCAGGGGTTGCAGGATGAGCAGCTGGCCGTCCCGCACGCCGATCTCCGCGCCGATACCCTCGAACTCTCCCGAGAAGTTGAACGATATCTCCGCCTCTGCGGGCGACGCATAGGCGCTGTAGGGGTCGTCAAGGGCCTCGATGATGCCCCGGATGGCTGCCGCCTCCAGCTCGTCGGCATCAACCTCGTCCTTGTTGATGTAGCTGGTCTCGATGTGCTGAACGACTTCGTCCAGCGTGCTGAGCTCTTCCTCGCCGGGCGGGGCGCGCAAGATG
This sequence comes from Dehalococcoidia bacterium, assembly GCA_034422075.1. GTDB lineage: Bacteria > Chloroflexota > Dehalococcoidia > Lucifugimonadales > Australimonadaceae > S34-282. The sequence goes on from DAOUJX010000034.1 coordinate 4,520, forward strand.
AGCAGCACGACTGCTGCGACGGCTACGGCGATGACTGCGATGAGGAAAGCGCGCATAGGGTGGGGGTGCTCAAGGTGCTCCGTTTCGCGCGCACTTCGCTATTTTACATAACAACAATAGTGCGAAGTGCGCCGTGTGGTGCGCTAGCGCATCCTCAACCAGCCTCGTCCGGCGTTAGCTTCGTCCAGCCCTGCCTTGTAGACGAACTCGCCTTCCGGCGTGGTCTTACGCGCCGCCAGCTCGTCGAAGTCCAACTCCACCGTCTCATCGCCGTCGCACTCGACGCTGACGATGCTGCCTTCGCGGCTGGCGCTGCGAGGCCGCTGTTCGAAGACGTTGCCCTCGCCGACGTCAAGCCGCAGCAGCGGCTCAAGATTGGCGAAGCGAAGGTCTGTACGCATCACCGCACCATCGGCGATGGAGAAGTTGTCTTCCTCGCAGCTGAAAAATGGCTGCTCGGGCAGCTCGAAGGTATCGGAAATCACCTCGGTTCCTTTCAATGCGGTTTTTGGGCCTGTATCGAGGTCTCCAGCCAGGGACGCGTTATCCTGCCGCCGCCGCCCCTGCGTATGCGCCCTCCACGGGAAGCATCCCAGCGACGGCGCCCATGAGCTCCTGAATGCCGAGCCCCGTTGCGCAGGACGTAACGACCGCAAGCGTACCCTCGTGCCATGCGACGTCGGTCGGTGCGCCAGGTGTGCAGGCCAGGGCGCGGTCCAGCAGGTCGGCCTTGTTGAGGGCGAGCACGCGCGGCTTGTCCTGGACGCCGAGACTCTTCAGCACATCCTCGACGACCCCTACGTGCTCCGCAGCATTCGGGTGGGAGAGGTCGACGACGTGCAGCAAGACGCTGGCCTCTTCCAGCTCCTCGAGCGTCGCGTGGAATGCGGCGGTGACCGTCGCAGGCAGCTTCTGGATGAAACCGACGGTGTCGGTCACGAGCGCCTGTCTGCCGCTTGGGAGGCGCACGCGCCGCGTCACCGGATCAAGCGTCGAGAACAACTGGTCGCGGGCGAGCACGCCGGCCCCGGAAAGCGCGTTGAGCAGGCTGCTCTTGCCTGCGTTCGTGTAGCCGACGAGCGAGATGACGGGAATGCCGCTGCGGCGGCGCTGGGCACGGTGCTGCTCGCGCTGGCCGCGTACGCGCTCGATCTCCGCCTTCATTCGCTGTATGCGCCGCCCGACAATGCGCCGGTCGGTCTCGATCTGCGTCTCACCGGGGCCACGGGTGCCGATGCCCCCGCCGAGCCGTTCGAGGTGGCTCCACTGGCCTGCGAGGCGCGGAAGCAGGTACTCGGCTTGCGCCAGCTCCACCTGCAGGCGCCCCTCCCGCGTGCGCGCATGCCGCGAGAAGACGTCCAGTATCAGCGCCGTCCGATCGATGACTTTGACATCGTTGGCTTCTCCGCCGGCGCCCAGCTGCTTGGCCGCGAATCTACGCTCGAGGTTGCGCTGCTGAACGGGCGTGAGTTCGTCGTCGCAGATGAGGGTGTTGAAGCCGATTTCGGCGTGAATCTGCTCCAATTCGGCCAGTTTGCCCGCCCCCAGGTAGGTCGGCAGCGTTCGCCCAATCTGCTGCGTCAACGCGCCGACCACCTCCGCGTCCGCCGTCCGTGCGAGCATGGCCAACTCGCTTAGCGAGTCGTCCATCGACCACGGACCACGCTCACCTTTGACGCCAATGCCGACCAGGAAGGCTCGCTCTTGCTGCGCCTTCGTCGGCACCGTGCCGCGCTGCCGCTTGCTGCTGGCTATCCCCTACCCTCCGCTTTTCGAATGGTGCGCCGCGCCTATCGCGCTCCGATGACGGATCCTTCCAACCGGCGCAGACCCTCTTCAACGTGCTCGTCCGGCGTCGTGAGCGACAGCCGCACGTAGCCCTCGCCGCACTCGCCGTAGCCGCGTCCCGGCGTGACGACGACGGCGTGCTTGTCGAGCAACTCCGTCGCCAGTTCCGCCGAGGTCCAGCCCTCCGGGCATCGCGCCCATATGTACAACCCTGCTTTGGGCAGTGCAACGTCGAGACCCATGGTCTGCAACACCTCGACCATGCGGTCGCGGCGCCGGCGGTAGATGTCGTTGTTCGCCGCGCACCACTCCTCGGTGGTGTTATCCAGCGCCTCGATGCCCATGTACTGCACCGCCTGCGAGACGCCGGAGTCGAGGTTGGACTTCACTCGTAGCAGCGCATCGATGAGCGCCGGATTGCCCACCGCCATGCCGAGCCTCCAGCCCGTCATGTTGTAGGTCTTGGAGAGCGAATGGAACTCAATCGCCACGTCCATGGCCCCGGCCGTCTGCATGAATGACGGCGCGACGTAGCCGTCGAACGTCACTTCGGAATATGCCGCGTCGTGACAGATCGCCAGGTCGTATTCCTTGGCGAATGCGACGGCCTCTTGGAAGAACTCCTCGGTGGCGAGGCCACCGGTCGGGTTGTTGGGGTAGTTCAGCCACATCACCGTCGCCCGTCTGGCGACATCGGACGGGATGGCCGACAGGTCAGGCAACCAGCCTCTCTCCTCGCGCAAGGGCATGAAGTGCGACTCGCCTCCCGCAAACATCGTGCCCACGCCATAGACGGGGTAGCCTGGATCCGGGACCAGCGCGACGTCGCCTGGGTCGATAAGGCAAAGGGCCATGTGGCCGATACCTTCTTTTGCCCCTATCAAGGGCAACACCTCTTTGCCCGGGTCAAAACTTAACCCAAAACGACGCTCGTACCATCGCGCGATCGACTCGCGCAGTTCCGGCAGCCCGTCGGTCTCCGGGTAGCGGTGATTTGCGGGGACATCCGCCGTCCGCTTCAGCTCGTCGACCACATGCCGCGGGGTTGGTATGTCGGGATCGCCGATGCCGAACGAGACGACATCGGCGCCCTGTGCGCGCTTTTCCTGGATCTTCCGGCTAATTTCGAGGAACAGGTACGGGGGCAGTTTGTCGAGCCGGCTGGCTATCTCCATGAACGCTCCATTCAGTCGGGAATCTCGCCGCTGAAGACCTCTTCGACGGGGCCTTCCATGATTGCGCTCCCGTGACCTAGCCAGGTGACGGCTAGCTCCCCGCCCGGCACTTCGACCGTGACGCGCTGGTCGATGAAGCCGTGCAGCCGTGCGGCAACGGTCATCCCGACGGCTCCGGTCGCGCACGCCAGCGTCTCGCCCGCGCCGCGCTCCCACGTACGCGAGCGCAACCGGTCACGGCCGAGCACGTTGACGATGTGGAAGTTGACGCGGTTCGGAAATGCGGGGTGGTGCTCCATTACTGGCCCTACCCTGCCCAGGTCCAGCGATGCCACGTCTTGGTCGACGAACGCCACCGCGTGCGGGTTGCCGGTTGATACAGCGGTCACCGAGAACTCATCGCCGGCGGCAAGCGCAGGCGCGTCGAATACGACCTCGCGCGATGCGATGCCGAGCTTGCCGAGCAAGCCGGCGTCCAGCCGTGCGAGGTCACTCGGCCCCAACTGCGATGGGTCCACGGGCACAGATGCGGCGCGCAGGATGGGCTCGCCCATGTCGACGACGGCCTTGACGATTGCGCCGTCAAGGCGCAGCGGCGTCACGCTGAGCACGCCTGCGCCCGTTTGCACCGACAGAACGGAGGCATTCCCAAGCGGTGCGATGCCGCCTTCGATGACGAACTTGGCAAAGCAACGGATGCCGTTGCCGCACATCTCCGACTCCGAGCCGTCCGAGTTCCACATCCGCATCCGTATGTCGGCCTCGTCGGACGGCACTGCGACGATCAAGCCATCGCTGCCGATGCCGAAGTGCCTGTCGGACACGCGCCGAGCCACGGCGGGCCAATCACGGGTCTCCCCGCGCCCGTCGACGAAGATGTAGTCGTTGCCTGCACCGTGCATTTTCGTGAATCGCATGCCGCGATTCTACCACTGCGATTGGGCGCGCTTGCCCCGTGTTGTGCTGTCGCCTAGCATTAGCTGCAAGCGCCGCCATGCGGAAGGGGGACGAGACGATGGAGATAACCGTTGAGCAGGTATGGGACACGGTCGATTCCGTGCTCGGAAAGACGACGAACACCGCCGTAATCGACGGTGCGTTCAGCTTTGCGGTCCATGAGCCTGGGTTCGTCGACGGCATACGGGCTGCGCGCCAAAGCCTCTTCAATTCGGAAGAGCCGCCCTACACCGATGACGAGGACGGACGGATGGAGCGCGGGCGGTGGGTGCAGAACTTCGACTGGCACCTCAAGGCCATCCCCGAGTCGCAGTACGCCCAGCGCCACGACCAGTTCTACGGCTCAGTCAAGCGCCTCTCCGAGGAGTACAACGTTCCCAGCTGGGCGGTAGACCACTGCCTCTTCTTCGGCGTACCCCCTACGATGTCGCCGATCCGCGCATTCGTCCACGAGTCGCCGCAGGGCGCCGTCTCCCTCGACATCCGCATCCTCTCTTCCGACGTCACCGGCGAGCAGTTGGGCCGCTTCTACAACCGCCTGCGCGAGCGCGCGGAGATACCGGCCCTTTCCTACGATCGACCACCCGACGACGGCCAGCCACAGACCGTCCGCACGTGGGCGGTCCACGTGCTGTCGAACCACGTCGGTATGGATGTGGAGGAGGCCGAGCAGCTTTGGGACGAGCGCTACCCCGCTCATCCTCCTGAGCGCGACCACAGGACGGCCTTCAGAGATGTGCTCCACCGCATACAGGGCGTCATCTGGGGCCACAGCCGCCTAGGGTTGGGGTAGTCCCTCCACCAACTCGGCGGCGTCCTCGTACCACAATATCCGCTTGTCTGCTGCGCTGAACCAGGTGGCCTGACGACGCACCAGCGTGCGGTGCGCCACGTGCGCTTGCTCGATGGCCTGCTCTAGCGTGAGATCCCCAGCGATGTGTGCGGCTAGTTGGCGGTAGCCGGCGCTGGAGAAGGATGGAAGCTCCGGCGTATAACCCACGGACAGAAGGGCGCGCACCTCGTCGAGCCACCCGGCCGACAGCATCTCCTCGATGCGTGCGTCGATGCGCCGGTGCAACTCTGCGCGTGCGACCCACAGCCCGACGAGATGGACCTCGAACGGCGGCGGTGACTTGCGCCGCTGCGCCGACAGCGGCCTGCCGGTCGCCGTGACCACTTCGAGCGCCCGCACTAGCCGCCGTGTGTTGCGAGGGTCGACGAAGAAAGCTGCGTCGGGATCGAGTGCGGCAAGCCGCTCGTGCAGTGCCTCTGGTCCCCGCTCTGCAGCGAGCGCCTCCAATCTCGTGCGTAGCGCGGGTTGGGGGGCAACGCGCGGCGCTTCCCAACCCTCCGCCAGCGCCCAGACGTACTGACCACTACCACCGACCACAACCGGCAGCGCGCCCCGCGCTAGCGCGTCGTGGATGGCCGCGCGTGCTAGTTCCAGGAATCGCGCGAGGTTGAACGGCTCGTCGGGATCGGCGACGTCGATTAGGTGGTGGGCGCAGGCGGCGCGCTGCTCCTGCGTCGGCTTCGCCGTGCCGATGGACATGCCTCGATAGACCTGCCGGCTGTCGGCGTTGATGACCTCGATGCGCCTCTGTGCCGCCAGCGCAATGGCTGCGGCCGTCTTACCTGATGCGGTTGCCCCAACGATGAAGGCGACCGGGGGTCGTGGCGACTGCGGGTTCTCGGGGCGCGAGGTCATGCTCGCACGGGGTGGCGCCTAGGCTGCGCGTTTGGCACGCGCAACGGCCCTTGCGATAGCCGTGAATTGGACTGCCTGCAGGCTGGCGCCACCGACGAGCGCGCCGTCGATGTCGTGCTGCTCGGCAAACCCGGTGATGTTGTCCGCCGTCACGCTTCCGCCGTAGAGCAACGGCATCGCTTCCGCCGCGTCCGTCCCGGCCATGCGGCGCAGTTCGTCGCGCACCGCGCCCATGATGTCTTGTGCTATCTCCGGCGTCGCCGCCCTCCCCGTCCCGATAGCCCATACCGGCTCGTACGCAACCACCACCTGCGCCATCTGTTCGGGTGTGAGACCGCCAAGCCCCGCCCCGAGCTGGGCGTGGCAGACCTCCGCCGCGCGCCCAGCCTCACGCTGCTCCAGCGTCTCGCCCAAGCAGAAGACGGGTGTCAGGCCAACTGAAAGCGCAGCGGGGATCTTCCGGTGGATGAATGCGTCGCTCTCGCCCATCACGTGGCGGCGCTCGGAGTGGCCGAGGATGACATGCGAGCAGACCTCGCGCAGCATCTGGCCGGAGACCTCGCCCGTGAACGCGCCCTTCTCCTCCGGATGCATGTTCTGCGCGCCCACCATGACACGCGACCCTGCGAGTGCGGCAGCGACCACCGGCAGAGACACGAACGGCGGGCATACCAGCGTATCGACCGGCACCTCGTCGAGCGGCGCACGCAACTCAGCGGCGAGCGCGCCCGCGTCGGCGGGGCCGAGGTTCATCTTCCAGTTGCCGGCAACCAGCGGGCGCGCCACCCTATGCTCCGAACTTCTGTAGCTTGCCCGCGTGGGCGAGCGCCAGCATCATGATGTGCTTCGCCTCGAAGATGCCCAGTGACCCCCTCCGCAGCTCGCGCTCGTTGAAGCGGTCGACGCCGTCGCCGAGCGTCCATTGCGAGCGCAAAATGAACGGGACCGGGTGCCAGGAATGGGATGCCATCGACGACGGCGTCGAGTGGTCGCCAGCCACCATCAGCACGTCGGGCCCCATCGCCAGCAGCGTAGGGATGTAGGCGTCAAGCGCCTCCGCGGCGAGGCGCTTTCGGTCGAAGTCGCCGTCCTCGCCTGCGGAGTCGGTGTGCTTGTAGTGCAGGAAGAAAAAGGTGTAGTCGTCCCACGCATCCCGCAGCGTGGCGATCTGGCTATTGAAGTCATCGCCGGTCGGCAGCACGTCCATGCCGACGATGGAGGCCAGCCCGCGGTACATCGGGTAGGCGGCGATGGCCGCTGCGCGTAGTCCATACGCTTCGCCAAATGGCGGGAGGTTGGGAGCGCCAGCCCAGCCTCGGAGCAGCACGGCGTTCGCGCGCTCCTCGCCCTCGAGTAGCTTTTGCGCGTCGGTGACGAATGCGTTCGCGATCTTGGCCGTTGCCGCGGCTGCTTTGCTCTTGCTTGCAACTGCCAGCGCCGGGACGCCTGTCCGCTGCGGGTCGGTCTCGGTTAGGTCGGCGCTCAGCTTGCTGCCGCGCAGCCGCAGGACGAAGCGATAGTCCTTCACATGCTGCACCGTCAGGTCGGTGCCGTCGACGGCGATGGTGTCGAGCCGTTGGGCGAGCGGCGCGGCCAGTTCCGTCTCGATGCGCCCCGCGCGGCGGTCGACGAGGTTGCCCTCACCATCGACGGTGGCAAAGTTGCCGCGTGCCGCTACATCGCCTGCCTGCAGCTCCATGCCGATGCCCAGCGCCTCCAGCGCGCCACGCCCGATGAGGTACTTCAGCGGGTCGTAACCGAATAGCGCGAGATGTCCGGGGCCGCTGCCTGGCGTCACGCCGGGCGAGACAGGGATGCTCGATCCGGCCGCGCTCGCTTGCGCCAACTGGTCGAGGTTGGGGACGCGCGCCGACTCCAACTCGGAGCGCCGCGTAGTAGGCTGCGGCAGACCGCCAAGGCCGTCAGCTACCAGCATCAGTATCTTGGCATCATTCGGCTGGATGATATCGCTGAGGTACGGGAAGTCGATCATGGCTGCTTATCCTCCAGCGCCGCAACGCCAGGGAGGGTGGTGCCTCCGAGGAATTCGAGCGATGCGCCGCCGCCCGTCGATACGTGCGTCATCCTATCCACCAGACCGAACGCTGCGACGGCCTCGGCCGTCGAGCCTCCGCCGATGATGGTGGTCGCTCCGCTGTCCACCAGCGCTTGCGCAACGGCCCGTGAGCCGTGGTCGAACGGAGGGACCTCGGCGACTCCAAGCGGGCCGTTCCACACGGCGGTGCGGAGCCGCGCGATCTCCGATGCCCATGCTTGCGCCGTCTCGGGGCCGATGTCGAGCACCATCGAATCCGGCGGAATCGCGTCGGGAGCGGCGACCTCGTGCGGAACGCCTTCGGCAATCTCGCGCGCTACGACGACGTCGGTGGGCAGGTGCAGCACCGTGCCGCCCTGTTCTGCCCTCTCTAGCAGGCCGCCGCAAAAGCCGACCAACTCTTCCTCGACCAGTGAGGCTCCGACGTCCAGCTCCTTTGCTTTGAAGAAGGTGGCGGCCATGCCTCCGCCGATGAACATCGCGTCTGCGTTGTCGAGCAGTCGCTCCAGCACCTTCACCTTGTCGCTGACCTTTGCTCCGCCGGAGATCGCGCCGAGCGGGCGCTCCGGCGATTCGAGCACGCCGCCGAGGAATGCCAACTCACGCTCCATCAGCAACCCGGCCACCGCGGGCATGTGGTGCGTGACGCCTTCCGTGGAGGCGTGCGCGCGGTGCGCGGTGCCGAAGGCATCGTTCACGAAGACGTTGCCGAGGCGGGAGAGCGCGATGGCGAACACCTCAGAGTTGGCCTCCTCGCCCGGGTAGAAGCGGATGTTCTCCAGCAGCAGCACCTCGCCCGGTCCCAGCCGCTCCGCCTGCTCGTGGGCGTTCGATCCGATGGCGTCGTGAACGTAGCTCACGTTGGCACCGAGCAACTGCGCCAGCCGCTCTGCGATGGGCGACAGCTCGAACTCCGGCCGACGCTCGCCGCCTGGGCGTCCCAGGTGCGTGGCGATGACGACCGCCGCGCCTGCACCCCGCAGGTAGTTCAGCGTCGGCAGCGCCTCGCGGATGCGCACGTCGTCCGATATAACCGACGTTCCGTGCTCGAAAGGCACGTTGAAGTCGACGCGAACGAGTGCGCGCTTGCCTGTCCAATCAACGTCCCTAATGGTCCGCTTGGCGCTCATGCCACCATCTCCACCACCACGCTTTCCCAACGCGCGACGCTCGCTGGGTCCATGCCGGCCTGACGCAGGCCATCGAGCGCGTTGCGGGCGATGGCCGCCGCATGTTCACGCGACAGCGCCAGTGCGCCGGCCTCGTCCAGTACCGCTCGCAGTTGGGGTAGGTCTCCCGGCTCGACGACACGCTTGAAATAGACATCGCCGAGCGCGCGTTTTTGGCTAATGGTAGCCTTCTCAAGCGCGACCACGACGGGGAAGAGCTTCGCCTTATTGAGGACGCGCGGACGCGCCGGTTCGGCGGCCAAGTCAGAGATGTCTTCGGCGATTGCCGACGCCAGCCCCAGTTGCTCGCCACATGTTCGAAGCGCCTCGACCGAGGCGTCGTCGCGCCCGCCGAGACTTGCGCCGATTGCCATGGCCCCGCCAAGCAACGCGCCCCGCTTGGCCACCGCCATCCGTTCGTACTGCGACTGCATCACGTCAATGCGCTCCTGGAACGTCAGGTCGAGGTACTGGCCCTCGTAGCACCGCAGTGCGGCGGTGTCGAGGCGTGACAGCGCCGCCAGCGTGTCGCCCGGCGGCAGCCCCGCGTCTTGCATGCCCAGCGCGACGATGCGCGCCAGTGCGTGGAGGCCGTCACCCACGTTGATCGCCTGCGCGGGACCCCACAGCCACCACACCGCCGCCCGCTCCTCGCCGGGGCCTTCCGCGGTCTGCATCTGCTCATGGACGAGGACGGAGTTGTACAGCAACTCGCAGGCTGCCGCCGCTGCGGCAACCTGCGGTGATCCCCCCTGCCCTCCTGCCGCCTCGATGCAGGCCGCGCCGAGCACGCGGTCCGGCGTGGGGTACGTGTCAGGCGTGCCGTCGCTGGCGACCCAGCCAAGCTGGTACTGCATCATGCGGTAGAGCGGCAGTTGCTCGCGAGCCTGCTCGTCGACTGCGTCCCGCAGCGCCCGTTCGACGACGGATTGGTGGTCACGGAGCACGCCGGTGGCGTTCACTCCGTCGCCTCGCCAGCCCCGACCTTCTCTAGCGCGCGCTCGATGTCGCCAAAGGGGATGCTCCCCTCCCGGACAAGTGCCGGCTGCTCGACCGTGACGTCGACGATGGTGGAGCCCTCGCCGCCTTCGCACGGTCCGCCGTCCAGCAGCAAGTCAATGACGTCGCCCAGCTGCTCGGCCACGTCGTCGGGAGAGACGGGCGATGGGCCGCCGTGCAAGTTGGCGCTGGTGCCGATGAGCGGCACGCCCGTGAGCCGCGCGATGGCCCGTGGCGCAGGGTGGCCCGGGATACGCACGGCAACGGTATTCGCTCCGCCGGTGACGCTCACGGGCACGCGCACCGCACGACGCACGACGAGGGTGAGTGCACCAGGCCAGAAGCGTTCCGCAAGCGCTGAGCCCGCCGCAGGCAGCCGGCCGGTTACGTCGGCCAGTTGATCGCTGCCCGCGAGCAGGAGCGGCAGGCCGATGTCGGCCTCGCGCTGTTTCGCTGTGAACACCTTGGCCACTGCACGAGCGTTGAAAGCATCCGCACCGAGCCCGTACAGCGTATCGGTGGGGTACGCGACGAGTCCGCCGCGCCGCACCACGTTGGCGGCCTCGGCGCGGTTCTCTGGATTGTCGGGAATACGCTCCATCCTAGCCGTCCGCCCCTGCGGCCAAGTATACAAGAGCGCGGCACGGCTCCTTTCTTGCCCCTCATCCCGTCTGTACCCTACTATTGCTCCACATGGAGCGCTCGCCTGCGAACGACGATAGCCTCCGCGTCTCCACCACCGGCGACGTCGAAGTTTCCACGTATCTGGAGATTGCGCAGGAGCGCGAAGGGCGCGCTTCGGCGGCAGGCCATGACGCCCTTGGGACGCGAGCGGCGGAGACCATCGCCATAGTCGACTTCGGCTCGCAGTACAGCCGCCTCATCGCGCGGCGCATCCGCGAACTCAACGTCTACTGCGAATTGCTTCCCCCCTCCGCCACCAAAGACAGCGTCGCCGGACTCAACCTTAAGGGCATCATCCTATCGGGAGGACCTGCGAGCGTATTCGAGCCCGGCGCGCCACTCGCCCCCGCCTGGGTATTCGATGCGGGCGTGCCCGTGCTCGGCATCTGCTACGGGATGCAGCTGCTCGCCCACCAGCTTGGCGGGAAGGTGTCGCCCGGGCGCGAGCGCGAGTACGGGTTTGCCGTCCTACGCCAAGATGGGGAGCCCGCGCCGCTGTTCGATGGCCTGGGCAGGGAACTGCCCGTCTGGATGAGCCACGGCGACCGTATCGACGAGATGCCGCCGGGGTTCCGCTCGCTCGCGTACAGCGACAACTCGCCCGTTGCCGCAATGGCCAACGACCAGAGCCTCTACGGCATACAGTTCCACCCCGAGGTGGCGCACACGCCGCAGGGCGCCGAGATGCTGCGCAACTTTGCCTACAACGTCTGCGCGTGCGGCGGCGATTGGACGCCGGGCAGCTTCGTGAACGATGCCGTCGCGCGAATCACGGAGCAGGTCGGCGATGGGCATGTCATCTGCGCGCTCTCCGGCGGCGTCGACTCCGCCGTCACTGCGATGCTCATCCACAAGGCCATCGGCGACCAGCTGACGTGCATCTTCGTCAACAACGGCCTCCTGCGGCGAGAGGAGCCTGAGCGCGTCCGCGCCGTCTTCGAGCGCCACATGGGGCTGAGATTGCTCTATGTCGATGCCACCGAGCGCTTCCTCAGCGTCCTCAAGGGCGTCACCGACCCCGAGGTCAAGCGCAAGCGAATCGGCAACGAGTTCATCGAGGTGTTTGACGAGCAGGCCGCGAGCATCGGACAGGTCGACTTTCTGGCGCAGGGAACGCTCTACCCCGACGTCATCGAAAGCGAGTCGTCCGAATCGACGGCCTCGCACAAGATAAAGACGCACCACAACGTCGGCGGCCTTCCAAGCCACATGCGCTTGGAATTGGTCGAGCCGCTCCGCTACCTGTTCAAGGATGAGGTCCGGCTCGTCGGCGAGGAGCTTGGCATGCCTCCCGAGGTGCTCTACCGCCAGCCCTTCCCCGGCCCGGGTCTTGCGATTCGCGTCATCGGCGAGGTGACGTTCGAGAAGCTGGAGGCGCTGCGGGCGTGCGACTGGATTGTGATGGACGAAATCAAGCGCGACGGCCTCTACGACCATCTGTGGCAGTCGTTCGCGGTGCTGACGAATACGCAGACGGTGGGCGTTATGGGCGACCAGCGCACCTACCGCCACGTCGTCGCACTCCGCGCCGTAACGAGCGAGGATGCGATGACCGCTGATTGGGCGCGCCTCCCTTACGAAACGCTCGGCCGCATCTCCAATCGCATCGTCAACGAGGTGTCGGAGGTTAACCGCGTCGTCTACGACGTCACGTCCAAGCCTCCCGGCACCATCGAGTGGGAGTAACCGGAGGCGGTGGACGCCGTGGGTGTGTCGGGAATCAATCGAGCAATCGCCATCGCGTTCGCGCTCGTCGGCGCTGGCCTGCTCATCCTCTCTGTGCCCTACGGGCTGAGTACCACAACCCCCGTCCCTGTGCCTGCGGTCGTGGGTCTTGGCGTCGTTGCGCTCGGCGTCGCCGTCGCATTGCTGCGGACGGGGCGCAGATAGCGTGCGCGTCCTCATCCTCGGCGGCGGCGCGCGGGAGCACGCTATCGCCTGGAAATTGGCCCAGAGTCCGCGTCAACCCGAGCTCTTCATCGCGCCAGGCAACTGCGGCGCTTGGCAATACGCTCAGCGCGTAGACGTGCGGGCGGACGATGCCGCCGGTGTGCTGCAATTTGCCGAGGCACACGCCATGGACCTAACGGTCGTGGGGCCCGAGGCGCCGCTGTTGGCCGGTGTAACGGATGCGCTGCGCGCGCGAGGCTACGCCGTCATGGGACCAAGCCGCGCCGCATCGCGTATCGAGTGGAGCAAGGCGTTCGCAAAGCAGCTGTTCGCCGACGCCGGCGTCCCGACGGCGGCCTATGCCACCTTCGATGACCCGGAGGAGGCCATTGCCTACGTGGGCTCGCAGCCGGCGCCTATCGTCGTCAAGGCCGACGGCCTCGCGGCGGGCAAGGGCGTCGCGGTTGCACAAACGCAAGACGAGGCTGTCCGGGCCATTACGGGCATCATGTCAGACAAGTCGCTTGGCTACGCCGGAGAGCAGGTGGTCGTCGAGGAGTATCTTGAGGGTGAGGAGGTGAGCGTCTTCTGTTTCACTGATGGCGTCCATGCTTCGCCGCTCGTGTCGGCGCGCGACCACAAGCGAATCTTCGACGGCGACCAGGGGCCGAACACCGGCGGCATGGGCGGCTACAGCCCCGTGCCCGAGTGGACATCCGAGTTGGAGCAGCGTGTCTTCGACACGTGCATTAGCCCGGTGCTCCGAGCGCTCCGTGAGGCAGGCGCGCCCTTCCAGGGAGTACTCTTCTGCGGCCTGATGCTGACCCGTGAAGGCCCGCGCGTTCTCGAGTTCAACGCTCGATTCGGCGACCCGGAAGCGCAGCTGCTCCTCCCCCGTCTGGAGACCGATTTGCTCGATGTGCTGCTAGCGGTTGCCGGAGGCGGCGTTGATACGCTCGACCTGCGCTGGTCGAAGACCGCCACCCTGGGCGTCGTCCTTGCATCCGAGGGCTACCCGGAGTCACCCATTTCGGGAAGACCCATTCACGGCCTTGACAGGCTGCCGGACGGCGTGACCGCCTTCTACGCAGGCGTGCACCAGTCTGCGGATTCGCTACTGACTGCGGGCGGGCGTATCGTGACCCTCGTCGGCCAGGCCCCGACTCTCGCCGAGGCGCACCGCCTGGCCTATGCCGCAGCACAAACCGTCCACTTCGAGGGCGCGCAGTACCGCAGTGACCTCGCGGCGGCATCCGGCGGATAGGCCCCTACACCGCCGGTATCACCTCTTTCGTGAGCGCGTCGATGACCTCGTCTCGGCCTGGGCCGAAGGCGAAGCAGTACATGTGCTCGACGCCCTCGCTGGCCAGCTGGTGGAAGCGTTCTATGACCTGCGAGCGCGTGCCCGCGATGGCCGTCTCGTTGCACAGCTCTTCGACGAGCTCGGAGGGCACATCATCCGGCTTCTCCGCATTGGCGGGGAACTCGATGCCCGCCGCCGCGAGGCCATCGTCGTAGAAGTGCATCTTTATCCAGCCGAACACGGCCGGCCAGACGCGGGCACGGGCTGCGGCGGGGTCGTCGTCGATGGCGACGACGACGTTGTGCATGACCGGGATGTCCGCAACGCTGCGGCCCGCTTTGGACGCGCCTTCCCCTACCCGCTTGAGCGCTTGCTCGCGGAAGCGCGGGCCGATGCCCGCCAGGAGCATCGCGCCGTCGCCAACCTCACCCGCGACCTGCAGCGCGCGCGGGCCGCTGCCCGTCACGATGACGTCCGGCGGCGGCGACGCAGGATGCTGGATCCGCCCGTTGGGGTTGTTGCCGAACTCCACCGCCTCGCCGCGCACCAGCGCGCGGATGCGGATGATGGCGTCGCGGAAGTCGGCCACCTTCGCGGGTGTGGTGCCGAGGTTGAGGATGACGCTGTCGCCCGTGCCCATGGCCAGCTTGCCCCGCCCCGGCGCCAGCTCTGCCAGCGTATTGGCAACCACCGCCAAGTGGAACGGGTGCCGCGATTTGGGGTTGGTCACCGCGGGATAGAGCCACACATCGCTCGTCTGCGTTGCCGCAAGCCCGAGCGTCACGTAGGCGTCGTGGCCGTGCTCGAGGTGATCGGCGACGCCAACGCCCGCGAATCCGCGCGACTCCGCGTCACGGATGAAGGCTACCTGCTCTTGTATGGACTCCCCCATGGGAGCCGCGATGTGGATACGCAACGTCTCAGCCTCCTGTAGTCGGGGTGCTTGCTGCGACTGGCCTGCCGCGCATGCGGTCAGTCAGGAACAGCCCGCCCGCCAGTGCAAGCGTGGCGAGCGGCGCGATGATAACCCATGTCGCGTTGTCGCGGAGCAGGCCGTAGAAGAGGGCGGCGCCCACGCCGTAGAAGGCGACGCGCATCGGAATGTTCACGCGCGCTCCAAGCCAGCCCGCACTCGCTGCCTGTATGCCCACCAGCACTATCGCCGTCGATGCGATCACCAACGCCGTCGCAATGCCGTTGTCCTGTATGCCCGGCAACAGCAACAGGTCGTCGGGCGCGAGCAGGATGAGGATGGGGAATATGTAGAAGGGCCACGCCATCCGCACCAGTTGCCACGACACCTGCCCGTAGGTTGAGCCCGATATCGCCGCGCCGACGAGCGCGCTCCCCGCAACCGGTGGGATGATGAGGCTTAGCGTTCCCATGAAGAACGCGACGAAATGCGAGGTTTGCACGTGGACGCCCAGCTCTGCGAGCACCGGTACGAACGTCACGGTCACGAGGAAGTAGATGGCCAAGGTCGGCAGCCCTGCTGCCATGATGACCGACAGCACGATGAGCACCGCGCCCGCGATGGCGATACTGCCGCCGCTGATTTCGCGGACGATCTCGCCGAACCGCGTCCCCACATCGGTGTGGCTCACCACGTCGGCGATGATGGTGATGATGACGAGGACGAGCGATACCGAGCTGGCGTAGAACGCCGCGCTCTTGAAGCCTGCCGACCATGCCGACCATCGGCGCTCCACGCGCAGGATGACGCCCAGCATCACCGTCGCCATCACGGCCGCAATGACCGCGGGGCGTAGCGTGAAGCCCTGCAGCACCAGCGCAATGATGATGGACACCGGCACGACCGCAATCGCCGCCGAGCGGATGTACATTCCCGATTGGCTCCGCGTGACGAATGCCAGCAGCACGCTGCCGACCACGCCGAGCAGCACCATCACCGCAGATGACAGGAATACCTCGATGCCGGTGTCGCCAAACAGCCGCCACGGAAAGATTTCGATGGTCGTGAGGTTCAGGAGGAGCAGGAGCATGGGCAGGAAGATGATGGCGCCCATCTTGGCATAGACGCCTAGCTCCTGCTCCGCTCGGGGCAGCTCTGCGCGCTCCTCCTCCGTCATCTCTACCCGGCGAATGCGCGTGGGGTTGCTCTTGGCGTGGCCGATGATGTACGCCGCCGTGCCCAAGTACCACATCGCCGCCGGCACGAGCGACATCCGTATCACTTCGACGTAGCTGATGCCCAGCAGGTCCGACATCACGAATGCGACGACGCCGAGGATGGGCGGCGTAATCGCCGACGCATTCGATGCGACGCCCTCGACGCCTGCTGCCTCGTCCGCCCGGTAGCCGCCGCGCACCATTGCGGGGATGGTTATTGGGCCGGTGACCGCGACGTTGTTGGGCCCTGCGCCGACGAATGAGCCGGCAACGCCCGATGCCACCAACGCGCCTATCGCCGGACCGCCGACGAGACGCCGCGAGAAGTAGCGCGCCATTCCCGTCACTATCAGACTAGCCCCCGCGGTAGCCAGCACGATGCCCCAGAAGATGAGCAGCCATAGGAAGCGTGACGCCTGGTCGACCACGCCCTTGTGCTGGAATTGCACCGTGCGCGTCAGCACCTCTTGGACGCTGAATGCCTGCCCGTCAAGGAAGCCCGGCCAAAGGTCGGCGGTGAAGTGGTAGATGAGGAAGATGATGCCCAAGATCGGCAGCACCCATCCGAACGCGATGCGCGATGCTACTAGTACGAGCAGGAAGATGAACAGGCCTGTGATCAGGTCGGGGCTGCTGCCGAAAGGAATGCGCTTCCAGAAGTTCTCCCTGTCGTTGAACAGGTAGAACTCCGACACCGCCACGCCGACCAGCAGCACGAGGACGCCAATCTTGAGCCAGCGGTTCCGCGTTGGCGTCACCCGCACGACAAAGGCAAGAATCAGGGCAAAGGCGATGTGCGCGTTCTGGAAGCCTTGGAACCCCGGGTTCCAGCGGAACTGGCCGAAGTTCATTGCGAGCATCGCTGCCAGTGCGAACCAGAACAGGCCGTTGAGCAGCTTATCTAGGACTACGTCCGCAGGGCTTGCCGCTTGCGTCTCTTCTGCCATGCTGCACCAACCAGCACCGCCGAATGAAGCGGCATTATAGCGACACCCTCACGCGCGCAAAGAGTGCGCCTCTTCATGCCGTGGCCTCCACTTCGTGCTTGCGCGGCTCAGAGATGTCCAGCTCACGCAGCGAGCGGCTGAACAGTCCGACCAGCACCATCACGCCCATGACAATGCCGCCTCCCAGCGCGAGCGCTATCGGTGTGCCCGTTCCCTCCGCGATGAAGTTCAGCAGCGCGCCTCCCAACGTCGGGAACGTCCATGCCAAGCCGTAGACGCTCATGACGCGCCCGCGCAGCGCGTCCGGCACCAGCGTTTGCACCGCCACTTCCGAGCAGATCATGTAGGCGAGCGACGCCAGCCCGACCGCCACTTGCAGCAGCGCCGCCGACCACAACTGCCGCGTTAGCGCGAACGCGACCAGCGAGACACCGAACAGTAGCCCCCACGCCAGCACCGCGTAGCCTGTGCGGTAGCGCCGCACCACGGCGGGCGTCGTCAGTACGCCGATGAAGGAGCCGACACCGCCTGATGCCCACAGCACGCTCAGTCCGCGCGAGCTCACGTCCAGCACGTCTCCTGCGAATGCCGGCAGCACGAATTGGAAGCCGAGGCCGAAGACGGATGTCACGAACAGCGTCGGTATCAGGATGCGAAAGACGCGATGCTGGCCGATGGCGCGAATCCCTTCGCCCAGGTCATGCAGCACGGAACGCGGCGGGCGCTCCACGCGGGCCACCGGTCGCACGCGCAAGATCAGGAGCGATGCGGCGAAGAATCCAGCCGCGCACAATGCGAACGCTCCCCCTGCATCGGGGACGGTGTCGGAGCCGATGATGCCGATGATGAAGCCGCCAAACAGCGGGGCGATGGGCCGCCCTATCTGCCACGTCATCGCATTCAGCGGCACCGCCCGCGAGAGCAGCGAGCGGTCGGGCAGCAAGTGGGGGAAGAGCGATTGCCTACTCGGCTGGTCGAAGGACGGCACGGTGCCCATCAGCAGCGCGGTGACCATCAGGTGCCAGAGCACGACGCGGTCGGCGATGGTGAGCGCTGCGACACCGGCCATCGCCACCATAGCAAGCAGCTGCGCCGCCATGATGACGCGCCGCTGGTCGAGCCGGTCGGCCAGCACTCCGCCGTACAGCCCGACGGTCACAGGTGGGATGAACAGGAAAATGCTGACCGATCCGACAGCGCCGGGCGACCCCGTCAACTCGAACGCCACCCATCCGATCGTGAACCACATCAGCTGCAGTGCGGTGACCTGCATCTGCAGGCCGACCCAGTAGTACCGGAAATCGCGGTACTTCAGGATCGAAAACAGCGCGAACTGGCGGACGGCAGCTCTTAGCACCGCCCCAGTCTACCGCAGCGCCTAGTTCACCCCGCCGGAGCGGAGGCCCCTTCTCAGGGGAGAGGCGGAGGGCGCCCCTACAGCCCCACCTCTGCCCTGTCGCGCCAGCAGGTGTCGATGATGGCGTAGACCAGGGCGCGCGTGACCTTGGCGAGGTCAGGAATGTAGCTCACGCCCATTCCGCCGAAACTCATCCAGTCTGGAGGCGTCGTTGGCACGGGCATCGGCATACCGAAGCGGGCGAGAGGGATGCCAAGGTTGCGGATGGCAGAGGCGTCCGTCTGCCCCGCAGTGCGCGTGGCGGCGTGGTGCTCCTTGCCGTCTTCCGCATACTCCCACGCGCGCATCGACGACTGCACGATCCAGTTCTCGGGGTCGGTCGACGCGCCCGGGTAGGCGGCGTACATCTCCCAGTCCAGTTCGATATCGGGATTGGCCACGCGTATCTCCTTGATGACCTCGGCGAATTGGTGTTCCACGTTCGCCGGGGTCACACGCGGGTTGACGCGCATGTCGATGAAGATCTCCGTCGCCGCCGATGGGAACGCGGGCTTGTGCGGCCAGCCGCCGCGCACGGAGGCGATGGCGCCCTGCGGCGAGCACAACCCCGACGTGTTGCGCTCCTGGTACTGGGGCAGCCACGCCTCGAGCGCCTGGATGACCCTTGAGGCATGGACGACGGAGTTGCGAAAGCCGCCCGGCAAACCGCGCGTGTAGCCGGCGTATCCCATGTCGCCCCGCACGGTTACCTTGAACCAGCACAACCCCACCTCCTCCCAAGCGACCGACCAGCCGGGTTTGATGATGATGCCGAAATCGGCCGTCGTCCCGTGGTTGATCATGTAGGACACGCCGCTGCCAAGGCCGTGGTCCTGCCGCAGGTCGTCGTCCGGCGGCTTGGTAGGCATACCCCCACCGCACGCTGCCCATATGACGTCGCCCTTGAGCAGGATGCCCGCTGCGGCCACGACGCGTACCGCCTCCCCTATCGCCGTGATCATCCCCTTGGGGTTGGAGGAGCCGAGCCCGATGACGTCGCCGTTCTCGGCGAGGTAGGCGTCCGGCAGCATCTCCGCGCGAAACTCCGGCCCGGCCCAGGGCAAGTCCTTGTCTGGGTCAGCCTCGAGGTGGGTGTCGATGGGCGCGTACAGCATGAGCGATGGGCCTTCGCCGGTGCCCGGCAAGCGCCCGATCGCATTCCCCGAATCCTCGTCCACCGCCTGGTACATTGAGCTCAGGCCGATCTCCTCCATGTGGTCGGCCAACCACTCGGACGCCTCGCGCTCATACCCCGTTGGGCTGTGGATGGCGGTGAGGTTGAGGTTGAACTCGCGCATCTTCTCCTCGTCGATGAGGCTGAGCGCCGTTTCGAGGGCTGCCTGTGCGTCGGCAGGGAGCGGCACCTTCTTGACGGCTACGTCGGTTGGCGCGGATTCGTGGGTGTCGACCATGGCGTACCTCCGGACGGGTATAGCGGGCGTTGCGCCGCGAGTCTAGATTGGTGGCACCGAAGGGTCAAGAAACGCCCGTTTTGAGTAAGCGCAGCACGTTTGCCTGTTGACGATGGCCCCCGCCCCTGCGTAGTGTGGCCGTTGTCCGCACTCTTGAAAAGGTGACCCCGTATGCCGCAAGTTGGTGTCCTCATCGGCAGCAGAAACGACCGCGACCTGATGTCGCCCACGATGGAATTGCTGGGAGAGCTCGGGATCGAGGCGGAACTTATCGTCGCGTCCGCGCACCGCAACCCCGATGCCGTCCATGCCTACGTCCGCGAAGCGCCAAGCCGTGGTGTAGAGGTGTTCATCGCGGCTGCCGGCGGCGCCGCCGCACTACCCGGCGTTGTTGCCTCGCTCACCACCCTGCCCGTCATCGGGGTGCCGTTGGCGACGAGCGAAATGAGCGGAGGCGTGGACGCGCTGTACTCCATTGCGCAGATGCCGCCTGGCATTCCGGTCGCCTGTGTGGCCGTGGGTGCGTGGGGCGCGCGTAACGCCGCGTTGCTCGCAGGCCAAATCCTCGGCCTCAAGTATGCTACGATTCGAGAGGCGTCCGACGCCTACCGCCAACGCCTCCGTGACCGCTAGCCGATGACCAGATATCCCGACTCCACCGGCGCTGCCGCCTCTTTGCACGCGCCGCGCGTCGGTGATAAAGCAGACTATCGATGATTCCACGCTACACGCGGCCCGCCATTGGCGCCATATGGTCGGAGAGCGGCAAGTACGACCGCTGGCTTGCCGTTCAACTGGCCGTCTGCGAGGCGTGGACGGACGCCGGCGTCATCCCACCGGGCGACATGGCCAAGCTACGCGGCGCAACCTGGGACATCGCCAAGCTGGAGGCGCGCCTCGCCGAGACCAAGCACGACATGACGGCCTTCCTCTACTCCGTCACGTCTGGCCTAGGCGCGGAGGGGCGCTGGCTGCACTTCGGACTGACGACAAATGACGTGTGGGACACGGCCACAGCGCTGCAACTGCGCGATTCCGCCGAGTTGTTGCTCGACGGCGTGCGCCTGTTCATCGACACGCTTGGCCGGCGCGCGGTCGAGTTCAAGCACACACTCCAGATGGGCCGCACCCATGGCGTCCATGCCGAGCCGATTACCTTTGGCCTGAAGCTCGCCCTCTGGCGCGAGGAGATGCGCCGCAACCTAGCGCGCCTGGAGCGCGCCCGCGACGAGATTGCCGCCGGCAAGATATCGGGTCCGGTCGGCACGCATGCGACGGTACCACCGGAGGTAGAGCAGGCCGCCTGTGAGCGCCTCGGGTTGGGCGTCGCCGCACTCTCCAACCAAATCGTGCAACGCGACCGTCACGCCGCGTTCGTCTCGGCGCTTGCCCTGGTGGCTGCGTCGCTGGAGAAGTTTGCGACGGAGGTGCGCGGGTTACAGAGGACGGAGGTGCATGAGGTCGAGGAGCCGTTCGGGGAGGGCCAGACGGGCTCGTCGTCCATGCCCCACAAGCGCAACCCCGAACTGAGCGAACGAGTATGCGGTCTTGCGCGGCTTATTCGAGGCCACACCGTGACCATGCTGGAGAACGTCGCGCTGTGGCATGAGCGCGACATCAGCCACTCATCCGCTGAGCGCATCATCCTTCCCGACGCCTGCATTGCGCTCGACTACATACTCGACCTCTTCAACGGCGTCGTGGACGGTATGCGTGTAGACCAGGAGCGGATGCTGGCGAACATCGAATCGACGCGCGGCCTCGTCTTCTCACAGCGCGTGATGCTCGCGCTTATCGAGAAAGGGATGGCGCGCGACGATGCCTACCGCCTCATCCAATCGCACACGCACACCGCTTGGGACCACGCCGCAGACTTCCGCGAGTTGGTCCGCGGTGACAGCCTAATTGCCGAACACTTGGGGGCCAACGAGATCGAGGCGCTGTTCGACTACCGCTGGTACACGCGGCACGTCGACGCGCTCTTCGACCGCGTTGGCCTGAAGGAGACGACTAGTGCCCTTACTTGAGACGCCGCTACCCAACATCCTCTACCGGGGTAAGGTTCGTGACACCTATGACCTCGGTGACGGCAAGCATCTTCTCATGGTCGCAACCGACCGCATATCGGCGTTCGACGTCGTGCTGCCCAGCGGCGTGCCGGACAAGGGCTACGTGCTCACGCAGATGTCGCGGTTTTGGTTCGGCAAGACGCGAGCCGTTGTCCCCGACCACCTCGTTGCCATTGCCGACGATAAGGAAGGCCTGGGCGAACTCGCCGACTACCCTCTGCTGCGCTCGCTTGACCCCGAGATTGCGCGGCGGGCGATGGTGGTGCGCCGTGCGGAGCGCGTCGACGTCGAGTGCGTCGTGCGCGGCTACCTGACCGGTTCCGCGCTCGTCGAGTACCGGCGCAGCGGTACGATATTCGGCATTCCCGCAACCCCAGGCCTGACCGACGGCGATCGCTTCCCTGAACCGCTCTTTACGCCGACTACCAAGGCGGAGCAAGGTCACGATGAGCCAATGTCGTTCGCCGACGTTGCGGCCGCGGTGGGGCCGGAGCTCGCTGCCCAACTGCGCGATACGTCGATAGCCGTCTATGGCCTCGCGCGCGAGTACGCGCTTGAGCGGGGCATCATCATCGCCGACACCAAGTTCGAATTCGGCCATGTCGACGGCGTCTTGACGCTCATCGACGAGGTGCTGACGCCCGACTCCAGCCGCTTCTGGGACCTGGAGGGCTACGCCCCTGGCGCATCGCAGCCCAACTTCGACAAGCAGTTCGTCCGCGATTGGCTGCTCCAGTCGGGGTGGGACCGCAACCCTCCGGCTCCGGCGCTGCCGGACGAGATAGTGGAGCGGACCCGGTCGCGCTACACCGAGGCGTACCTCCGGCTCACGGGCGAGCAACTGGCATAGCGGCGGGCGTAGTGGCGAACGAGCGGCTCAGCCAAAGACAGGTCAGTCGGCGCAGCCAGTCACGCGACGACAGGCGCCGGCGGTCGGCGGCGCGCAGCGCGCGGCGGCGGCTCGTTATCGGCATTGTCGTGGGTTCCTTTGGCCTTGCGCTCATCGTCAGCCTCTTCGTTCCCCAGCTCACCGGTATCGTTGGCCCGAGCAACGAGACGCCCATCGAGACGCCGTCGCCGCGGGCGGGGACGCAGGTGGCCATTCAAGCGGGAGGCGTCATCGAGGAGGGAACGGAGCATTCGCCCTACTCCACCGTTCCGGCGACTTCCGGCCCGCGCTATGCCTCCGCCGCTCCGTGGGGCGCGAGCGAGGCGGAACTTCCGGAGGAGGCCGTGGTTGCCAACCTCGAGCGCGGCGGCGTCGCGATCTCCTACAACCTTGCCGACGATGCGGCCATCCAAGAACTGACCACCGCCGTGGAAGGGCTGACCGGCTACCCCGCCTGCATCGTCCTCCAGCCGCACAACGGCGTCGCAGCGGGCGGCGTCTCCCTGACGGCGTGGGGCTGGCTCGACGAGGTCGACGGCGTGGACGAAGAGCGCATCCGCGCATTCTTCGATAGCCACCGCAACCGAGGGCCGCTGTTCATTGATGCCGATTGCGGTGCGGGCGCATAGCACCGATGCGCTTCATCGCCGACATCCACGTCACGCTCAAGCCTGCGGTGAACGACCCACAGGGCAATGCCGTCTTGGGCGGCCTTCATTCGATGGGGTTCTCCAGCGTTCACGACGTCCGCGTGGGCAAGTACCTAACGCTGACCATCGATGCTCCCGATGAGGAGGTGGCGCGTACGCAGGCGGACGAGATGTGCGACAAACTGCTTGCGAACCCGGTTATCGAGACGTATCGGCTGACGCTGCGCCCCGCTGGCGTGTAGTAGCGCAGGAGTTACCCGCTTATCGTGCCCTTGGTGCTTGGTGGCTGAGTTGCGGCGCGCGGGTCCGGTTCGACGGCGTCTCGCAACGCGCGTGCCAGCCCCTTGAACGTCGCTTCCGCCATGTGGTGCGGGTTGAGGCCGGCCAGGATGGTCGCGTGCAGGTTTAGCCGCGCCTCCGTCGCGAAGGAGTGGAGGAAGTGACGCACCAGGTCGCCCGGCAGGTCGCCGACGCTTTGGCCGCTCAAGCCTAAGTCGAGGGCGGCGTAGCCACGGCCGCTGAGGTCGACGGCGACGCGCGCGAGCGTTTCATCCATGGGCACGAGCGCGTGACCCATGCGGCGGATGCCCGCGCCGTCGCCCAACGCTTGCGCGAATGCGCGCCCCAGTGCGATAGCGGTGTCCTCGACGGTGTGATGCCAGCCCGTCTGCAGCCAATCGCCCTTGGCTTCGAGCGCGATGTCGAGTTGGCCGTGGCGGGCAAGCTGGTTGAGCAGGTGGTCGAGCATCCCGTTGCCGGAATTGAGCGACGCAGTACCGCCTCCATCGAGGTTGATCGTTGCCTCGATGCGGGTCTCGCGTGTCTCTCTGCGGTAGGTTGCGGTGCGTTCAGCCATTGGTCTGCATTGCGAGGCGCACCGCCGCTATCAGCCTGTCTGTGTCAGTGGGCCGACCGATGCTGATGCGAAGACAGTCCACTAGGCGATGGCCCCTAGAGTATCGCACGAAGACGCCCTGGGCAGCCAGCGACGCATGCATTTCCGCTCCCTTGCCATCAGGCACGCGGCACAGGACAAAGTTGGAGTCCGATGGCAGGACGTGCAGGCCGGGGATGGCGGACAGCTGCTCCGCAAGACGATCGCGCTCTGCGACGATGGCCGCAGCGCGCCGATTCAGCAGCTCAGCATCATCGAGGGAGGCGATGAGGGCAGCCTCGGCTGCCTGGCTGACGTTGTAGGGTGGCTTGGCCCGCAGCAGCAGGTCGGCCAGCTCAAGCGCCATCAGCCCATACCCCACGCGCAGTCCTGCGAGCCCCGCCCACTTGCTCATCGTCCGCATGATGACCAAGTTGGAGTGCTCGGGAACGAGTTTGGCCGCGGTGCTCCCGCCAAACTCGTGGTACGCCTCGTCGATGATGACCATGCGCTCCGACGCAAGCAACCGCTCGATGTCGGCGAGCGGGGTGGCGTTGGCCGTCGGGTTGTTGGGCGAAGCGAGCACGATGGCCTTGACCCGCGGCTCGGCCGCTTCGCGCAGCACCGCTTCCACATCCACCTCGAAATGCTCATCGCGCTCCACATTGAGGGTCGTTCCACCGCAGACGTGCGCCGTGAAGGGGTACATCCCGAACGTCGGTGTGCTGTCGACGATGACGTCGCCTGGATCGAGGAGCGCCCGGAACAGCAAGTCGATGATCTCGTCGCTGCCATTGCCGATGACAACGTGCCCTGCGCCGATGCCGACATAGCGCGCGACCGCCTCACGCGCCTCCGTTTGGCGCGGGTCGGGGTAGACGTGAACGTTATCGAGCGAGGCTATTGCGGCCAGTGCCTTGGGCGAAGGACCGTACGGGTTCTCGTTGGCATCAAGCTTGACGACGCGGTCGACGGGTATGCCGGCACGCTTCGCCAGCTTCTCCGGCGGGTCGACGGCCTCGTAGGGCGCGAGCTCGAGCAGGTGCGGCCTGACGAGCGAGAGGGGGTCGATGCGTCGTCGCGTCATGTCGGTGGCGCCCCTTGCCCTTCCAGCCGCGCCTCGACCGCCTTGGCATGGGCAGTAAGGCCTTCTGCGCGGGCGATTGCCGCCGCATAGGGCCCGAGCGAGAGCACGTCGTCCTGCGACAGTGCCACGATCGGCATGTGGCGAATGAAGTGGTGTACGCCGAGGTACGAGCTGGCCCGCGCCGCACCCATCGTGGGCATGGTGTGGCTCGGTCCCGCGACGTAGTCACCGAGCACCTCGGGCGAGTGCTCTCCGGCGAAGACTCCGCCCGCGTGGCGAATGCCCTCCGAGTAGCGCGCGGCGTCGCGGACCAGCAGGCACACGTGCTCCGGTGCGTAGTCGTTGGCCAGGTCGATAGCCTCCTCCACCGAGCTTGCGACAACCGCGAGCCCCTGCCCCTCGAGCGCCTGGCGCGCGATGCCCGCGCGCTCGAGGCCGCCGAGTTGCGTGGCGACTGCGCTCACGATGTCTCGAGCCACCGATTCACTCGTTGCGATCAGGAGCGGCGATGCGAGCGCGTCGTGCTCTGCCTGCGCGAGCAAATCGGCTGCTGCCAGCGAAGCGTCGGCGCTGTCGTCGGCGATGACAAGCGTCTCAGTCGGCCCGTACAGGCCGTCGATTGCGACGACGCCGAACAGCGCGCGCTTGGCCTCGGTCACGTGAATGCTGCCCGCACCGCAGACCTTGTCTACCGCCGGGATGCTCTGCGTTCCGTACGCCATAGCCGCAATCGCCTGTGCGCCGCCAATGGCGAAGAGGCGGTCGACGCCCGCAAGCGCCGCAGCGCCAAGCGTGACATCACCGGGTCGTGGCGTGCAGACGATGACTTCATCGACACCGGCGATTCGCGCAGGAATGACGTCCATCAGCAAGGACGAAGGGTACGCCGCCGTGCCGCCGGGCACGTAGATGCCGACGCGCTGCAGCGGAACGACGCGCTCGCCGAGCCCGCGCGATTCGTCAAACCAGCCCTTTGGGAGCGATGCTTCGTGGAAGGAGGCGATACGGTCTGCGGCGGCGCGCAGCGCCATCGTCAGTTCGCGCGGCAACCGCTCGAGCGCACTGTGCTGCTCAGGTTGCGAAACCTCCAGTGACTCCGGTGCCGCGCCGTCGAACTGCGCCGTGTACTGGCGGACGGCTTCGTCGCCACGCGTCCGTACCCCCTCGATGATGGCAGCGACGGCGGTTGCAAGCGCAGGGTCTCGGAGGGCATGCGCGCCATGCCGTCGCGTGAGGAGCGCCCGCGCCTCCTGAATGCTGGTGATGACGCGCATCACGCGAGGCCCAGCTCCGCCAGCAGCGCGCGGTACGACTCGCTCTCCGCGCCGAAAACGTAGCTAACGCCTGATACGCTGACGGAGGTGCCGCCGATGGCGCGGAAGTAGTCGACGACCAGCGGCACCTGCTCCTTACGCACAAATACCGTCACGGAGTACCAGTTGCCGGCGCTCTGAGAGTAGACGCGTGAGACGGTCGGTCCTTGCAGCCCGGCGGCCTCACCGCGCTCCAAGACGCGTGCGGCGACCGCCTCTTCCGACGAGCCTTCGATATTGGAGGTGACGCGGAGGAGGTCGTCTGCCTGCCGTCTCGCTTCAATGCGCTCGATGAGCTGCCGCACGGTTTCCAGCGCGGCGGGGCGTTGAGCCAGTGAGTGCCTGTTGGCGATGAAGCACCCTTCCGATTCGATGACCGTGCCGTCGCGCAGGCGCTTGAGCCGGTTTTCACGCAATGTCGAGCCCGTCGCCGTCACGTCGACGATGAGGTCGGCATAGCCCATTGAGGGGGCCGCCTCAAGCGCGCCGGATACCTGCGGCAGGCTGAAGTAGTTGACGCCGTGCCGAAAGAGGAAGCGCGGCGCTAGGCGCGGTGACTTTGTCGCGATGCGCAGTTCACGTCCCGACTCTTGGAACTCGACGGACAGGTCGGCGAGGTCGGCCATCGACTCCACGTCCACCCACGCCTCGGGGACGGCGACGACCAGTTCGCAACGCCCGTAGCCAAGGGCGCTCATGACCAGCGTTGTCGCACCGCCCTCGATGCGCCGTTCCTGGTAGTCGTCGAAACCGACGAAACCGACGTCTGCGTTACCGGCCTCGACGCGCGGCGTGATGTCTCGTGCGCGTTGGAAGACCACGCTTGCGCCCGGGATAGCTGGAATGACACCGGCGTAGCGCCGCTTGTTGGGCTGGTCGACGGCCATGCCGCTCGCCGCGAGGAACTGCAACGTCGGCTCGTACATCGCACCATCGCTGGGTAGCGCTACGCGTAGCAGCGCCTCATTCGTCCCGTTCATCACTTGCACTAACGCGCACCTCGCGCTCTCATTGTATGTGTCCCAGCGCGGAGAATTGTAGACGGTTGGCTGCCAGCAGCGGGCAACGTGACGAGCGGGGCCCTACACCGCGCGCTCGTCTATGGCGCCTTCGCGGCCTACGCGCATGATGGTCTCCATGCCCCTTTGCCTGGCATAGCGCGCCGCTTCGGCGTCGGTGCGCGGGACAACGTCCAGCTCGGCGGCGATGCCCTGGGCGCGGAGGCGTTCGGCGGTGGCGACGGCGTCGGCCAACGATGCCTCTTTGGCGGTCACGAGCACGCGCGGGGGCGCGATCTGCTCCTCCTCGCCGAACCCAGCGGGAAGGAGGTCGGCGATGCGGTCGACGCTGACGGCATACCCCAACGCAGGCATATCGCGGTCGCCGCCGAACGCACGCACCAGGCTGTCATAGCGCCCGCCGCCGCCGATCGATGGAGGCGTCGTCACGCTTGCGTGCTCGATGTCGAAGATGGCGCCGGTGTAGTACGCAATGCCGCGCGCCGCGCCAAGGTCGAGCACCGTCAAGGCACCCATCAGGTCGTACCGCGACAGCGCCTCAAGCAGATCGTCGAGCGGCCGAAGCAGCGAGTCGTCGAGGCCGTAGTTCGTCATGAGCCGGCCGAGCCATCCACGCGCGTCAGCGGCAGGCCCCGAAAGCCCTACTAGCTCGTCTGCAAACTCCAACGCCCGGTAGACAGTCGCTGGATCCTCCACTTGGCGCAGCTTCTTCACGTAGCGGAGCACAATCTCTTCCGGCGAGCGCTGCGCCGTGTCGGATGCAACCACATCGGCGAGGAAGCCCTCAACCATCTGTTGCGCATCATCGGCCTCGAGGCGAGTGGCGAGCATGGTCAGGCTTGCGCGCCGGCGCTCGCTCAGCATCCCCAGATCTTCGGCGCGCTGCCGGACGGCTGCGGCGCCGTCCGCGCCTTGGCGCATTTCTGCAAGGCTGGCTAGCACGAAGACGCGCGCCCGCTCCGTCAGGCCGAGCGCGTCGAAGAGCGCCTTGGTTACGCCGACGTGCCCCAGCCGGACGGTCAGTCCCTTGACGCCGAGCAGCGAGAGCCCCTGCACCGCCAGCGCGATGACTTCCGCGTCCGCCGCCGTGCCGCCCGCGCCGATCAGCTCCGCGCCCACCTGCTCGAACTCGAGCGCCGTGCCGAGGTCGTCGCTGACGTGTTCGTAGCGAAACACGGGACCGGCGTACTGCAACCGCAGCGGCAGCGGTCCATCCAGGTTGCCCTCTGCCACCGCTCGCACAACCGACGAGGTGAACTCGGGTCGCAGGCTCACCCCCCTACCTGCGGGATCGACGAACGAGTACATGCGAGCGGCCAGTTCACCCCCTGACTTTCGGAGGAACAGGTCGGTCGACTCCAGCACAGGCGTATCGACGCTGTCGTACCCGCGTCGCCCCAAGAACGTCCGGAGCCGCGAGCGAATGGCATCATGCCTGCGCCACTGCGCTGGTGAAAGGTCTCGGTTAGCCACGCCACTATTGTACGGGGCGGGACGCGAGTGCGTCACAGGGGCCACCCCTTCGGCGAAAGCCGTCGATCTCCTAGGCGTTGGCCTGCGGCCAGGGCCCAACGTCCTCCATCGTCACTTCCCCGTCAGACAGCTCCTGCGTTGCCCCTGCATCATCGCGGAGCAGCAGCGCGCCGATATCGCTGATACCAAGGACGTCGCCGCTGACCTTGCCGCCGTGGGTGGCGACGGTTACGCGACCCGTTGTCGCGAGCATTTCACGGTAGGTGGCAAGCAGCGGCGCTGTATCCACCACAAGCGCTGCATCCAGGTGGGCCATGACACCATCGAGGACACGGACGAGGTCGAACGACGCGTTGGCAGCGTCGTGCAGGCTTATGGCGCTGGGCAAGACTGGGATGGAGGGGGCGGCATTCACATTTAGGCCGATACCCAAGACGGCCTGGACATTGCCTAACGTATCGACCCTGCTCTCAACCAAAATGCCGCCGGCCTTGCTACCGTCGATGAGCACGTCGTTGGGCCACTTGAGCCGCGCGTCGACGCCGGCGATCGACCCAATCGCGCGAGCTACTCCGACGCCGGCGCGCATGCTCAGCAGGCGCGCTGCCACGGCATTTGTATCGAGCCGGGCCGACAGCGCCAGTGCTGCGCCGGGCGTGGTGATCCACTGCCGCCCAAAGCGCCCCCTGCCCGCCCCCTGCTCAAGCGCCATTACCACGTCGCCGTGCGCCGTCGATTGCCACGCCACGTCCATCGTCGACGTGACGCAGGGGTAGCAGATAACGTGCGAGAGAACGCGCGGCGCCGGATAGTAGCGTTCCCACAACGGGGGGCGGTCAGCTGCATTGGCCATTGCGCTAGACTATAGCGCAGGCGTTGGATGACCAAAGGCGGGAGTAGCTCAGTGGCAGAGCATCTGCCTTCCAAGCAGATTGTCGTGGGTTCGATCCCCATCTCCCGCTCCACGCCACGCTTCATGCCGTAATCTATGCGCCTATGCCGTTCGTAGCGCAGTTGCTGATCGCCGCGGCCGTCGCCTACCTGCTCGGATCCATCCCATGGGCGTACATGGCTGCCCACTTCAAGGGCGTTGAGATTAACCAGGTGGGGACACGCATCGCGGGGACGGCAAACGTCTACCGCAACGTCGGCCCGCGCTGGGGTGCGCTCGTGTTCTTGGGCGACGCGGCAAAGGGCGCCACGGCCGTTGCCATCGCCCGTGCGCTCGGGCTGGACGACACGTGGTCGACGGCTGTGGGCGCCACAGCCATCTTGGGGCACTGGATTCCATTTCTTGGAAGGTTTCCCGGCGGCCTGGGCTTGGCGACTGCAATCGGAGTCGCGATTGGCGTCCTATGGGTGCCCGGCCTGATAGGCACTGCCTTCGGCCTCACGGCGGTGGCCGTCATGCGCAATACGGGCAATTCGGCAGGCATCGGGTTTGCGGCCTACGTGATAGCAGCCATCGCTCTGCGCGAGGACACACTTACGATAGTAGCCGTTGTGGCAATCGCCCTGCTCGTGCTCGTCAAAGCACGTCTCTACCGGCAACCCCGATAGGGCTTACGTCCGATATGCCTCGATCAGCACCTGCGCGACTTCGTGGCGGGTGAACTCCTCCGGCGGCGTCTCGCCCCGCGTGAGCATCTCGCGCACCTGTGTGCCTGACAGCGACACGCGGTCGTCCGGGCCGTGAGGGCACGTCTTGGCGCTCGCCATGCCGTGGCAACGGTTGCAGTAGAAGGTGTTCTCGAAGAAGAGCGGCGTAATGTCCAATTCGGATGGTGCGAACTCGCGGAAGATGTGCTGCGCATCGTAGGTGCCGTAGTAGGAGCCGACGCCCGCATGGTCGCGCCCGACGATGAAGTGGCTGCACCCGTAGTTCTTGCGAACCAAGGCGTGGAAGATGGCCTCGCGTGGCCCCGCGTAGCGCATGAAGGCGGGGAATACCGACAGCAGCACGCGGTCGGCCGGGTAGTAGTTGTCTAGCAGCGCCCCGTAGCAGCGCATCCGCACGTCGGCGGGAATGTCGTCCGCCTTGGTCACCCCGACCAACGGGTGCAGGAGCAGGCCATCGGCAATCTCAAGCGCCGCCTTCTGGATGTACTCGTGGGCGCGAT
>DAOUJX010000035.1:0-11442 GCA_034422075.1 Dehalococcoidia bacterium
CCTGCTTGCCAAGGCCCATGCGGTTCAATCGGTCAGCAGCTAACGATTTCCAGTCCCCTCGACCGGACATCAGGCATTCTCCCTGCGTCCATAGCCAAAGCGACGAGCCTGGAATCTTACCTAGGCTGGCCAGTTGCGGAGCCAGCCACACTCGGGCATGTGGCCGTGCCAGCCGGCGTCGGGACACGTGCAGGGCGCTTCATCCACCTTCTGGAAACCCCGCTGCACCAGGTACGCGTCGAAGCCGTGCCAGAATCCTATGCCGTCGTCCACCGCACGGTAGCCCGCATAGATGGCCTCCACGACCTCATCGACCGTCGGACCTATTGCGTACTTTTGCGTGACCACGATTGCTCTCCTACTGCGCCTCTTCCGTCTGCAGCGCCGCCGGGGCAGGCGCCTCTTCCTCCTGCTTGCCGCCGCCAAGCAGCCGCATGATGATTCCGTTGCCAAACACCACCACTATCGCGGCCACCGCCGCAATCTCCCACACCGGATTGTCCTGCCACAGGTAGATGAACGTCAGCGCCGGCGTCACGATCCCGATGATCCGTATCACGATGTTGTGGCGAACGCCAAGGAATCCGGCCAAGCCCGCCTGCCCCACGACGATCGTCGCGGCAACGAGCGCGAAGTGGTGCCAGAACTGGGCTGAGAAGCCAGCCACCAGCAGCAACTCTGGTCCGAAGAACAGCAGGAACGGCAGATACATCGCGCCCCCTGCATACTTGGTCGCCTCGATGCTCGCGCGCAGGTAGTTTGCGCCCGCCATCTGCCCTGTTACCAGCACCGTCGAGGCGACCGGCGGGTTGATGTTCGGGAATACCAGCGCCGTGTAGTACATGATGTAGTGCGCCACGATGAGGAAGGCATCTTCCTGTTCAGTGTCATCCAGTCCCAGGTTGGCTAGCCCTAACTGGTCCCCTTCCCGCAATAGGCTCACAAGCGCAGGGGCGAGCAGCACGGCGCTAATGACATACACCGGCAGCGCCGGTAGGCCTAATCCAAGGAAGTAGGAGGCGACAATGGCGATGACGAGTGTCAGCACCAGCGCAAGCGAACCCTCATCTCCTCCCCAGGGGAGCACCCCCGCTAAGGCCCCGCCCCAGTCGGCCACCTGCGAGGCAACGCGCAAACCGAGGCCCGTCTGCTGAATCGTGCTCAGCAAGACGTCCAGCGTTGCCGCTGCCATCGCTATGCCCGCAGCCAGCACCGCCGCCTGTACGATGTTGCGGCGTGCGTTCCTCCACTCGGGCTGTGCATGGACCATTCCGAAGCGCGAGAGGATGTAGAACGTGCCCCAGACGATGAGGATGGTGATGACGGTCCAGAAGACGGCCAGTTGAATCGACAACCGCTGCACGAGCAGGAGCACCAGCACAAGCATTGGCAGCAGCAGAGTCGTCATCTGTACTGCCATTGTTTGCCGCGGCACCTCGGGGATGTCGTCGACCGTCATGTTGATCCTGTCACGCTGCGCAGAGAAGATGATGTAGGTGGCAAGGCCCAGGTAGAAGAGCACAGCGGGTATCGCGGTGATGACCACGATATCGAAGTAGGTCTTGCCGACGAAGTCGGCCATGATGAAGGCCACCGCCCCAAGGATGGGCGGCGTAATGCCGCCCGCCACCGACGCAACCGCCTCGATGGCCGCCGCCTTCTCCGGTGAGTAGCCCGCGTTCTTCATCATGGGGATGGTCACCACACCCGTGATGCCCGCGTTGGCCGCACCGCCGCCCGTAAAGGTAGCGACGCTGCTACTGCTCAGTACGGCGATGAGCCCAGGCCCGCCGGACACACGGCGCGTTATGCCGCGCGAGATGCTCCACACGAAGCCGATGCCACCCGACGATTGGAGGAGCGCCCCCATAATCAGCAGCATGAAGAGGAAGGAGAAAGAGAAGACGACGATGGTGCCCTGGACCGCCCTGAGCGTCATGATGGACAACGCACGGTTCCACGTCGTTTCGGCCGTGCGCAGCAGGTCTAGCCAACGAGGCAACTCTATCCCGAAGGGGAGCCATTGGAAGTCGCCGAACATGGCGTAGAACCCAAACAATCCCGCCGTCACCGCAAATACGGGCCCAAACATGATCCATGAGTAGTAGAACAGGACCGCCATCACCGTGCCCATAAAGAAGAGCTGTATGGGCGTGGCAAAGCCTAGGCGCTGCAGGAGCTCCAACTGATCTTGGTAGATGAAGAACAGCGCAATCCAAGCAACTACTTGAACAAGGACGATCCACCCGATGCGAAGCCTCGTCGGGCGGCGGCGAATGAAGGCCATCGTGATAATGAAGGTGGTCAGGGCAAGGTGCAGTATCGGCCCTGTCGAGAGATTGATGGGGAACCAGACGTTCCACATCGAGAGCAGGACGATAGCGACCGCTACAACGAAGATGGCCCAGGAGAGCCAGTTCTGAAGGCCTCCCTGGGCGCTGCGCGAGCGATACCCCGCGTCTTCCTCTGCGGCTTTCGCTGCTTCCTGTTCTGCCGCCTCTTCCACAGGTCTACTCTCCCGACTGGTTGTCGCAGCCTGTAAGGGGGGCGGCGGATGCCGCCCCCCTTACCGATTAGGACGCGTGGTCAGACTGCTAGAGGCACGCCACCTTCGGGTGGCCCGCAGCCTTGTCCTTCTCCTGCTGAGCGAGGTGCCCAGGAATGCCGTACTCGATGCCTTCCTCCTCGTACAGCCTTATGGCCCCGGGGTGGAAGAACTCTTGGCTGATGACCATGTTGGCCATCTGGTCCTCGAGGTAGACACCGTTGCGGTGGAAGTCCTTGTACTCGAAGCGGTGGTCGTAGATCGTCCGCATGAGTTCGTAGATGACTCCCTCAGGCACCTGCGGCGCCGCCAGGTAGCCCGGCGTGTAGGCAACGTAGTTCACCTTCGCTCGCACCGGGTCGTAGTCGAGGCTCAGCGGCTCCTTGAAAGCGCCCGGGCACAGGCTGTTCGGGAACATCGAGATCCCGCTCTGCTCGCGCGCCTTGGCGAACAGCGCGTCGTCGCCGTGGTCGAACGCGTAGGCACCGCGTGTCTGCATCGGCTCAGCGCCGGTAGACGTCGTCCACTGGTCGATGATGCCGATGGTCGTGCAGTCGATGCGCCCGTCGACGTACGCCTGGCGCTGCTGGGTGGACGAGGGGAAGATCTGCAGGCCCTTCTCAACCTCCGGCCACACCCCATCCGCCTTGGCTAGCGCCTCAACGAGGTTGTAGAAGACGGTGCCCGGCGCGCCCATTGCGACCTTCCTGCCTGCGAGGTCGCTGACGTGGTTAATCTCGGGGTCGGCGCAGATGAGGCCGACAGACGAGTTGGGCGCGTAGTTGAACATCACCAGTGGCGGGTCAAGCGGCCCGCTCAGCGGCGGGAGTCCATTCTGGTAGACGCCAACGTCGTTCTGGCTCGCGGACAGCAACGTGAAGGGCCGCTTTTCAGGCTGGCTCTCATACGTCAGCATACCCTCAGGGCCCTGCTGCTCAATCGCGCGGACGCGGAGCCAAGGGTGATTCTTGTTGATGATTTCGGACGTGCCCACACCAAGGGCATAGGACGAGGAGCCCTGACCGCCCACCCAGATGGTGAGCTCATACTCGTCCGGCACCGGCGTCGGCGTGACAACCGGCGTGCCGCCCGTTACCGACGTTGCCTGCGTCGGCGTAGCGGTCGGCGCCGCTGTTGGCGTCGCTGTCGGATCGTCTCCGCCACACGCGGCGGCGACCAACGCGACTACAGCCAGCGTTAGAAGCGCGAGAATTGGCCTCATCACTTTTCCTCCCAGACCTATCCCGCGCAGCCGCCGTAGCTCTGTGGCACTCGCACCGACTAGGAAAATCCCAGCCTCGGCGCCCACGCCGGGAAGAATGGACGTACTCTATTCGTAGGCTGGCGCTCCGTCAAGACTTCGCATTCCTAGGCAAACGTGCGCCACGATGTGACCAAATGGCATGGAATACGCCGCCTTTCGGAGAATCGGCGCACCTTAGTGACGACACGACAACCGGATGCGCGGATGGGCGCCCAGCCCGTCATTACTGCGCGAGGTGGGCAATAAAGCGCGGGGCGCCAGGCTGACCAATTGCCTGAGCGCCCCGCGCGTTGCTATCGGTGCAGCGCTAGATGACAGCGGACTTGTAGCCGTTGCCGTTGCCCGGCGTCCGCATCAGGTTGACGGGCTCAGGAGCGACGGCCGGGTCCCAAGTGCCGGTATTGGCCCACTTGCCAGGGCCGCCGCGCTTCTGCATGCCGCGCATGTGCTGATGGACCAGCATTCGCCAGCGCACGATGATGTAGTCGGGCCGGGTCAGCCGTTCCTGGTTCCAGAAGTCTTCCTTGGCGTAGACGTGCTCCATCTGGGCGCGGCCGAATTGGTCGAAGTTGTTGAAGCCCCAGGTGGGCCCGTCTCCCGGGTAATCGGTCTGGTCGGAGGGCTCCTTCCACACCAACGGGCCGAGGAAGTTCTCGCAGTCCTCGTGGAACTTGCGCTCGTCCTCCTCCGTCTCGCAGTAGCGGCTCTGGATGATCATGTACATGTGGTGTTCTTCGTCGACCGGCACGTACCACTCGAAGTGGATCATCCCCGGCTGGGGGAACCAGTCCACCTCCAGCCCGCATGGCAGGTACAGTCCGACGTCGATGTCCACGCCGGGCGGCGGGTTCTCCGGGTCGACGTTGTGTGCGACGACGCGGTTGCCCTCGATCTCCGCCTCCCACACGTTGATGTCGGACTTCATGCCCGGGCGATCGCCCATGATCTTCACCACACCCTTCGGCGCATCGTCCTCCTCCTCGTGGACGAGGACGGAGGACTTGTCGGGCGCGTAGCTGCCCAGTGGCATGGGGACGCCCACCTCGGTCACGATGGCGGAGTTGCGATGAGCGTAGATGTGCGCCGCGTCGTAGCCGTTTTCGCAGGAGAGGCGCCAGTTGGCCCGTATCAGGTGCCGGTGCAAGGGGCGGAATTTAAGGCCCGCGTTCCAGAATCGGGGCTGCACGTCACTCGCCAGAGGCGGCGGGGGATCTAGGTCGCCTATGAAGACGAAGACCACCCCGTTGTGCTCCTCGACCGGATAGGTCGGGAGGGCCATCTTGCCGATGGCGCGGCTGCCCGGCTCGGTGATGATCTCCATGAGGCTGCCATCGCGCACGTCGTAGGTGAAGCCGTGGAGCCAGCAGGTGATGGTGTTGGTGCTGTAGCACTCCGGCTTGCTGGAGAAGGCGGCACCTCGATGTACGCACCGGTCCGCAACGCCGTACA
This sequence comes from Dehalococcoidia bacterium, assembly GCA_034422075.1. Lineage (GTDB taxonomy): Bacteria > Chloroflexota > Dehalococcoidia > Lucifugimonadales > Australimonadaceae > S34-282. The sequence goes on from DAOUJX010000035.1 coordinate 5,259, forward strand.
CCTTGCCGGCAGCGCGCTTGAAGAAGATGCGCTCGCCCGCCAGCATCTGGTTCATCATCTCGCCCTCAGCCAATTCTTGGCTGAAGAAGGCCGGGTACCAGTGATTTCGGAGTCCCAGTTCCGCCTCCAAGTAACGGAAGTAGGGCTTGACCCGCTCTACCCGCTCAACCGCTTCCCCGGAGTCCTCGATCTTGAGCAACTCTGCCTCGTTGACTCTCTCCTTCTCTCTTACCATGACCAACTCCTCCCTAGGCACGCTTACTGTGCGCGCCGCCGCCATAATAGGCTGCACCTTCACGGGGCGCAAGTACGAAACAGCCACCCACCATAGGCGAGCAGGCTACTCGGCGTGGGTCCTACTCCACACGTTGCTGGGGTCTCCAGCTATACGACACCCAACCGCCGCCGACCAGCAATGACACGGTATGCAGGACGTGCAACCAACACGCCTCCAATCCCCAACGCCAGTAGCACGCCGAGCACCACCATCGCCGTCGAAAACGCATCCGTAATGCCCGCATCACCGCGCGATACGAGCAATGCCGCACCGAGCGCCGCCCCTATCGATTGGCCGATGTAGCGCCCCGACGTCGCCATTGCCGCGGCGCTTGCCAGCGCAGTGCGGTCGACTTCGCTGTACACCATCTTCGTCGCCGGAGGCATGAACAGGCTGGTTGCCGCTCCGAACAGCGCTAGCGGCACGACCATACGCCACGTCGTAGGATCGTCGCCGAGGGAGCCGGCGAGAAAGAGACTCACGACGGCAGTCGCGCCTCCTAGCGCCATTACCTTGGGTGCGCCCAGGCGATCGGCGGCCCACCCGCTTAGCGGCGACCCCCACGGCTGTACTGCGCTCAGCGCAATCAACAGCACGCCCGAGGCCGCTACCGTCCATCCCAGCCCGCGCTGGAGGTAGAAGGGGAAGAGCAGGTTGATCGCACCAAACGCCAGCGAGAACCAGATGAGCGCGGTGCCGCCTGTCGAGAAGTTCCAACTGCGAAAGAGGCTCAGGTTGAGTATCGGGTTGGCAGCGCGCTTCTCCAGGGCCACCGTCAGCGCAACGCCCCCAACCGCGACCAGCATCAGGACGACGCCGATAAGCCGCGTGTCGCCTGCGCGCAGCAGCTGCGCCGCTACGATCATCGCTGCCATCGTCGTCAGGAACGTCGCTGCCGCCGGCCAGTTAAGCGACCGCAACGATGTCCTGCCCTGCGCCGCCTTGCTCTCCGAGGGGTGAATCATCGTCAGCGTAACCAGCGCCTGCACGGCGGTGTAGGCCGCGATGCCGCCTATCGCCCAGCGCCAGTCGAGCCAGTCTGCGAGGAACCCGCCGTACACCGGCCCGAGCAGCAAGCCGATGGATGCGAGGCCTGAGACGAAACCGATGACCCGTCCACGGCGCTCCGGCGGGAACGCGCCGACGACGATAGCCGTGACGTTGTTCAGCGCGGCAGCCGCCGCAAAGCCTTGCAGAAAGCGAAAGACGAATATGGGCCATAAGATGGGGCTAATCGCCGCAAGCGCAAGCAGCAGTGCCTCCGCAATGAACCCGGCGCTCGCCAGCCGCCTGTGGCCGAATAGGTCGCCAAGCCGTCCTGCGGTAAGCGTGCTGCCGGCCATGCCGAGCGCGAACATGATGAGCGTCCACGCGATGACCGCCGAGGATACCTCGAACCGCTCGCCAATGGTCGGCAGCAGGTTGGGCCACGTGGCACGCTCCATCGCGCCGAAGCAGAAGTACAGGCCTCCGACGAACAGCGCACGCCAGCGGTAGTCCACGCGCCCTCCACAGAAAGCAATGCCCGCCGGACGCGCGCTCACGCCGGCGGGCATTCGTGCTGGTTAGCCTGTTCCTATCCTGCCGATACCGGCGTTGTGACGCTCGCACCGTTGGTCGAGGCCACAGCAGCCGGTTGCGCCGCCCCACCTTGCGGCGCGGCCGACGCCTGTTCTGCGGTCTCGCGCGGACGCACCGGCCCGCCCTGGTGGTCGAAGCAGCCTACGTCGATGATGGTGCCCGACACCTGCTGCGCGTTGTCGGAGAGCAGGAACTCCACGGCATGCGCTATCTCGTCGGGGTGCGTATTGCGCCCCGTGACGGTGGAGCGGCCCCCCTGCGTGATGTAGGGCGACCCCTCCGTCATGCCTGTGATCGGCGCGCCTCCGGGAATGACCATGTTCACGCGAATGTGGTCGTGGATGTAGTCGTAGGCGGTCGCCATGCTGAAGGCGTACACCCCGCCCTTGCTCGCGCAGTAGGCGAGCAGGTTGCTGCGACCCCACTGCGAACCGGAGCCGATGTTGACGATGGAGCCGCCGCCTTGCTCAATCATGTGCGGCAGCACGGTCTTGGTCGTCAGGTAGACGCCCTTCAGGTTGACGTCGATTACCTTGTCCCAGACGTCCTCGTCCGTCTCCAGCAACCGCCCGCTCGGGTGAATGGCCGCGTTGTTGACCAGCCCGTCGATGCGTCCGTACTTGGCCAGCGTATGGGCGACGATACGCTCCACGTCGCCCTGCCGCGAGACGTCGCCCTCTAGCAGGTCTGCGCTCAGGCCATGAGCCTCGAGTTCGCGCCGCGTGCCTTCGATGCCGGCCTCCGCCGAGCTGCCAATCTGCCGCGCCTCCAAGCCGAACGAGACGACGTTGTAGCCGCGCTCGGCAAGCACCTTGGTGATGGACCGGCCAATGCCATAGGTGCCGCCGGTGACGATGACGGTCTTCTGGTTGCGCGCGCTGCTGCCCGCCGGGACTGCCTCCTCGACGACCTCCGGCTCCGGCGGGCGCCCAGGGCTCTGCATTGGCTTGTGCCCCCACGTGGACGGTGCGATGTGCTGCTGCACTATCCACTTCTCGTCGTCAATCAGCCGGCCTCCCGTGCCGTACTCGATGTCAAAGCCGGATGGGCTGACCATGTAGAACGAGACCATGTGGTCGTTGGTGTGCTTGCCTAGGCTCATGCTCAGCGGCACGTTTTCGGCCAGGCACTTGTAGTAGGTGTGGCCCACGTCGTCGAGCGAGAGCAGTTCGACCATGAAGTGCTGCAGGTGACGCGGCACGTCCATTTCGACGAACGCGACGGAGTGGTGGCGCGGGTTGCAGTGAAAGAAGGTCGCCATGCCCAGCCCGGGCATTGCGTACGACAGGTCGATGAAGTCGCTCAGCCTGAAGCCGAGCACGTCCTTCCAAAAGCGCGTTGTCGCGTCCAGGCTCTTGCAGAAGAGCACCATGTGACCGAGCCCCATCGGCGTGCCGTCTTCCGTCTTGGTCTTGAAGCCGGTGATGGGGCGGCTCGGCTTGAAGGGCTGCTCCCACAGTTGCAGCGCACCGTGGAATATCTCCAGCGGGATGCCGGAGGGGTCGGCGAACTTGATGAGGTCGACGACCTTGCGGTTGGCGCGCTCCTCCGGCGTACCGCGTTGAACGGCGACGCCGTGCGCCTTGAGCCGCGCCTCCATCTCGTCCAATTCCGCTGCGCTGGGCACCTCCCAGCCGATGTGGACCGTATCGTTCTCGCCCGTGGGATGAAGCGCAAATCGATGGTGGTACTCGTCTATTCGTAAGTAGACCGTCCCGTCCGGTCCCGTCTCCATCTCCTCGAAGCCCAGAACCTCCTCCGTGGCGAACTTGCGCCAGCGTTCCATATCCGACACGCCGATCCCGAGGTAGCCGAACCCGGTGATTCCCATGTCTCCCCTCCGATGTTTGCGTTCGAGTAGCGCGATCCTACGGCAGGCACGCCCCTCCTGCCCGGCGGCAGTGCGCCGGGTGGCGCACCCGTGGGGATGCTAGCAGCGCAGCGTCGGAAGGGCAACACTCGGGGTCTGTTCCGCGCTGCCCCTCGTCACCTACACGCGCGGTGCAATCGATTCTCGTTGCGCGCGCTCCGCTGCTTTCGCGCGATAGACGCCTGCGAGAAAGATCAGGCCGCCTAACACCACTAGCCCCCCGACAATCGAGCCAAGCACCATCGCCAGCACCGCACCACCCTCCGCCACGCCCTCAATGCGCCGATAGTAGCGCGCCGGCGCAATGGGGCTAAAGATGAACACGTAGAAGATAAGGCCTGCGGGAAGGGCGCCGCCCATGATGAACGCGCCCCAGAACCTCAACTCCGCGCCCGGGCCCTCATCGGGCCGCCGCCTCTGTTCCGCCTGCTGTTGCTGCTGCTCCATCGGCCGCGCCTTTCCATGCACATAGTACGCCCAAGCGCGGTGACGGTGTTAGCGGCGAGGCGCCTTCTTGCCTACCGTGCCCTCTTTGGCTAAAGTGCGCTCACTTGGTGTGACGCTCTCAAGGAGGAGGCCGCGCATGACGAGTCAGCAACCCGACGACGTTCAGGAGAAGGAGCGGCTAGGCGAGGCGGGGTGGCGCAGGCGCGCCATCACCGTTCACCTCAATGACCTCAAGCCGGGCATGAAGGTCGAGCTCGCCGACGGAGTCGGAGAGGTGGTGGACAACCCCCTCGACGGCGCGTGGATTGTCATCAAGTATCTCGAAAACGACGAGGACCCCAGCAAGGTCGGTGAGGTAGAGCCGATATTCGCCGAGTATGTCTACGGCGCACTCGAGGAGTGAGAACTACCCTCCGCGCGCAACGCAAGCGGTGAGACGGACAGAGGCCCCGGTTAGTTTGACCGGGGCCTCTCTTTTTCGCTCTCGCGAGTCCGTCCCTAGAACATTAGGGTCAGGTTCTTGGCCAGCAGGACGTTCTGTGCGAGCACCACCTTGCGACGGGCTATCTTCAACTCACCATCGACGCGCCGCAGCACGTCCTCGCGGCGCCCGATGAAGATGTCCGTCTCCGTCTCCACGCGGTTGCGGTAGGTCACGAAGTTCGACTTAACGTCGAGCTCATCGCCGCGCTCGCCAGCGATCTGAACGTTGGTGATGACGTGGACGATGCGCGACAACGGCTCCTCCGCCCAGTGGATACCGGTCAGGATTTGCTGCATGCGCTTCTCGATGATGTCCTTGCCCTCGTCTATCCAGTTCAGGTCGTGCTGCTCGCGCGTCTGCTCGCGCTCGAACTCGCCGAACTTCACGTTCCGCAGCATCGGCATGTAGTAGCGGATGTCGTCCGTCAGCAGCGCCAGCCACTCCTCGTAGCGCCGCTCGTCATAGAGCGACGCCTCACGGTAGAGGAACTGCTCGACCTCGTTTTGGAGGAACAGGCGCTCGAGGGCGGATTGGGATGCTTCGGAAGCCATGGCTACTTCTTGCCCTCCTCCCACTGCCGCTGCTCGCGCTTGGCGAAGAGGTCGTCCCACGAGTCGGCGTCCATGAGCTCGGCCCAGAAGGTGTACATGCCCAACTGGTTCATCTCGCTCATGCCCTCGACGACGTGGCCGGGCAGGTGGTCGTTCTTGTTGAAGTGGCCTAGGCCAATTTGGTAGTTGTACGGCAGCTGCGAGGCGATCGCACCGCGCGATGCCTTGCTGGCGTAATTCCAGTTCTCCATGTCGTCCTGCTCGGTCAGGCCGGCGGGACCGGAGTAGCGCATGCCGTAGTGCCGGAGCATGTCCTTCACCTGCTTCGGCGCGTCCTTGTCCACCAGGAACCACGACCAGTACTCCGCCTCGCCTGCGCTACCGCCCGGGTGCCAGACGGCCATCCGGCGCGGCTGGCGCGACCAGTAGGACATGTTGGGAAAGATGTTGCCGACGCCGCCCAGGACGCGGGCGAGTTCGCCCTGCCGCCGCTGCCGCTCGTAGTAGGAGTGCTCCGCCCACTCGGCCACCTCGGGGTCGTTCTGGTACGCGGGCGTCCACGGGTAGTCATCCAACTGCTCGCCCGTCAGCGCGCCGTGCCCGAACTCCAGCGTGGAGATGGCCAAGCGCCGCGTTCCGCCGGTCTCGTCGTCGCGGCGACCCCGTCCACCCGACGGCCCGATGCCCACCAGGTCAACGGAGCGGTGGCTGATGTTGTGGTAGCCGTCGCCGCAAGCGTTCTCGGCAGCCGACTTCCAGTTTGCAGGCGTGCGCCACTTCTGCACGCCTGGGATGGCCTCCGAGCCGCCCGGGCTGCCGTTGCGACTGTCGACCAAGATGTCGTAGTACAGCTTGGTGCTACCGAGGTACTCCTCGAACGACGGGGCGGTCTTGTCCCACGTGGCCCAGATGGTGCCCTTGTAGTTGCAGAGTTGCCCGACCTCCTTGAGGCCCCACTCATCCTTCTTCAGCTC
>DAOUJX010000036.1:0-55555 GCA_034422075.1 Dehalococcoidia bacterium
GTCCAATTCTAAGTTGAGATAGCCGAGGGTTGCGATGCTGATAGCCACCGCCAGGACTATGGTGAGCGGCCCGAAAACGATGAGAAGCGCGCGCTTCATCTACTACTCCACAACCTCCTTTGCACGCAGTTCGGCGAGGGCCGCGTCATCCAGGCCGAGCACTTCCCGCAATACCTCTTCCGTGTGCTGCCCCAGGTCCGGGGCGACCCGTTCAGGCGCGCTGAACGTCCGCGACATCTTGATGGGGTTTCCCGTGAACCTCAGATCGCCCAGCGCAGGGTGCGGTAGGTCGACGAACATCTTGCGGTGCACCATCTGCGGGTCGTTCGCCACCTGCGCGATGTCCTGCACCGGCCCGACGGGTATGCCCAATTCGCTGACGATGTCGACCCACTCCGCCGTCGTCCGCTGAGCAAAGGCCTGCTCAAGCAGCGGGATGAGCTGGTCGTAGTTCTGGGTGCGGCCCCAGCCCGTCTCATAGCGCGCATCGTCGATGAGTTCGGGCAAGTCGAGCGCGGCGCACAGGAGGGGCCACTGGTCGGTCGCGCCGCCCATGATGGCAACGACGACGTAGCCGTCCTGCGTCTTGAACGCCTGGAACGGCGTCGAAGAGGGGTGGCGTGTGCCAAGGCGCTCGGGCACCTGCCCAAGCGTAAAGTAGCGCATAAAGGCGTTCTCCAGTATCGCGACCTGGCAGTCCATCATGCCAATGTCCAGGTACTGTCCCTCGCCGGAGCGTTCGCGCTCGAGCAGGGCTGAGAGGATGGCGGTGGTGGTGAAGAGAGCGGCGGTGATGTCGCCGATGCTTGCGCCGGGGCGGACGGGGCCGCCGCCGGGCTCGCCGGTGATGCTGAGCATTCCGCCCATCCCCTGCACGATGACGTCGAGCGCGGGCCGCGACGCGTAGGGGCCTGTCTGCCCGAAGCCGGACACCGAGGCCATGATGATGCGGGGGTTGACGGCCTTGACCACGTCGTAGGACAGGCCGAGGCGCTCCATCGCACCGGGGCGGAAGTTCTCCAGCAGCACGTCGGCGCCCCTGACCAAATCCAGCAGCAGCGCCTTCCCTTCCGGCTTGGCAAGGTCGATGACGATCGAGCGCTTGCCGCGATTGATGCTCATGAAATAGGTGCTGTAGGCGTTCTCCTCCCCATTGGGACCGGGGAGGAACGGGCCGTTGCCGCGAGCCGGATCGCCCGTGCCGGGCGCCTCCACCTTGATGACGTCCGCTCCTAGGTCGGCCATGAGCATGGCGCAGAAAGGTCCCGCGAGGATACGCGAGAGGTCGATGACACGAATGCCTTCCAGGGCTCCGGGCATGGGGCTCACCTCCACCGACTAGACAACGCTAGCTGTAGCGCAGGCGGGGCTGCCGAACCGCAAGCGCCAATAGGATGACGGGCGGCCCACAGGCGAGGAAGAACGAAGGCCCCAAGGCAAAGCCGAAGGCCGCCATAGCGAGGATACCAGCCACCGCAAAGGGCAGGCGGCGCGCGGCGCGCCGGCGCAACGCCGCCAATCCGACGCACCCGCCGGCTATGGTGGCTACGCCGAACGCCATAAACAAGAAGAATGACCTGTACTCGACGCATGCCTCGTCGACTACGCGCGCGCAAGACTGGACGCCTAACAGCAGCATGAAAGCGCCTTCGCCGACCGTGAAGATGCACGCGCCCAGCGCCAACGCGCCCGTCCAGCGCAAGGCGTTCACCGTCCACGCGAGCGAACCAAGGAGCACTCCTCCCGCGAGCGAGGAGACGTAGAGCCATTGGGCGATGACGTCCATGCTCGAACCGAACAGCGGTCCTCTCGGCAGCGAGAAGAAGTCGGACGATAGGGCGACGGCATCCACGCTAGCAAGCGTAGCGGCAGTGCGCGTCCTTGTACACGCTCGGCGCTGCCCGTATCATGCCGCGCGCCATGGAACTTGGTCTTGACGGACGCGTCGCCATCGTCGGGGGCGCAAGCAAGGGTATCGGGCGTGCCTGCGCGGAGGCGCTCGCCGCCGAGGGCGCAAGCGTGGTCCTCGTCGCGCGGAACGAAGAAGAGGTGCGCCAAGCCGCCGCGGAGCTCGGTGAGGACCACGGTGCCGGGCGCGCTCACGCCGTTGCCGCCGACCTGAGCGCGCCGGCCGACATCGAGCGCGTCGTTGAGGAGACGGCGGAGCGGTATGGGCGCTGCGACATCGCCATCAACAACCTCGGCGGTCCACCGCCGGGCCAGCCCTCCGCGCTCACCGACGAGCAGTGGCAAGCCGCGCTCGACCTCAACTTCATGAGCGCCACGCGACTGGATAGGCTGGTGGTGCCGATGATGCGCGAGCAAAGGTATGGGCGCATCATCACCATCCTCTCGCTGTCCATCAAGCAGCCGGAGGAGAACCTGACGCTCTCCACCGTAGCGCGGACAGCGGCTGCGACCTACGCGCGCCTCCTCGCGCTCGAGGTCGCAGCCGACGGCATCACGGTGAACAACATCCTTCCGGGTTCCATCGAGACCGACCGGCTTCAGTTGGTGGCGGAGATGCAGGCGCGGCTGCGCGGCCAGGACATATCGCGCGCGATGGACTTGCGCCGCGACATCATCGCCGCCAAGCGATTCGGCACGCCGCAAGAGGTCGGCGACCTCGTCGCATTCCTATCGTCGGAGCGCGCCGCATTCGTAACGGGCCAGAACATCTCCATCGACGGCGGCCAATTGCGCGCGCTGGTATAGCCTGCGCTACCAGATGCTTCCGGAAAGGCCGGGGCTGGTGACCGCCCCCTCGCTGGCGGAGGCGACGGTCTTGGCGTACTTGGCCATGATGCCCGTCTTGTAGCGCGGCTCCGGCTGCATCCACTCGGCGCGGCGCTGTGCCAATTCGTCATCCGGCAGCTCGACGCTCAGTTCGCGGTTCTCCACGTCGATGACGATTTGGTCGCCGTCGCGGACGAGGCCGATAGCGCCGCCGCGAAACGCCTCGGGTGCGATGTGGCCAACGGTAAACCCATGCGTTGCGCCGGAGAAGCGGCCGTCGGTGATGAGCGCGACCTCTTCGTCGATGCCGCGTCCAACGATAGCGCCGGTGACGGACAGCATCTCCTGCATGCCCGGCCCACCAGCGGGCCCCTCGTAGCGGATGACCACTACGTCGCCGGGCACGATGTCGCCACGCTGCACCGCCTGAAACGCCTCCTTCTCGCTGTCGTAGACGCGCGCAGGACCGCGATGGTAGAGACGATCGTGGCCGGCCAGTTTGACGACGCAGCCTTCCTCCGCCAGGTTGCCGCGCAGGACAGCGAGGCCTCCCCACGGCTTGAGCGGCTCGCTCGCCGGAACGACGACGCGCTGACCCGGCGCAGCGACCGCAGCGGTCGCGATGTCAGACAGTGTGCGCCCGTCAACGTTTCGGACGCCTGCGTGGACGAGCTCGGCGGTGACCAACTCCTTGGCGACGATGCCATAGCCGCCCGCCTCATACAGGTCGGTTGCGACGTACTCGCCGCCGGGCTTGAGGCTCGCGACGATGGGGGTGCGCCGCATAACCGAATCGAACTCGTCGATGCTCAGCGCGACCCCCGCCTCGCGCGCGATGGCGAGCAGGTGCAACGCTGCGTTGGTCGAGCCCCCAGTGGCGGCGACGCAGGCGATGGCGTTGTCGAACGCCTCGCGGGTCATGACGTCGAGCGGCGTCACGCCGTCCCGCAGCAGCTGCATAGCAAGGCGTCCGGCCTGGCGCGCGTGCTCCTTCTTGGCCTCACCAACGGCGGGCGATTCGCTCAGCCCCGCAGGGCTGATACCGAGGAACTCCAGCGCCATCGCCATCGTGTTGGCGGTGAACTGTCCACCGCACGCGCCCGCACCGGGGCAAGCAACGTCCTCGATGGCGTGCAACTGCTGCTCGTCTATCTTGCCCGCGCCGTAGGCGCCTATCGCCTCGTAGACGTCTTGCAGCGTGATGTTCCTGCCCTGGTAGATGCCTGGGGCGATCGAGCCAGTGTAGAAGGTGAGGCCCGGCAGGTTGAGCCGCGCAAGCGCCATCGCCCCCGCCGGTATCGTCTTGTCGCACGCCACCAGTACAACCAGCGCATCCAGCGAATGGCCGCGCGTCGCAACCTCGATCGAATCGACGATGACCTCACGGCTGATCAGCGAGCCCTTCATGCCCTCGGTGCCCATCGAGACGCCGTCGGAGACGGAGATGGTGTTGATTTCCATCGGCGTGCCGCCCGCCTCGCGAATGCCCTCCTTGACATAGCGGGCCATCTCGCGGTGGTTGAAGTTGCACGGCATCGTCTCGATCCACATGTGCGCGACGCCGACCAGCGGCCTGCGAAGGTCGTCGTCGGTGAAGCCCGTGGCCTTGAGCATGGCGCGTGCGCCCGCGCGGGACGGGCCTTCGGTCATCTCGGCGCTGTGCGCGCGCAGGGGGTCGATCTGGTCGTTTGTCATGTCGGTTGGCCTACTCTGAGAAGTGTGGACTAGAACATAGTACAAATCTGGCACGGCGCATACGCCTCACGCGCGGCGTCCGGTGCGTATCAGCCTGCCTCTGCTCACGCCGCTGCGGAGGCGGCCGTACTCAGAGCTCATCTCCGCGCCTGCAATGAGGATGAGGCTGCTGACGTACGCCCACAGCAGCAGAATGATGACCGGCGCGAGCGTGCCGTAGACGCTTTCGAAATTGGCGAAAGCGCTCAAGTAGACGATGAACAGGTTCTTCGCCAGCTCGAATGTGACGGCGGCGAAAAGCGCGCCAGGCCAGACGAAACCCCAGTAGGTCTTGGTGTTGGGCGTGAACTTGTAGATGAGCATGAAGGTGCTCAGCATGAGGACGAACGAGCTCAGTTGCAGGAAGGTGACGCTGGCGACATTGAATGCGGTGCGAAGGCCGGAGTCGCCCGCTAGGCCCTCGGAAGCGCGGACCAACGCGGCAACGCCGAAGGAGGTCAGGAACAGGACGCCGACCCCGACGGCCATTCCCAGCTGGCGCGGCTTATTGACGTAAAAGGGGCGGTCTTGGTGGACGTCCCAGGCGCGGTTGACAGCGCGGCTGATCGCTCCAAAGACGGCGCTCGCCGACCAGAACAGACCGAGGATGGCAACGAGCGTCAGGGCGCCGCTCACATTGACCAGCGATTCGAGGTTGTCATCGACGAACTGTTCGGAGCCTGGCAGGTTGTCGGTGAAGAAACGCCTGATGCCATCCTCGATGCTGGCGGACAGGCCGCTGTCCGTGCCGAGAATGATGCCGGAAAGGGCGACCAGCGCGAGTACGAGGGGGAATAGAGAGAACAGCGCGTAGTAGGCGACGCCTGCCGCCATGTGCGTCGCATCATCCTCCATCATCTCCTTGACGGTGCGCACGACAAGGACGATGAAGAAGAGTGCGCCGAAGCGTTGAACGAGCGCGTCGCGTTGCTTGCGGACGTGCGCGGCAAGCCGCTTGCCGAACCCAGACTGCGCTCTACGTCGGCTCAATGGAGTCTTCTTCATGGCGGGCATGGCCGACTCCCGAAAAAGGCCCCGCGCACAGCATCAGGACGGCCGGAATCCGAGCCGCTGCTCTGCCGCCTGCGCGATTCGGTGCAGCTGCTCGTCCGTCAGGCCCTCTATCGAAATCATCATCACGTGGTCAAGGTTGTAGAGCGCAAGCGGGTTTTCGAGAACGAATCCGCGCGGCGTCTGGGGGTTGAAGGCGTAGTTGATGCGCGCCGTCGTCCTCGCTATCAGATCCTCGACTTCCGCCGGCGACGCAGGCACGGGGTAGCTGTGCCTCTGGACCTCTCCGGTGGTCAGCTTCACCGCCAGTACGAGCACTCGCGGCCCGGCAGTGGTGGGAACCGCTCGCTCCCCTTGCGTCACCGCCGCTCCTCCCCTTCATCGACGACGCGAAAGTCAGCCTGCACCGTTTCGGGATAGTCGCGCTTACGCGGCTCGCCGAGCACGTAGCGCGAGGCGAGCCGGAGGAAGAGGCTAGTGAGCGCGAACGTCACCAGGAAATCGTCGAGGTGGCCGATGACGGGTGGGAAGTCGAAGAGCAAGTCGCGCGGCCAGATGATGTAGGCGAGCGCGAGCATCGGCAGCGCTTTGAGGACAATCGGCACCTGCGGGTGCCTCATCAGGTAGACTAGCGCCCCTGCCCGGCTCAGCAGAAAGAACAGCGACCTCATCACTACGAGTATAGCGGCCACACCTTGATCCACGTCCTGTACGGCGACGACAGCTTTTCCATCCATGAGGAAGTGGGTGAACTGGTGGCCGCCGTCGGGCCGGAGGACGTGCGCAGCTCCAACATCAGCCGGCTGAGCGCGCAGGGGTTTGAGGTTGGCGTGTTCGCGAATGCGGCGCTCGTCGTTCCGTTCCTCGCGGACAGGCGTCTCGTCATCGTAGACGGCCTTCTCAGCTCGCTTGAGAGCACCGGAGGCGGACGTCGTGGACGGCGGAGGGCGGCAGAAGGCGACGCGCTCGGCGCTGCCGCAGGCCTGCCGGAGATGCTCGCGCAGCTACCGCCAACCACCGACGTCGCCTTCATCGACGGGCGGCTCGGACGGGCGAATCCGCTGCTGGCGGAGGTCGAGGCGCTCGAGCACGTGCAGGTACAGGTGCGCGAGTTCCCGATGCTGCGCCGGGAGGCGCTCGCACGCTGGATCTCCGACCGGGCCAACGCAAAGGGAGCGTCCATCACCCCGCAGGCCGTCGCGCACCTGTCAGAGCTGATAGGCAGCAACCTGTGGACCCTCGACAACGAGCTGGAGAAGCTGGCCGTCTACCGTAGCGGCGGGACCATCGACGTGGAACACGTCGACGCGCTCGTCTCCAGCGCACGCGAGACGACCGTATTCGAGCTGGTGGACGCGATGATGGACGGGCGCACCGATACGGCGATGGCCAAGCTGCAATCGCAGATGAGCGCCGGCGTTACCGGCCCGTACCTGCTTTCGATGATCGCGCGCCAAGCGCGGCTGCTCGCAATTGCGCACGAGCTGTCCGACGAGCGCGTTCCGCAAAGCGAGTGGGGACCGCACCTGGGCACTGCGTCCGATTTCGTCGTCAGGAAGACTGCTGAGCAGGCGCGGCGCTTCACGATGGAGTCCGTCCGGCGGCTGTACGGCTTGTTGCTCGACGCCGATGTTGCGATGAAGTCGGGGAGTGCGAGCGAAGAGTTGGCCATGACGGAATTGGTCGCGATGGGCTCGGCACTGCGCGGAGCCGCGCCGTCACGCGGTAGGCGGTAAGCGTATGTGCTATGCTATGCGCCACCGCAAGAGCTGCGGGCGTGGGGTGCGCAGATGCCATTCGGACTGGGCTGGCCTGAACTGACCATCATCCTGGTAATCGTGCTCATCATCTTCGGCGCGAGCCGCGTCCCCGAGATCGGCGGCGCCATCGGGCGCGGGATACGGGAGTTCCGCAAGTCGGTCACGCCCGACGAAGAGAAGGCCGAGGCGAAGCAGGAACCCGCGGCCACGTCCGACAAGAGCTAGCGAACCTCTCCTACCCTGACGGACAAGTCGACGCGCATCAAGCGCCCGGTGCTATCACGCGCGAGCCTGCTTGCCGCCCCTACCCCGCAGTCGCCGCCCTAGCCTCGCCAGCACAATCCCCAGCTCGTACAACAGGATGATGGGTATGGCAACCAGCACCTGGTTAACGGGGTCGAAGGTTGGCGTGATGATGGCGGCGGCGACGAACGCCAGGACAATGGCCCACTTGCGGAACCGCGACAGCAACCGCGGGGTAACGACGCCCAATCGGGCGAGCACGAACATGACCAGCGGAATCTGAAAGACGACGCCCATCCAGAACATGAGCGACGTGACCACGTTCATGTAGCTCGCAATGCGAATCTGGGCGTCGACGTTGGCGGAACCGAAATCAAACAGGAAGCGCAGCGCCGGCGGCAGCAGGATGTAGTAGGCAAAGACGGCACCGCCCGCAAACGCGACCAGAATGCCCGGAATGGACAACAGCAGGTACACGCGCTCACGTTTCGTGAGGCCCGGCGCGACGAACCGCACCATCTGGTAGAGGACGACGGGAAGCGCGCCGACGAAGCCCGCCATCAGCGTTACCTTGAAGGTCACCCCTACCGTCTCCAACACCTCCGTGGCGATGGGCATGTCGTTGCGGTCCGCGTAACCTGGCTCCAGCAGGAACGCGATGATCTGGTCGCGGAAGACGAATGCGGCGACAGTCATGAAGATCACGACGAGCGCAGCGACGATGAGCCGCTTGCGCAGCTCGTCCAAGTGCTCGCGCAGCGTCATAGCCTTAGCCACGCCGCCCCTCGCTCTCGCCCTCGGCATCGGGCCTGGGCGCGGCAACGGCGTCATCGGGAGCAGCTTCCGGCTCCGCCTTGCCCGGCTCGCGGGAGGCGTCCAGATTCACGGTCGCGACGTCGGCCGTCTCGCGCAGGATGCGCTGCGCCTGCCGCCAGTAGGAGCCCATCTTGCTCGCCATCTCCACCATGCGGGCCGGGCCGAGGAAGATGATGGCGACGAGCAGGATGACGGCCAGTTCGAGTATGCCGATGCCGAAGATGTCCATGCTATGCGGTGGGCCTAGGCGCGTGCTGGGCGCAGTCGGGGCAGCGCATCAGCTCGGGCCATTGCGCCGCGACACGGGTGCGCACGCCGAACCTCTCTAGCTGCTTGAGCAGCGTGCAGACCGGCAACCCAACGACATTCAGGTAGCAGCCGCGCACTGCGGCGGCTGGCGCAAACGACGCGCTCTGCACCGCGTACGCGCCCGCCTTGTCCGCCGCATCGCCGGACGCGATGTATGCGGCGATTTCGGCGTCGCTGTAGTCGCGCATCACGACGCGCGAGGTGCGGTGCACCACCGACGATGCGCCGGAAGCGGCATCGACGAGCGCAATCGCCGTTACCACGCGGTGCTCGCGTCCGCGTAGCGCGCGGAGCATCGCGTCAGCCTCGGCGTCGTCAGCGGGCTTGCCAAGGGCCCGGTCATCAATCGTGACGACGGTATCCGCACCAATGATCGTGCCGCGAGAGCGTGCCTCCGCGACAGCCCTGGCCTTGGCAAGCGCGCGCTCTTGAGCAAGCGCGACGGGGTCGGCGGAATCGGCGGGCGGCTCCGGCACGGCGGCGTCTAGCGCATCGATCGGCTCACCAAGCGCTCGGTCGATGATCTCGCGCCGCCGGGGCGAGGCGGAAGCCAGTACGAGGTTGCGGCGCGTGGCGGCGGCGGCGCGCTGCGCCGTGTCGAGCGCCAGCATGGCGATGCACTCGACGTGGTGTGTCTGCGGGAACATGTCGACGGGCTGCACGCCCTCGAGCCGGAACGGGCCGGCGGTGAGCATGGCCAGATCGCGGGCCAGCGTCTCAGGGTCGCACGAGACGTACGCTATGCGGCTGGGCTGCGCAGCCAGCAGCGCATCGAGCGTTCCCGGTAGGCACCCGGCGCGCGGCGGGTCGAGGATGACGGCATCGATGGGTGTCTCCGCCGCCACTTCGGCGAGCACGCTTTCGGTGCGTCCAAGCCGGAACTCCACGTTGGGCAGGCCATTGGCGTTGTGTCGCGCATCGGCGACCGCAGGCCCCGACTCCTCAATGGCTATGACGCGCTTGGCGCTGGCGGCGAGCAGCACGGCGAACGTCCCCACGCCGGCGTAGGCGTCAACGAGCGTCTCGCTGCCAGAGAGCCCCAGCGCCTCGCTGACCACGCATGCCATCTGCTCAAGCTGCGGCGTGTTCACCTGGAAGAAGGAGGGCGAGGCGATGCGGAAGGCGTACCCTGCGACGCTCTCTTCGTAGTGGGGCTGGCCGGAATCGAACGGGATATCGGGGTGCTGCAGCGTGGGCTGGAGCATCCACGAGCCGCTGTTAACGCCCACGCGCACTGACAACTGGGTCGTCTCCGCCGCGCGCCCTTGCAGCGCGGCCAGCATCTCGTTGATGCGCGGCGCCATGAGCAGGCATTCGTCAATATCAACGTGGCGGCGCGTTTCGCGGTTAACGAATCCGAGTCGGCCCGGCCCGTTAGGGGCGCTAGGACGGCTGATGGTAAAGCGGGCATGGTTGCGGTAGCCCAGTTGCTGCGGGCTCGGCAGCGTTGGCAGCACCGCAGCGCCTGTAATGCCACCGACGCGTTCGAGCGCATCGACGACGGTCAGCCGCTTCAATTCCAGTTGGTGCTCGTAGGCGATGTGCTGCCACTGACAGCCGCTGCAATCGCCGACGTAGCGGCAGGGCGCGGCAACGCGGTGCGGCGATGGTTCAACGACTTCAACGGCGCGCGCGACGATGTGGCTGCGCCGCTCACGGACGACCTCGGCAACTACCTCCTCGCCCGGTATCCCGCCGATAACGAATACCTGCTTGCCGTCCGACTCGGCCACGGCCTCGCCGAGGCGGCCCATGCCCCGTAGGCGGAGGCGCAGGAGTCGCGGCTCGGGGGGGCCCGCGTGGCCCCCTTGGCGTGTCGGCGATACGACCACGTTGTTGATGATAGCAGTGCGACGCGGCAAGCACGCAAAGGGCCCCGCCAACTGGCGGGGCCCCGAAAGTGTCATGAACGTCCGGCGGGCCCAGCTACCCTTTCTGCGCAGCCAGCTCCGAAGCAAGGTCAATGATGGAGTCTTCCTGTCCGCCGACGACCTTGCGCCTGCCCAGTTCCATGAGGATGTCGCGCGGCTCGATGTTGAACTTGGCCGCCGCCCGGTAGGTGTGGAGAAGGAAGGAGGAGTAGACACCCGCGTAGCCGAGCACGAGGCTGGCGCGGTCGATGATTTGCGGGCGTTGCATCATGGGACGAACGACGTCCTCCGCCGCGTCCATGATCTTGTAGACGTCCACGCCCGTCTCGTAGCCCTCAAGTTCGAGGACGGCCGCGAGCACCTCTGTTTGCGCGTTGCCGGCGCCGGCGCCAAGGCCGCCGAGGCACCCGTCGACGTACTCGGCACCCTCCTCGATGGCAGCCAGCGAGTTGCCGATGCCGAGTCCCAAGTTGTTGTGGCAGTGAATGCCGACCTTGGTCTCGGGATCGAGGGCGTCGCGCAGGGAGGAGACACGGCGGCGCACGCCGTCGGGGCGCAGCGCGCCCGCGGAGTCAGTGACGTAGACTGCTTGCGCGCCGGACGCCTCCTGCACCTTCGCCTGCTCGACCAAGTCGTCGGGCTCGATCATGTGAGCCATCATGAGAAAGCCCAGCGTCTCCATGCCCAACTCACGGGCGAGCCCGATGTGCTGCACGGCGATGTCGGCCTCGGTGCAGTGGGTGGCGATGCGAACAGCGCGCGCCCCTCTGTCGTAGGCCTCCTTCAGGTCCTCCTGAATGCCGATGCCCGGAAGAAGCAGGACGGTGATGCTGGAGTTCGTGAGCGCCCCTTGCACCGCACGCAGCAATTGCTGCTCGTCGGTGTGGGAGAAGCCGTAGTTCTGGGATGAGCCGCCGAGGCCGTCGCCGTGCGAGACCTCGATGAGCGGCACGCCTGCATCGTCGAGCGCGCGTGCAATCTCCGTCACCTGCTCCACCGTGTATTGGTGCGCCATGGGATGCGAGCCATCGCGCATGGTGGAATCGACGAGGCGTACGTAACCCTTGCTGGACATACTTACCCTCCTATCGATGCAGTGGTCTGGGTGGGCAGCCCCAGAAGGTGCTTGGCGAACTGGTCGCCCACCTCGACGGCGGCTGCCGTCATGATGTCGAGGTTGCCGGCGTACTTGGGAAGGAACATTCCAGCGCCCTCGACTTCGATGGTCACCACCACGCGGTCGTCGTAGAAGATGGGGTCGACGCGCAGGTGGTAGCCGGGCACGTAGGTTTGGATCCGCTCTACCGTCTCATGTATGGAGCCGAGGATGGCCTCGCGGTCCATCTCCTCGACCTGGCAATAGATGGTGTCGCGCATCATGATAGGAGGCTCGGCCGGGTTGAGGATGATGATGGCCTTGCCGCGCTCCGCGCCGCCGATGCGGACGATGCCCGTGGCGGTGGTCTGCGTGAACTCGTCGATGTTCTGGCGAGTTCCCGGACCCGCGCTGCGCGACGAGATGGTCGCGACGATCTCGGCGTAAGGCACGCGCGTCACCTTGGAGACGGCGTTGACAATGGGAATGGTCGCCTGCCCTCCGCAGGTGATGAGGTTCACGTTGGGCTCATCCAACACGTCGCCGATGTTCACGTAAGGGACGACGTACGGGCCGATGGCGGCGGGGGTGAGGTCGATGGCGATCTTGCCCAACTCCTTGTAGAGAGGGGCGTTGGACATGTGCGCTTTCGCGCTCGTGGCCTCGTAGACGACCTTGACGTCCTCGTGGTCCCTCTTGAAGCCCTCGATGCCCTCAGCGGTGGTGCGAAAGCCCATCTGCGAGGCAAGCGCGAGCCCCTCGGAACGCGGGTCGATGCCGACCATGAGCTTCATTTCGAGGCGAGGATGATCCTCCAGTTTGAGCATCAGGTCGGTGCCGATGTTGCCCGACCCGACGATGGCCACTCCAATCTTGTCCGCCATCTTCTGACCTCCTCGGCAAGTGTTGCACGCGCCTACGGGCGCGCGCCGCTAGTCGACGAACTTGGCGCTCACCACACCAACATTGTCGAACGTGGCAACGATGGTGTCGCCGGCCTGCACGGGCGTCATGCCGACGAGCGCACCGGGCATGACCAGTTCTCCCGCGTTCAGGGAGACGCCATACTCGCCCAGCTTGTTGGCACACCATGCGACGGCGTTGGCCGGGTTGCCGAGAACGGCAGCGCCGGTGCCGCGGCTCAGCTCCTCGCCGTTCTTCTGGAAGGCGAGGCCTTCGTTCACGAGGTCGAGACCACCGACCTGTACCTGTTGCTTGCCGACGACTGCGGCCATGTGGGAGGCGTTGTCGGCGATGGTATCGGCCAGCTTGATCTTCCAGTCAGCAATCCGGCTTCCCACCACCTCCAGGGAGGCAACGACGTAGTCGGTCGCTTCTAGCACGTCGTCCACGCTGACGCCGGGGCCCTTGAGCGTGCTCTTGAGGTAGAACGTAATTTCCGGCTCAACCCTCGGCTGATGCAGCGCCGAGACCGAAAGCTCGACGCCGTCCTCAAAGACCATGTCCTCGAAAATCATGCCGTAGTCGGGCTGGTCGATGCCGAGCATTTGCTGCATTGCGGCGCTGGTCAATCCGACCTTCTTGCCGACAATCCTCTTTCCGCCCGCCAGTTTGCGGTCGAGAACGACCTGCTGAACGCGGTATGCGTCCTCGGCGGAAATGTCGGCGTAGCGTTCGGTCAGCGGCGAGACGTAGTTGTGCGTCTGCTCAGCGTCCCAAAGCGCGTCCGCAAGCTCCTTCACTTGTGCGTCGGTCAAACTCATCGCCTCTCCTCTCTCATTCCGCAGTGTACGAGGTCTATATCTGCTTGAGGCCCATCCCCTTCGCGGCCTCGAGGTACGGCAGGCCCTGCTTCAGGCCTTCCTTGAATACATCTTCCTTCTGCTTGATCTTGTCGACCTCGTCGAGCGCCTGCTCGTAGAGGTCTTGGGGAACGACGACGGCGCCCGTCTCGTCGGCGAAGACGAAGTCGCCGGGGTGGACGGAAACGCCCCCGACCTTGACGGGCTCCTGCCCGACCGAGCCGAGGCGCAGGCGCGTCTTGCCGGCGGTCGGACAGATGTGACGCGTCAGCACGGGGAAGCCCAGCTTACGCATAATGTCGGCGTCGCGCACCGCGCCGTCGACGATGAGGCCGGAGACGCCTAGGTTCTGGGCGGCCATGGCGGCTAGCTCTCCCCAAACGGTGATGTACTCGCCGTCGACGTCGATGACGATGACGTCATCCTTGGATGCCTTGGCGAGAATCTGGCCAAGCGCTATCTCGTCGGCATTGAAGGTGCCGGCCGTGCCGACAAGCATCCGAACGGTGAGCGCCCTGCCCCAGAACTTCTGCCCGTGCGACAGGGGCTGAAGTCCGACCATCGCCCCGTCGCATTTGAGGATGTCCAGCGCGTCGGCGAACATCCCACTGTCAATTCCCTCATAGCTCTGCGCCATTGAATCGCTCCTTGCATCGCGGGAGTTGGGTTGATTCTAGCAGGAAGCGGCGGATGGGGCAGCGCCCACCCGCAATATGCGTAGGCGCTAGAATGGCGCGCATATGGAAGGCATTGCAGGCAAAGTCGCAATCGTCACAGGTGCGGGCCGGGGCATCGGACGCGGCCTCGCTGAGGCGCTCGCCTCGCACGGTGCGCGGCTCGTGCTGAACGACCTCGACGAGGGCCCGCTCGCGGAAACCGCCTCCGGCATGGAGTACGCGGCGACGGTCGCAGGCTCGGTGGCGGATGAGCGAATGGGCGAGCACCTCGTTGGTGCGGCACAGGAGCAATTCGGCGGCGTAGACCTTGTCGCAACCTGCGCGGGCTATACGTGGGACGGCATGTTCCACAGGATGAGCGACGAGCAGTGGCAGGCCATGCTCGATGTCCACCTGACGGGCACGTACCGCGTGCTGAGAGCAGCATTTGTCGCCATGCGAGAAGCGTCGCGAGCCGAACGGCAGCGCGAGGCGCCCCAAGTCGCGCGCAAGATCGTGACCGTGTCGTCCATGTCGGCGTTCGGCAACCTCGGTCAGGCGAACTACGCGGCGGCCAAGGCCGGCATCGTCGGGCTGACGAGGACGATTGCAATCGAGGGGGCGGCATTCAACATACTGGCCAATTCGGTGGCGTTCGGCCCAATCGACACGCGCCTAACGCGCTCGCGCGAGTCACAGGACGAGCGGGTCGGCGAGGCGCAGCAAGGAATCCCCGACGCGGCGCGAGAGCGCTACCTTGCAACCATCCCGCTCGGGCGAGTCGGCATGGTCGACGAGGCCGTCGGGCCGCTGCTTTTCCTGCTCTCCGACCACGCGAACTATGTATCGGGGGCGCTGCTGGAAGTCAATGGCGCTGCGCACATCGCCTAGGCGCAGGCTGCTAGATGAGATTACGCAAGCGGCTGCGCAGCAACAGGTGGATGCCCACCAGCATCAGCGTCGCTATCCCGACGAATAGCCACAACTCGTAGGAGACAGGCGCGTTGACGACGCCGAGCGCCGTCCCCGCAGCCGGTGGATGCTCCGTCAGCGTCATTGCCATCAGGAAGATCGTGATGCCAACGCAGATGGCGGCATAGAGCGAAAAGAAGAGCGTCTGCGAATCAAGCCACTCCCCGAAAGCGCCGGTCATTCCTGCGGCGAATGCGGTGCCGACGCCGAGCGCCAAGATGTGGCCGCCGATCGTATTGCGGGGCTGCGCCGTCGCGCTGCGTGGCATGATGAACAGAACGAAGGCTGACGATGCGATGGCCGCAACGAGCACGGCCCGGGCAACTTCAGATCCCGTCAGCAGCGCTTGGGCCCACAGGACGACAAACAGCGCAAACGTCGCGATGACGAGCTGTCCGACGTAGCGGCGCGACGTGCGCCTGATCCACGGATCGAATAGACGCCGCAGCATTGCTCGCTCGTCCTAGCGCGCCTTGAAGAGGGACAGGAAGCGGTCCTGGTACTCGTCGAAGAGGCCCCAGCGCTCGATCTCGGCGTGCACGTCGGACGGGTCGACGTTGCCCCGCTTGGCCTCCGCAAGCAGATGCTCGATGCGCTCACGGGCGTCGCGGGGGACGCCGCCCTCGGTGTCAAACAGGCCGCGCGCATGCATCTCGGCGACGTTGGCGCGTACCGATGCGGACGTCAGGTCGAAGATGAACTTCATGAGCGAAACGTCCCAGAGCTCGTCGACGCCCTGGATCACCGCCTCGAGGTTGCGCTCCTCACGGTCGAGCCAGCGCTTGAGGCGGTTGGTGACCTGTTGCACGTCGCCTGAGGCGATGTTGGTCTGCATGCCCTCGTTCTTGTAGGCGTAGAGCAGACCCGGGGCGTCGTTTCCGCGCTCACGGGCGATGTTGCGCAGGAATTCGGCGGCGTGCTGGCCGAATCCCTCGTGGTTGAGCATGTAGTAGGGCGTCACCACCTTGGGCTGCTCGGCGGTGACGACACCCTCGCGGATCACGACGTCGTCGGGCGAGCGGTCGTCGATTTCGCGGTACGCAGGCTCGGTGACGAGGTAGTAGCGGATAGTCGTGCTGCCGAACGTTGCGAGGTGCTGCTTCGGAGGCCGCACGACCACGGTGTTCTCGATAGCGTGCGCCATGCGCATTTCGTGGATTTCTTCGTCGCTCATCGCACTTTCCTCGCCAATCATCCACCATTGTATCGCGGACAAGCGTTTGCGCGCCTATTTCTCTGTCGCGCTTTCGGTTTCCGCAGCGACCTCTTGGCGCAAGCTAAATTCCCAAAACGTATCTATAGGCAGTATCTATAGGTTTGTCTTCGCTTTCTACCCTCTTCCCATAACCGGCTTGGTAGGTGGTTTACGGCATGAAATGCGACCGCTATGCTACATTGGCGAGGGGAATCGAGCGCAACGGCGGCGCCTGCAACGCGCTGATATCTCCCCAAATTGGCGTGGAGCAAAAGGTTCTGTCTATGCCGGCCTACGACGTAGCGGTCATCGGAGCGGGGCCCGGCGGGTATGTCGCCGCGATACGCGCGGCGCAATTGGGCCTGCGCACGGCGGTTATCGAGCGCGAGGCATTGGGCGGCGTCTGCCTCAACTGGGGCTGTATTCCGAGCAAGGCACTCATCCGCAACGCGGAAGTGCTGCGCCTCATCGGCGATGCGGCCGCCTTCGGCATCGAGGTTGATGGCGTGCACGCCGATTACGGGGCGGGAGTCGATCGCAGCCGCCGCGTCGTCGACGACCTGACCAAGGGAGTCGAGACCCTGCTCAAGAAGAACAGAGTGGACGTGCTGTACGGTGAGGCATCCTTCACCGGGCCGCGCTCGCTGGACGTCGGCGGCGAGCAGGTCGAAGCGCACAACCTCATCATCGCAACGGGCGCGAGGCCGCAGGCGCTGCCCCACGTCGAGGTGGACGGAGACGTGGTCGTGACCTACCGCGAGGCCATCCTCCAGCGCGACGTACCAGAGCGTGTCCTCATCGTGGGCGGCGGGCCAATCGGCATCGAGTTCGCCTACGTCTACGCAGCGTACGGCGCAAAGCCCATCGTCGTGGAAGCGATGCCGACCATCCTGCCAGGAGAGGACAAGGACGTTGTCCGTTTCCTGGCGCGCTACCTCGAGCGCCAGGGCATCGAGTTCCGCCTTGACACGCGCTTCGAGGGCGTTAGCGTCAACGAGGGCACGGCAACCGTACGGCTAAGCACTAGCGAGGGAGAGGTCGACGTGATTGCTGACCGCGTGCTCGTGGCCGTCGGCACCCGGCCCAACACGGACGGGCTGGCGCTGGACAAGGCCGGAATCGCGACCGAGCGCGGCTACATCGTCGTCGACGAGCACCTGCAAACAAGCGCCGAGGGCGTGTGGGCGATAGGCGACGTGACCGGCATAAAGCCGCTGGCGCACGTCGCACAGGCGCAGGCCGTCTACGTAGCTGAGCACATCGCGGGCGCGTCGCCATTCGCACTCAACTACTCCGCAATGCCCAGCGCCGTCTACTGCAACCCGCAGGTTGCATCCTTCGGCCTCACGGAGCAGGCGGCGGAGGAGCAAGGGCTCGATTACAAGGTGGGGCGCTTCCCACTCTCAGCAAACGGAAAGGCGCTGGCGCTGAATGAGGGCGACGGCTTCGCCAAGGTCATAGTGGATTCGAGCACGGGCGAACTGCTTGGCGCGCATCTCCTGGGCCATGAAGTCACGGAACTGCTCGGCGAGCTCAGCCTTGCGCATGTCCTAGAAGGCGCCAACATCGAGGTGGGCGCGGTGGTCAACGCCCACCCAACCGTCTCAGAGATCATCAAGGAAGCAGCGCTCGCCGCGGATGGCCAGGCCATCCACATATAGGCATGGAGGGCGGGACGATGACGGTAGCACCGGACATCACCAAGACTGAACTGGTCCAGCTGTATCAGCAGATGAAGCTGATCCGCGACTTCGAGGAGGCTTGTGCCCGGCAGTACATGCGCGGGCGCATCCGCGGCTTCCTACACCTCTACATCGGGGAGGAGGCCATCGCGGTCGGCGTAATGTCGGTCATGCAGCCGCAGGACTACGTGATTACGCACTACCGCGACCACGGTCACGCGCTGGCCCGCGGGATGGACCCCAACGCCGCAATGGCAGAGCTGTTCGGGCGCGCCACGGGGTCCTCCAAAGGCAAGGGCGGCTCGATGCACCTGGTGGACGCAAACGTGAACATGATGGGCGGCTACGCCATCGTCGGCGGGCAGATACCGCTGGGCACCGGGTTGGCACTGGCCAACGAATACAGCGGAAACGACAGCGTTGTGGTCTGCTTCATCGGCGACGGCGCGCTCTCGGAGGGCGAGTTCCACGAGGGCATGAACCTCGCCAAGATATGGAACTTGCCCATCATCTTCTTCTGCGAAAACAACCTGTACGGCATGGGCGCGCCGGTCTCGGAGGTGTTCGCGGTCAAAGACATCTACACGATCGCGGAGCCGTACGGCATCCCCGCGATACAAATCGACGGGATGGACGTGCTAGCGGTACGCGAGGCGATGAAGGGCGTGTTCAGCCACGTGCGAAACGGCGGTGGGCCGTACTTCGTAGAGGCGCTCGCCTACCGCTTCCGCGGCCACTCGATGGCCGACCCGGCCGAGTACCGGCACAAGGAGGAGGAGGCATACTGGCGGCAGCGCGACCCCCTCCCCAACTTCAGGACGCAACTGCTCGCGGACGGCGAGGTTACGGAGGCGGAGTTGGACGAGGTGGACGCGGACGTAGAAGCAATCGTGGACGGGGCCGTTGCGTTCGCGGAAGAGAGCCCCGAGCCCGACCCGTCCGAGCTCTATACGGACATCGTCGGAGAAGGGAGCTAGCGATGGCGGAGATCACGTATAGGGAAGCCGTTGCGAAGGCCTTGGAAGAGGCACTCGACGCCGACGAACGGGTCTTCATCATGGGCGAGGACGTCGGCGCCTACGGCGGCGCCTACGCGGTGACCAAGGGCATGCTGGAGAAGTACGGCCCCAAGCGCATTCGCGAAACGCCCATCTCCGAATCGGTGTTTGTCGGCGCAGGCGCGGGCGCAGCGATGGCGGGCCTCAAGCCTGTCGTCGAGCTCATGACCATCAACTTCAGCCTGCTGGCTATGGACCAAATCGTGAACCACGCCACCAAGGTGCGCTACATGTCGGGCGGGCAGCTGAGCTCGCCCGTCATCTATCGCGCGGTCACGGGCGGCGGCGCAGGTCTGGCCGCGACGCACTCCCAGAGCCTCGAGCACTGGTACGCAAACCTGCCGGGCATGTACGTCGTGCTGCCCGCCACACCCCGCGACGCGCTCGGCCTGCTGCGCGAGGCGTTCACGATGCAAGACCCCGTGCTCTACTCGGAGCACGCGCTGCTCTACCGCGTGCGCGAAGAGGTGCCGGACGAGTATTACACCATCCCGTTCGGTGTTGCGGACGTGAAGCGCCGAGGCTCCGACGTGACGCTGGTGGCCTACTCGCGGATGGTCCACATCGCCCTGGATGCCGCGCAGGCGCTTGCAGAGCGCGGCGTGGAGGCGGAGGTCATCGACCTGCGCACGATTCGCCCGCTCGACATGGAGACGGTGTATGAGTCGGTGCGCAAGACCAACCGCGTGGCCGTCGTCGAAGAGACATGGCGGACGGGCGGGTTGGCGGCGGAGATCGCAGCGCAGATACAAGAGGTCTGCTTCGATTACCTCGACGGCCCCGTGGCGCGGGTCGGAGGCGAAGACGTGCCGCAGCCCTACGCAAGCAACTTGGAACGGCTGTCCATCCCCGACGCCGACAAGGTGATTCGCACCTTGGCGGACGTGGTCGGCGTCGGGGCGTAACGTATCTCGGAGGTGGCCGAATGGCGACAGAAGTCGTAATGCCCCAGATGGGGTATGACATGACCGAAGGCACCGTCGTCAAGTGGGTCAAGCACGAAGGCGACGTGGTCAAGAAGGGCGACATCATCGCCGAGATCGAGACGGACAAGGCGACCGTCGAGATGGAGGCGGACGCCGCTGGTCTGCTCCGTAAGGTCACCGTCGGCGAGGGGATGACGGTCCCCGTCGGCGCGGTCATCGGCATCATCGGCACAGCGGACGAGACCCTGCCGGAGGTAAGCGAGGCCGCCCCACCCGAGGAAGAAGCGCCTTCGGTCGAGGCCGCTCCAGTAGAGCAACCGAAGGGAGAGGCGTTGGCAGAGGCTCCTGCCCCTGCTCCGGTTGCAGACGGCGGCATGATGAAGGTATCCCCCGTTGCGCGCCGACTCGCGGACGAACAGGGCGTCGACTTGCGGCAGGTGGCGGGCACAGGCCCAGGAGGGCGCATCACCAAGGACGACGTACTCGCCTACGCCAAGCAGGCCCCGGCTACCGCGCCCGTTGCGCCTGCACCCGCTGCCGCCGAGCCGCGAATCGGCAAGACGCTGAAGGTAGGCCCGGAGCCGCGGAAGCCGGATGCCGGCGGGCGCATTCCACTGAGCAAGATGGCCCAGGCAATCGCTCGGCGCACGGCGGGAACGAAGGGCCCCGTGCCACACTACTACGTCAACGCCAGCGTCGACATGACGGCCGCTATGGACTTCCGCCGCGAACTGAACGCGCAGCTCGACGACGTGCGCGTCAGCGTCAACGACCTCATCGTCAAGGCAGCGGCGCTGGCGCTGCAGAAGTTCCCCGTCTTCAACTCCGCGTTCCAGGATGACCACCTACAGGTCGCGCCCAACGTCAACGTCGGCATCGCAGTCGCGCTGGACGAGGGGCTGGTAGTGCCTGCGGTGCTGGAGTGCGAGAAGAAGTCGCTGGTGCGAATCGCGGCGGAAACGAAAGACCTCGGCGAGCGCACTCGCGCGGGAAGGCTGCGCCAGGATGAGTACACCGCAGGGACGTTCAGCATCAGCAACCTAGGCATGTTCGACGTGGACTCGTTCACGGCCATCATCGTCTCGCCGCAAGCGGCGGTCCTCGCGGTGGGGTCGGTCGCGGCCACTCCCCAGGTGCGTGATGGAGAGATAGTGGTGCGGCAGGTCATGCAGGCATCGCTGTCAGCCGACCACCGCATCTCCAACGGCGCGGACGCAGCGCAGTTCCTCGTCGAGATAAAGAGGCTCCTTGAGAGTCCCCTCTCGCTCATCGCCGATTCGCTAACGTAGCTAGGCGCCCCGCGCCCGCTATCATGCAACCTCCACGACCGTAGGAGGGTGCGCGTGACGGGAGGGCAAGCAATCGTCGAGACGCTCATCGCGCAGGGGGTGCGCGTCGTCTTTGGCGTCATCTCCGTCCGTAACCTGCACCTCTTCGATGCGCTCCGCGACGCAGTTGAGGCGGGGCGGATCCAGTTCATCGGCGCGCGGCACGAGCTAGCCGCTGGCTTCATGGCAGACGGTTACGCCCGCGCTACCGGGGAACCTGGCATCTATGTCACCTCCTCCGGCCCCGGCGCAGCCGACTCGGTGGGCGCAATGGGCGAGTCATACCACTCCTCAGTGCCCGTGCTCCAGGTCACGACGGAAATTGAGGCGGAGTGGCTGGGCCAGGGACGCGGAGTCACGCACGAGGCGAACCACCAGCTAGAGATGTTTGCGTCCGTCGCTGACTTCCGCGCGCTGCCATTGACCGTAGAGGACGCAGCCGAGCAGGTGGCGCAGGCGTTCGAGCACATGCGCTCGCACCACCCCCGCCCTGCCGTCGTGGCGGTGCCGACCGACCTGCTGGCGGAGGAAAGCGGCGCCGCCATCCCGCGACGCCGCGACCTCGCGCCCCGGCAGGCCGATGGGGAGGCCGTCGCAGCCGCCCTGAGGATGCTGGAACGCACTGAGCGTCCCGTATTGTGGGTCGGCAGCGGCGTCATGAGCGCCGGAGCATCGGAAGAGCTGCGGGTGCTCGCAGAGGCGCTCGGTGCGCCGGTGGCCATCGCCGACGGGGGGAAGGGCGCATTTCCGGAGGACCACCCTCTGTGCCTCGGCTCTGCACTGCACGGGCGCTTCTGGGGCGATAACCCCATCGCCGACTTCCTACCGACCTGCGACGTCGCAATCATCGTCGGCAGCGGTATGCACTTCCGCTCGACCAAGGGCGTCGGGTTGGAATTGCCGGGCGCCGTCATTCAGATCGACATCGACGAGGCGGTGTTCGACCGCAATTACCATGCCAGCGTTCGCCTGAACGGCGACGCACGGGCGGTCCTGCGACAACTGCTGGAGCATGTCCACCGTTTGCCGCAAGCGTCCGCAGCCTACCGTGAGGAGACGGCTCGCTTGCGCAAGGTGGTCGCGGAGGGCGTCCGGCAACAGTATCCCGCCGAATCGCGCCTGTTCGACGGCATCCGCGCGGTGCTGGATCGCGACGCCATCGTCGTCGCAGACCCCGCGATTCCCGGCTACGTGGCCCAGCGGGCCTTCCCCGCCTACGAGCCGGGCACGTTCTTCCATCCCCACGGCTGGGTCGGCATCGGGTACAGCTTCCCGTCGAGCATGGGCGCGAAGACCGGCGCGCCGACTAGGCAAGTGCTCTGCATCAGCGGCGACGGAGGCTTTCAGTACAACATGCAGGAATTGGGAACGGCGGTGCAGTACGGCATCTCGCCTATCGTACTGCTCTTCAACGACAACGCTTGGGGCGCGCTGCAATCGATGCAGCGCCGCTCGATGGGCGGGCGCTACTTCGGCAGCGACCTCGTCAATCCCGATTTCGTTGCGCTAGCCCAGGCGTACGGTATCGCAGCGGCGCGGGTGCATGGCGCCGACCAACTGCTCGACGAACTCGAGGCGGCGCTGGCGCGCAACGCCATCAGCATCATCGAGGCGGCAATCCCGGAGGGACTGGAAGCCTTCCGGTAGCACAGGCGCTTTCGCTCCTTCGCTGGGAGAGGCGCAACAGCCGCGCACGAAAAAGAGGGGGCTCCTCGCTGGGAGCCCCCTCTGTCGTTCGCCTCTACGTTGCGGTGCTATGCCGCCTGGAGGATGACAGTGCGCCGCCTGCGGAGCAGAAGCGCCATGCCGAGCGCCATCGCGATGACGCCGAAGAGCAGGACGCCGCGCGCCACGGTCGGGACGAGGCCGTCACCGACGCCGGGTGTGCCCGGTACTGCACCGAGAATCGGCACGAACGTGGCCATGTCCTGCGCGCCAGCGTAGGCGGCGTTGGCGTCGCGGTTGATGGTGTCCAGCGGCTCGTACACGTTCTGGATGAATGACTTGAGTTCCTCTGGGTGCTCCTCACCGGTTGCAGCTATGAGGTTGCTGGCGCCACCGGCAGCCTGCGTCAACTTCAAGCGCACCCAGTCGTTTGCACCGATGGCTGCCTTGATAGCTTCCACGGCAGTCTTATCCGTCGTGCCCACCTGTGCCAGGTTGAGCTGTTCGGAAATCGCCTCCGCGTAGGCGGCAGCGCCAAAGCCATCATTTCCGGCACCCATGATGATGTCGAGAACGCTCTGTGCGGCAGCCTGCTGCGCAGCGAGGTCGGCGCCGTTCCGTACCGCCCTGGCGTGGTTACGCGCTTCGCCCAACTGGTCGCGCAGTCCGACTCCCAGAGCCGTGTCGTCCGGGGCGTCTTCCGACTCAACGAGGATGTTGAGCAGCGGGAAGTATGCGCCGCTGTCGATGGTGTCAGCGTAGACCACCTCGCCCGGCGTCGCAGGATCGGGGTCCGGAACCGGCTCGGTCGTGATGGCGAATGCCGCGTAGTGCGCGAAGATGTTCGCGCCGTCGGGGTGCGTCCACTCCGCGTCGACGGAGCCGTCAATTGCGCGGTAGAAGACGCCGGTGCTGATCTTGTCGTCCCCGCCGACCAGCCAGCCCTCGTACGCCATGCCAGCGGGCGGCGCCGGGAGGTCTCTGAGCGCGATGATGAGCCTCGCACTCGGGTTGTTGCCGTCATCCCTAACCTTGACGGAGCCCCCTAGCGTGACTTCATCTTCCTCTTCCTGAGCGCTTGCGGCGCTGACGGAAAGAACGAGCGCGAAGAGCAACGCTAGAATCATTCCAATTGAGAGGGTGCGAGGCTTCAGCATGCCTACTCCTATCACTCCCCCGGCGGTCAGCGGGTCGGAGGATTGCGGTCGTTTCGTATCACGCCTCAGGCGCTGACCCCAGCGCCGCAAGCGGACGACCAGGGCTCATAGTCCTGTGAGCGCGCATTATAGTACACCTTCCTCGCTTGCTGTCCATAGCCCCAACAAGCGAATGCCGCCTACTGCGACCCCTCTATTATCCACAACGCGCACTCTATGCAATAGAGGAGCGTTGACGACTCTTGGCAGTTCGCCTACTATCGCCGCAATCGACTACTGCGGCAACGGGGAGCCGGGTGCGCCGGCTGAGAGGCCTCGACGTTCTTCGGGGCGACTCGCTGAACCTGACCTGGGTAATGCCAGCGGAGGGAGTGTCGCGCCTAGGTGACGAGCGCCAGGGCCGCCCTCTATTCGCAAGGCGGCCCCTCTTCTTGTTGACCGCGTAGCCGCCGGAGGCAAGGTATGGCGCTCGGAGCATGGTCCTTCGTAGTGGCCGCGTTGACGATGGCCGCTTTCAGCGCGGCGGGGTTGTTCTACTCGCGGCGCGCACGCGTGGCGCTCGAGTCTTTCGTGTCCGCGCGAGGCACCGCGAGCGGCACCGTGGCCATGGCGACGATGGTCGCATCCGTCATGGGTGCTTGGATCCTCTTCAGCCCGGCCGAGGCCGCGACTTGGGCAGGATTGGTTGCGCTCATCGGCTACGGTATCGGGCAAGCGGCGCCCGTGCTGGCGTTCCTAGTGCTCGGCCCACGAATGCGCCGCCTCATGCCGGAAGGCCACTCGCTAACGGAGTTCGTATGGCACCGTTACGGCAGAGCCATGTACGGATTCGCGGTGGCCATCATCGTCCTGTACATGTTCACCTTCCTAGCAGCCGAGATGGGGGCGATTGCGCGGGCCATCCGGCTCATCACGGACGCGCCGCTCCTGCTGACGCTGGTACTCGTCAGCGGGGCCACGCTGCTCTACACGGTCTACGGCGGGCTCAAGGCAACCATCTTCACCGACAACATCCAGTTTGCGCTCATCGTGCCGCTGCTGATTGTGGCCTTCGTAGCGGTAGTGGCTCAGCTCGGGGGCTGGGGCGCGTCTTTTGACTCAGTGCGCGCGGAACGTCCCGAACTGCTATCGCTGACGCACCAGCCGGGCATCGAGTTCGGCATAACGCTGATAATCGCCGTGCTGGCGGCCAACCTGTTCCACCAAGGCTACTGGCAGCGAGTCTACGCCGCGCGCAGCGAGCGAGACCTGCGAATCGGGTTCACGGCAGCCGGCGTGCTCATCGTGCCGATGCTCATCGGCGCGGGCATATTCGGGCTATGGGCTGTAGGACAGGGCGCAGCTGATACGCCCGCGATTTCACTATTTGCGCTCGTGCTGGACGTGATGCCGGCATGGGCAGTGGTGGTCGTGATGGTGCTGGCCATCGTCCTGGTAATGAGCAGCATGGATACGCTGCTGAACGGCCTGGCGAGCACCTTTGCGTCCGACCTGCCGCGCCTGCAACCGACCCTGCGCGGCGGCGCCCTACTGGCGAGGTCGCGCGTCGTTACCGCCCTGCTCATCGTGCCCGCACTGATAGTCGGCTTCCTGTTCGACAGCGTCCTCTACCTCTTCCTCATCGCCGACCTGGTGTGCGCGGGAGCGATGGTGCCCATCTTCCTGGGCCTGTACGCACGCCGCCTTTCGGGGCGCGCGGCGCTGGCAAGCTCACTGGCCGGCATCGCGGTAGGCGCCGCATTCTTCCCGACAAAGTCGCTCGCGGGCTGGTGGACATGGGGCGCACTGACGGACGTGTGGCATATCCTTGCGTCCGGCAACACGCTCGCGAGCTTCGGTGCCGCCGTGGTTGTTTCCACCCTGGTGGCGCTTGGCTTCCTGGTCGCCGGCCGCTTGCAGCGAGGTGCGGAAGGCTACGACTTCGACGAACTGGCGGCGCGCGTCCGCCTAATGGAGGAATAGGTTGGCAAAGACGCCTCCCATCGTGCTCACCATCGCGGGCTCGGACTCTGGCGGCGGTGCAGGCATCCAGGCCGACCTCAAGACCTTTGCCGCAATGGAGGTCTACGGGGTGAGCGTGATAACGGCGGTCACGGCGCAGAACACGCTAGGCGTAACCGCCATGCAGGAGCTGCCCGTCTCCCTCATCGAGGCGCAGATCGACGCCATTGCAGCGGACCTCGCCCCCCGTGCCGTCAAGACGGGAATGTTGTCGAGCGCCGATGTGATCGAAGCGGTTGCCGCCAAGCTGCGCGAGCACCGGATGACGCGCCTCGTGGTCGACCCCGTGATGGTGGCGCAAGGAGGCGCACGGCTGATTCGCGATGACGCAATTCAGGTATTGACCGAGCGGCTGGTGCCCAGAGCACTGGTGGTGACGCCCAACGCGCCGGAGGCAGAGGCGCTTGCCGGGATGCCCGTCCGCAACGTAGCTGAGGCGCGAGCCGCAGCCATCCGCATCCGCAGCCTCGGCCCCGAATACGTGCTCATCAAGGGCGGGCACTTCGAGGAGGACGCAACGGACACCCTGTTTGACGGGCAGCGCTACTACAGCTTCACCAGCGAACGTATCGCCACGACCAACACGCACGGGACGGGCTGCACGCTGTCATCGGCGATTGCGTCGGGCATCGCCTCGGGCATGGAAGTGGTCGAGGCGGTGTCGCAGGCGAAGGAGTACGTCACGGGGTCGCTGCGCCAAGCCTTTCCCGTCGGGTCGGGCCACGGCCCGCTCAATCACTTCCACCGCTGGTGGGGAAGCGGCGACTAGCGCGCCATATTTCAGCGGCGCAGGCCGGCAATGACCATTGAAACAGGCGTAGGCGCTGTGCTATGGTGCGCCCGCCTAGCCAGAGTGAGTCGATTCGAGGAGGTGTCATCTTGGCAGACCTACGAAAAGGAGACTTGGCCGCCCGCGTTGCAGAGAAATTAGGGGCGCCACGTTCACAGGGTGATGCCGCTCTGAACGCAGTCCTCGACTCCGTACGGGATGCGCTGGCGGCAGGCGACCGTGTGGTGCTGACCGGCTTCGGCACCTTCGAGTCGCGCTCGGTGAAGGAGCGCCAGGTCCGCGCCATCCGGGGCCCTAACCAGGGTCAGCGCGTGACCGTGCCTGCGCACACCCGCATCGGCTTCACGCCGGGCTCCGAGTTAGTTGCCGTCAGCCGCGGAAAGTAGCGCAACGCCGCAGATCCTGACGTGAGAGAGGGGGGCTCTTTGTGGAAGCAGCCCCCCTCCTATTGGAGTGCCAACCACCGATACCCACGGCGCGGCTATTGGGCTACCATCGCCACACGATGGCGCATGAGCTCGACCGCAGGATCGTCCTCGTCGACCTGGACGCCTTCTATGCGTCGGTCGAGGTGAACGAGAACCCGGAGTTGCGCGGCAAGCCGCTGCTCATAGGCGGCTCGCCCGAAGGACGCGGCGTCGTTGCGGCGGCATCCTACGAGGCGCGCACGTACGGCTGCCGCTCAGCGATGCCCATGGCGACGGCGTTGCGCCTGTGCCCGCACGCGACTGTCTTGCCGGTACGCCACGGCCTCTACAGCGAGTACTCGCGGCGCGTGATGGACATCCTGCACCGCGAATCGGACACCGTCCAGCAGATGTCCATTGATGAGGCATACGTCGACCTGACGGCGGTGGCGCCGGCAATGGAGGCGGCCACTGCCTTGGCGCATCGGATACAGGGGCGCATCCGCGTCGAGTCAGACCTCCCCTGCTCCATCGGGCTCGGCACCAGCAAGATGGTGGCCAAGATAGCCTGCGAGACCGGCAAGCCGTCGGGCTTCATCGTAGTCCAGCCAGGAGACGAAGGGGCATTCCTTGCGCCACTGCCCGTCAAGTCGATGCCTGGCGTTGGCCCGCGCTCGGCGGAGCGGCTCAACGCCGCAGGCTTTCGCACGCTCGGCGACGTGGCACACGCGTCGCTGGCAGGCCTCATAGCCGTGCTCGGTCCATGGGGCGCCATCCTGCAACGGCGCGCGCGCGGCGAGGACGACTCCAACGTTACGCCGGAGCGAGAAGCGAAGTCGATCAGCGCGGAAGAGACGTTCGCCCACGACGTTACGGATCGCGAAACGCTGCATAGCGAACTTGAGCGTATGGCCCAGCGCATCGGCGACTCGCTGGCTCGGAGCGAGGTCGTCGCACGCACCGTAACGCTCAAACTGCGCTTTGCCGATTTCACGACCATCACGCGCTCGCAGACGAGCAGCCTGGAGACGGCGGACCCGCGCGCCATACTAGGCATGGCGCTGGAACTGCTGGAGCGCAACTGGCAGGCAGAGACGCCGCTGCGGCTGATCGGCGTGGGCGTCAGCAACCTGCGAAGCAGGCACACGGAAGGCCAGCTGGCGATGGATGAACTGGCGCCGCACAAGGCGCAGTGAGGGCCTCCTATCCCCGCTTGGCCGCGCTGGGCCCCGTCCACTAGACTCGGACGCATGGCCGAGCCGCGCCACCAACCACGTTCCATCAACGTCCAGGACGAGGGGATGTACATCCTCTGGGCGGATGGGCACCAGTGCCTGCTGCCGCATCGCGTCCTGCGCGGCAACTGCGGCTGCGCACAGTGCGTCGATGAGATGACACACGTGCGGCAGGTGGCCGTCGATGACGTGCCGGAAGGCATCCGGGTCGAGGACGTGCTGGAAATTGGCAACTACGCCGTCGGTATCCTCTTCAGCGACCTGCACGACACGGGCATCTACCCGTTCAAGCACCTGCGCGAACTGTGCGAGCGAGAAGCCGCCGCGGGTCCAGGTAGCTAGGCGACCGCTTCGTCGTGTTCGTGCTCAGCCGACATGGCGTCCCCATCGAGGCCCTTGGGAGCTTGTAACCTTTCCTTCAGCGCGGCGATGGCCTCGTGAGAGCCGTAGACGGTGGTCAGTTTGCCGTTGACGCGGACCTTCATCTTGCCGATATGCTTACCCCTGGCAAGGAGCCAAAGCGACCAGTTCAGCGCCGAGCGCTTTAGACGAGGGAAGACTCGGAGCAGCTCCTCCCCCTGGTACTCGAAGACCTCGTCGGGGCGGCGCATTATCTCCTCGTAGACCATGGCCTGTAGAGGCGGTAGGCCCCCCTCCGCCGGAAGGCTGTACTCGGCAATCTGCGAAATCTTCATCAGGCTACCTCTTTGGTCTACTTCCAAGATTTTGTTTAGTCAAGAGTTTAGACAAAGAGCCAAAAATTGGGAAGCACATGCAAGCAACAATTAGTACGGATATGAGCAAGCCTGTACCCCACCTGCCCCTTTGGTAGACTGCTACTCATCTCCGGAGGGCTCCTGTGGCGGTTCGAAACGAATTGAGCGCGGACGATGTACGGCATATCGCCGCCCTCTGCCGCATCGGTATGAACGAGGATGAGATCGAGGAGATGCGGCTCGAGTTGGCGAGCCTGCTCGACGACGTCGCGTTCCTCCAGTCGATCGATACCGAATCCGTCGAGCCGACCGGGCACGCCGTGGACGCCGTACACAGCGTGATGCGTGACGACGAGCCCCGCCCTCCCTTGCCCATCGACGCTGTGCTAGCCAACGCGCCCCAGCGCGAGGGCAACTACTTCAGGGTCCGCCGCGTGCTCGAATAGTGGCTACGCCCCTGCACTTCCTGTCGCTCGCCGAGATGAGCGAGTCGCTGCTCCGCCGCGACGTCACGGCGACCGAGCTGACGCAGGCGCACCTCGAGCGGATAGAGGCCGTCGAGGAGCGCGTCGGCGCATACCTGACGCTATGCGGCGATTCGGCGCTGGCAGAGGCGGAGGCTGCGGACGCACGGCTCGCTGCCGGCCACGCCGGCCCGCTAACCGGCATACCCATGCAGCTGAAGGACAACATCAGCACCACAGGCGTACGAACGACGTGCGCATCCGCGATGCTGCGCGACTACGTGCCCCCGTACGACGCGACCGTAGCCACCGCGCTTAGACAGGCTGGCACCGTGTTGCTCGGCAAGGGCAACATGGACGAGTTTGCGATGGGCTCCTCCACCGAAAACTCCGCACTTGGCAAGACGGCGAATCCGTGGGACCTCGAGCGCGTACCCGGAGGATCGAGCGGTGGCCCTGCGGCCGCGGTCGCCGCGGGCGAGGCGGCATTTGCGCTCGGCTCCGACACGGGCGGGTCGATACGGCAGCCCGCTGCTCTCTGCGGCATCGTCGGGCTGAAGCCGACCTACGGTCTCGTGAGCCGCAACGGGCTCGTCGCTTTCGCCTCGTCGCTCGACCAGATTGGGCCAATGACTCGGACGGTGGAGGATGCGGCGCTGGTGCTCAACGCCATCGCAACGAGCGACGCGCAGGACTCGACCTCCATCGCCGCCGGACCCCACGACTACACCGCGGGCCTGCGCGACGGCGTAGCCGGTCTTCGGATAGGCGTCGTGCAGGACTACTTCGGCGAGGGCATCGAGCCCCCCACGGCAGAGGCCGCGCGCGCAGCGATAGCGGAGCTGGAATCGCAGGGCGCAGCCGTGGATTGGGACGTGCGCCTGCCGAGTTCGCGCGCCGCGCTGGCGGCGTACTACGTCATCGCGCCGTCGGAGTGCTCGGCCAATCTCGCCCGCTACGACGGCGTGAAGTACGGTCACTCCAACACGGGGGCATCCGGAATGTGGGATGCCCTGCAAAGCACGCGGAGGGAGGGCTTTGGGCCGGAGGTAAAGCGGCGCATCATGCTCGGCACCTACGCGCTCTCGTCCGGCTACTACGATGCCTACTACCTGAAGGCGCTCAGGGTGCGCACGCTCATTCGCGACGAGTTCCGAGAGGCATTTGAG
The DNA here is from genome assembly GCA_034422075.1 of Dehalococcoidia bacterium. Lineage (GTDB taxonomy): Bacteria > Chloroflexota > Dehalococcoidia > Lucifugimonadales > Australimonadaceae > S34-282. The sequence goes on from DAOUJX010000036.1 coordinate 30,761, forward strand.
CGATTCGACGTGCTCGCGACGCCCAGCACACCCTCGCCTGCCTTTCGGCTGGGGGAGAAGGCGGACGACCCTGTCGCGATGCACGCAAGCGACGTCTGCAACGTGCCGGTAAACATCGCAGGCATACCAGCCATTACCGTGCCTTGCGGCTTTGTAGACGGCCTGCCTGTCGGCTTACAGCTGCTAGGCCCTCACCTGAGCGAGGCAACGCTGTTGGGGGCCGCGTATGCATACGAGCAGGCCACCGACTGGCGTGAGAGGCGCCCCGCCCTCTAGAGCGGCGCCCCCTCCTCGTATAGCTGCCCCGCCCTCACCTCGATGAGCCGCGCCGCGTCGCGCCAGGGCTCAGGAACGAGGGCCAAATCGGCGGTGGTCAGCAACGTTTGGTGGTAGTCGCCCGTCGACTCCATGACCAGCTTGCGCCGCGCTGCGTCAAGTTCGGAAAGGAGGTCGTCCAGCAGCAGAACCGGGGCGTCGTCGCGGCGGGTGCGGAGGAGGTTCGCCTCGGCGAGGCGCAGGCTCAACGCGGCCAAACGTGCCTGTCCGCGCGATGCGTGCTTGCCGATTTCGACCCCGTCCAACTCAATACGCAGGTCGTCTCGGTGAGGGCCTACGACGGTCTGGCCCATCGCGCGCTCCCGTCGCCTCTGTGCTGCGAGGGCCAGGCGTACTGCCTCGGTAATCTCCTCCATACTTGCGCCGTCTTCCACACCAACACCCGTATAGGTGATCGTCAGCCCGTCGCGCCCGGCCAGCTGCACGAAAGTACGCGCGGCAAACGGCGCGAGGTCGGCGACCGCAGCGTGGCGCTCCGCGAGCACCTCCGCCGCCTCTCTGCAGATCTGGCCGTCCCAGTAAGCCAACTCTGCCTCGTCAGCACCCTCATCGCGCATGCGCCTGAGCAGCGTGTTGCGCTGCTGGAGAACGCGCTGGTAGCGCTGGAGAGCCTGCAAGTAGCGGCGGCTGACCTGCGACAGAAGGATGTCCAGGTAGCGCCGTCTACCGCTGGGGCCGCCGTACACCAGGTCGATGTCGGCGGCGGAAAAGAGAACGGCGTTCAGCCTACCGACGAGGTCCGAGGCGCGGCGGCGCACGCCGTTGATGCTGATGCGCTTCTGCACCGTTTCGCTGCCGCGCAGGTCGAAGCCGACGAGCAAGTCGTCCTGTTCGCCGCCATGCTCCACGGTGCCGGTAATGACCGCGTAGCCTTCACGGGCGGGCACGCCCCACTCGATGAGCTCGCGCTCCGTCGGCGCCTTGTGCGGCTTGCCGATCGCGAGCAGGTAGGCGGCTTCGAGCAGGTTGCTCTTGCCCTGCGCGTTGTCGCCGAACAGTACGGTGAGGCCATCGCCGAACTGCACCGCCTGGCTCTTGTAGTTCCGGTAGTGGGTAAGTTCCATCCGGGATAGGCGCATAGGGCCGCTATTCTACGCGTGCGGTTGTGCGCCGCTGCACAGCCATCGATACTCAAGCCATAGCATCCGGAGGCAGAATGCGGAGGAGTCAGCTGGCCGGCGCACTAGTGGCGCTGCTCTTTGCAGTTGCAAGCTGCGGAGCGCCGCCCACCCCGACGCCGTCCCCTACCCCTAGTCCCACCCCAACGCCATCCCCCGTCCCGCGCCTGACCATCGGCCTCGACGCGACGAGCGCTGACCTCATCGCGCAGATCCCGTCTGGCGAGGTAGCGTGCATTCGCGAGAGCCTTGGCGACGCCTACGCTGCACTCGCCGCTACGCCGCTCACCGATGCGGCCGGGCTCCTTGCAAACGCTGAGGTGGCGCCATGCCTCAGCGCAGACACGCTCGCTGCGCTGGTTGTCGCCGGATTGGACGCACAGACAGGAGGCATATCGGATGAGTCAGCGGCTTGCATCGCCAGCATCGTCGCCACATTCGGCAGCGGCGCCGCATCGCTCGGCGAATCACAGGGAGCCAGCTTGGGTTCGATGGTGAGCCTTCTGCTGTGCTTGACCGAAGAGGAGGCCTCGAAAGTGTTCGTCGACCTTCCAGGAACTGAGGGCGCTGTGTCGTTGGCGGACGTCCGCTGCCTGTCGGAACAGGCCGACACCGCCGATATAGTCGCGGCATTTGGACGCGCGCCCGGCGAGCCGCTGCCCCCCGCGGTCGTGGATGCGCTGAAGGTGTGCGGCGTAGAGGTGACGCCATGAGCGAACGACGACCCCTTCTCGGAATCGTTGGCGGCACCGGCCTGTACGCCATGCAGGGGCTGGAGCACGTCGAGCGCGTGGAGGTGGACACCCCGTTCGGCGAGCCGAGTGATGCAGTCGTGGTCGGTGACATCGGAGGCGTGCCGGTCGCGTTCCTGGCACGGCACGGGCAAGGCCACCGCCTGCTCCCCTCCGAGATTCCGTACCGCGCCAACATCTACGCGCTCAAGGTGCTCGGGGTCGAGCGTGTGGTCTCGGTGAGCGCCGTAGGCAGCTTGCGCGAGGAGGTCGCGCCCTTGGACCTACTAGTGCCCAGCCAGCTAATCGATCGCACGCGCCGGGGCAGCGCAACCTTCTTCGGCGATGGCATCGTAGCGCACGTCGGCCTTTCTGACCCGTTTTGCCCCGACCTCAGCGCACAGCTCGCGTCGAAAGCGGAGTCCACCGGAAGACGTGTACACCGGGGCGGGGCGTACGTCGTCATGGAGGGCCCCGCCTTCTCGACGCGCGCCGAGTCGAACGTCTACCGTTCGTGGGGAGCGAGCGTTATCGGCATGACCGCGGTACCCGAGGCGAAGCTCGCGCGCGAAGCGGAGATGTGCTACGCGACACTCTGCTGCGTAACCGACTATGATGTGTGGCGAGAAACGGAAGAGCCCGTCTCTGTCGAGTTGGTACTCGCCAACCTCGCAGCGAATGCAGAGGCGTCGCAGCGCACGGTGCGGGTACTAGCCCAGGCCGCCAGCGCAGCGCGCGACTGCGCTTGCGGAGATAGCCTGGCCACCGCGATAGTGACGCGCAATGAGCGGGTCCCTGCAGCCACCAGGGCTAGGTTGTGGCCTCTCATTTCCAAGTACATGGGTTGAGCGGATAGGCTTGGCTATGAAACAGGAGCGAACGAGATGACCTACGGAAGACAGGAACCAGGCGAGCCCTACCGCCGCATCGACGTGCAGACCGCGCTCGAGATGCAGGAGAACGGCGCGCTCATCGTCGACGTTCGCCGCGACGACGAGTGGGAGTCCGGTCATCCGACGGGCGCAATACACGTCGAGGTGGACAACGTGCTGTCGGAGGCCGAGGAGCGCCTGCCCAAGGACAGAGACCTGCTCTTCATCTGCGCGGCAGGCGTGCGCAGCGGACTAGCCGCCGAGATGGTGGCGGCGCTCGGCTTCCCGCAAGAGCACCTCTACAACGTCGAGGAAGGCGTGCCCACCTGGATGGCCCAAGACCTGCCCACCGAGTACGGCAATGACTAAATCGCGGAACAGGGAGAGGCGCCCATGCAGGTAGACGGGAAGCGCGGAGACATCAAAGACCCCGGCATGGCGGAAGAGGGAGTCCGGCTGATCGAGTGGGCGGGGCGCGAAATGCCGGTGACCAAGCTCATCGGCGAGCGTTTCAAGGCAGAGAAGCCACTTCAAGGCCTAAAGCTGGCCGGTTGCCTTCACGTCACGACGGAGACGGCCAACCTTGCACTGGCGATGCAGGCAGGCGGCGCGGAAGTAGCGCTGTGCGCCAGCAACCCGGTCAGCACGCAAGACCCTGTCGCCGCTGCACTCGTCGCCGCTTACGGCATCCCCACCTTCGCCATCAAGGGCGAGGATGGTGACACCTACTACCGTCACATCGGCGCGGCGTTGGACATGGAGCCGGACATCACCCTGGACGACGGCGCAGATCTCGTCGCCACCCTCCACACGCAGCGGCAAGGCCAGTTGCGAAACGTCAAGGGGGGCAGGGAGGAAACGACGACGGGCGTCATCCGGCTGCGAAGCATGGCCGAGGACGGCGCGCTCAAGTACCCCATAATCGCGGTGAACGAGGCCGATACCAAGCACCTGTTCGACAACCGCTACGGCACCGGCCAGAGCACGCTGGACGGCATCACGCGGGCCACTAACGTGCTTTGGGCGGGCAAGCGCGTAGTCGTGGCCGGCTACGGCTGGTGCGGCAGGGGCGTCGCCATGCGCGCGCGCGGCATGGGCTCGCACGTCATCGTCACGGAGGTTACCCCCGTCCGCGCATTGGAGGCCGTAATGGACGGCTTCCAGGTCATGCCCATGCAGGACGCAGCGACTGTCGGCGATATCTTCATCACGGTCACGGGCGGCACGAGCGCCGTCGGAAACGAGCACTTCCTAGCGATGCACGACGGCGCGCTCGTCGCCAACAGCGGCCACTTCAACGTCGAACTCGACTTGACCGCGCTCGAGGACATGGCCGTGAAACGGCGGATGGTGCGCGAGTACGTCGAGGAGTTCACCCTGTCGGACGGCCGCCGCATCAACGTGCTGGCAGAGGGCCGTCTGGTAAACCTCGCTGCGGCTGAGGGCCACCCCTCGTCCGTCATGGACATGTCCTTCGCCAACCAGGCGTTGAGCGTCGAATACCTGGCGAAGAACGTCTCCGATCTGTCCGTTGGCGTACACCGCGTGCCCGAAGATATCGACCGGCGCGTCGCGCAACTGAAACTCGAGGCGATGGGTATCGGCATCGATACACTGACGAACGAGCAAGAACGCTATCTCTCCGGCTGGGAGGCCGGAACGTAGCCCAACGAAAACGAGAGGATGCGACCAGTTAGATGGCCAACACATTCCTGAACTCCCTGAAGTACCTGTACACCTCCGAGTCGGTGACCGAGGGTCACCCGGACAAGCTATGCGACCAGGTGTCGGACGCGATTCTCGACGCCCTGTTCGCACAGGACCCCAATTCGCGCGTCGCCTGCGAGACGGCTACCACCACGGGTCTTGTCGTCGTCTTCGGCGAGATAACGACCTCCGCCAAGGTGGACTACGAGGCGATTGTCCGAGAGACCATCAAGCGGGTCGGATACGACGACCCCGACATCGGCATCGACTACAAGACGTGCCGTGTGCAGATTGAACTCCACGCCCAGTCGCCGGACATCAACCAGGCTGTTTCGACGGCGCTCGAGCATCGCGGCAACTCGCAAGAGGCGTCGGAAGTGGACGCGCTCGGCGCGGGCGACCAGGGAATGATGGTCGGCTTCGCCTGCGACGAGACCGAGGAGCTGATGCCGCTCACCATCTCACTCTCGCACAAGCTCTGCCGCCGGCTGTCCATCGTCCGCAAGGAGGGTGTGCTGGAGTACCTCAAGCCGGACGGCAAGGCGCAGGTGACCGTGGAGTACGCGTACGGCAAGCCGAAGCGCATCGACACCATCATCGTCAGCGCGCAGCATGCCGAAGACGTGAGCCAGGAGCAGATCGGCGCGGATATCCGCGAGCACGTCATCGACGATGTCGTCCCTGCCGGCCTCGTGGACGCAGACACCAAGATCCTGGTCAATCCATCGGGCAATTTCGTCGTGGGCGGGCCCCATGGCGACGCCGGACTGACGGGACGCAAGATACTCGTCGACACCTACGGAGGAGTTGCGCGGCACGGCGGCGGCGCATTCTCCGGCAAAGACCCAACGAAGGTCGACCGCTCGGCGGCCTACGCAGCGCGCTACGTGGCAAAGAACGTCGTCGCTGCCGGTCTGGCCAGGCGCTGCGAGGTACAGGCCTCCTACGCCATCGGTGTCTCCGCGCCCATCAGCATCGCAGTCGAGACGTTCGGGACAGGAACGGTCCCGGATGATGTCATTGTGGGCTTGGTAGAGCGCCACTTCGACCTGCGACCCGGCGCAATCATCCGAGACCTTGGTCTACGGCGTCCCATCTATGGGGCAACGGCCTCCTACGGACACTTCGGTCGCGACGACGTTGACCTGCCCTGGGAGCGGACGGACAAGGCGCCTGCGCTGGCGGAAGAGGCGGCGCAGCTAGCGCCGTCCGCAACGCAGGCCATACTGGACTCACTGAAGTCGCGCGTGCGCGAGGTCGGCGATCGATTACCGGGCCCGGTGACTGATCTGCTAAGCGAACTGAGGTCGACCGCCGCGTCTGCCGCCTCCAAGTTGGACGACCGCCGACGCAAGCGTGGCTAAGTCCGCTAGCCCCATCAAGTTTGGAACTGACGGGTGGCGCGCGCTCATCGCGCGCGACTTCACCTTTGAGAACGTCCGCTCATGCGCCGCGGGCACCGCACGCTACCTCCAGGCGGAAGGATTGGCGGAGCGGGGCCTCGTCATCGGGTACGACACGCGCTTTGCGTCGGAGGACTTTGCGGCAGCGGTCGCGGATGTTGCGGCCGCTCATGGGATAGACGTGGCGCTGGCCGACCGCCCCGCGCCGACTCCAGTGGTCAGCTACAACATCCCCTACCGCAACGCGGGCGCCGGCGTCGTGATAACCGCGAGCCACAACCCGGCGAAGTGGAACGGTTTCAAGTTCAAGCCCGATTACGGCGGCAGCGCGCCGCCCGAAGTCGTCGAAGTACTGGAGCGACACATCGCAGATGCACAGCGCGACGGCGCTAGCACGGAGGGCGCAAACTCCCGTGGCGCCGTAACGCACGTAGACCTCACCGAACCCTACGCTGAGCACCTCAAGCGCGTCATAGACCTGGAGGCCATTCGCGATGCAGGCCTCCAGGTCGTCGTCGACTCGATGCACGGGGCGGGCGGCGGCTTCTTCCGGCAATTGCTAAGCGGCGGCGCAACGACGGTCGAGGAGTTGCGCGCCGAACCCAACCCTGCCTTCCCCGGCATGGCCCAGCCCGAGCCGATAACGCAGAACCTTGCCCCGAGCATCACCGCGATCCGCGACGGAAGGGGCGAAATCGGCCTGGCAACGGACGGCGACGCCGACAGGCTTGGACTCATCGACGAGCGCGGCGAGTTCGTTAGCACATTGCAGACATTCGCCCTGCTATGCCTGCACCAACTCGAAGTGCGCGGCGAGCGCGGCCCGCTCGTGCGCTCACTGACACAGAGCGCCATGGTCGACAAGCTGGCGGCGCGCTACAGCGTGGATGTCCATGTGACGCCCGTCGGCTTCAAGTACGTAGGGCCAGTGATGATGCGTGAGGACGCGCTAGCGGCAGGCGAGGAGAGCGGCGGCTACGCCTTCCGCGGCAACGTCCCCGAGCGCGACGGCCTGCTCAGCGGCATGCTCATACTGGAGATGTGCGTCCGGACGGGCAAGCGCCTCTCGGAGTTGGTGCAGTGGCTGCACGACCTGGTCGGCGAGCATGCCTTCGAGCGCTTGGACGTACACCTAGCAGAAGGCACGCGCGTGCCGCCGCTGCGGTCGCTCGCCGACGCCGCACCGAAAGACATCGCCGGCCTCAAGGTCGAGCGTGTGGACACGACGGACGGCGTATGGTTCGTCCTGGAGGGCGGATACTGGGGCCTGGTGCGCGCATCCGGCACCGAGCCGCTCCTCCGTATCTACGCCGAAGCCGACTCCCCTAACCGCGTCAGCCGCATCCACCACGATCTCCGCACGCTCGCGGGAGTCTAGTAACGCCCATTCTTCACCTCCGACAGGGGAGAGGTGCCGCGCCACGGCGCGGCGGATGAGGGGCACGCTCGCGCCATCCCTGCGAGAGCAGGATTCTGAACCACCCAAGCGCCAACTGGCACCTTGGCGAAACGCCCAGCCTCTCTATCGGCAGCAAAGAGCGACAGCAGCCGCTAACGCTTCGTGTACTGCGGGGCGCGGCGAGCGCGCTTGAGGCCGTACTTCTTGCTCTCCTTGATGCGCGAGTCGCGCGTGAGCAAGCCGGCTTTGCGCAGGCTGGACTTGGTCGAAGGGTCGGCAAGAACGAGGGCGCGTGAGATGCCGTGGCGCAAGGCGTCGGCCCATGCCGATATGCCCCCGCCGCCGATCTTGGCTACGACGTCGAACCGGCCGCGCGTATTCTCCGTGACCTCAAAGGGCTGGCGGGCGCGATGCTGCCACGCCAACCACGGAAGCGCTTCCTCGAGCGGCTTGCCGTTGATCGTGATGCTGCCGGCGCCGTCGGGGTAGAGGCGGACACGGGCTATAGCCGTCTTACGCTTGCCGGTGCCGTAGTAGTACTGCGTGCCCGTCGTCATGCGAGTTACTCCTCCTTCTTCCGTGGCGCGCGAGGTCGGCGCGGTGTCGAAGCGCGGGTGCGGCGCGCGGGCTTGTCAGGCTCGGCCTTCGACTCAGCGGTGGCACGGCGCCTCCGGGTCGGCGTAGGAGCGGGCGTCTCTTCCTCCGGCTCCGCCACGGCGTCCACGGCCTGTTCGGCTACAGGCTCCGGCTGCGAGTCTTCCTTCGCACGACCGCGCCTGCGCGGAGGCGCAGAAGGCGCCTCGGCCTCAGCAGCGCGAGCAGCCCTCGCAGCTGCGCGCGCGCCCGTTCCCGCCTTTACCTGTGCCTGGTGCGGATGCTCTTCACCCGAATAGACTTTGAGGCGCTTGAGCATGCGCCGTCCTAGGCGCGTACCCGGCAGCATCCCGCGGACGGCGTAGGAGATGACGCGCTCGGGGAAGCGCTCGAGCATTTCGTCGAGGCTTCGCTGGCGCAGGTGCCCGATGTACCCGGTGTGGCGGTAGTAGACCTTCTGCTGGCGCTTTGCGCCGGTAACGTCCACCGCAGCCGCGTTCACGACCACCACGAAATCTCCGGTCAACTGGTGCGGGCTGAAGTGGGGGGTGTGCTTGCCCTGCAAAACGCGCGCGACGTGCGAGGCCAAGCGCCCAAGGCGCTGGCCCTTCGCGTCCACCACGTGCCACTTAGGCGAGAGTTGCTTGGCGGGTATGTGCCTTGTCGTTCGCTGTAAACGCATGCTCCTTGCCCGGAGGGAAGCCAGGGTACTTGACCGCAATCAGACAGAGGCCGTGCGGCGGCAACACGCGGTTGGCCGCGCCGCGCACGGAACTGTCAGCGAGCTCCCTGAATCCCTCAATCGTCCTTTCTCCTAGTCCAACCTCCAGCGCCGCGCCGGCGATGCGGCGCACCTGCTGGGGCAGGAAGGCTGTGCCCTCCACCTCGATATGCACCGAATCGCCCTGGCGCCAGGCTAGCGCCTGATGGATGCGCCGGACTGTGTTGTCGCGATCGAACCTGCCGCAGAACGGAGCGAAGCCCCGCTCTCCCTCCAGGTATGCCAAAGCCTCGGTCATTCCCGCCACGTCAACGTCGCGCTCCAAGTGCATGGCATAGCGCTGCCGCAATGGCGACCGGCTGCGTCCGGCCACGAAGGTGTAGCGGTAGACGCGCGCACGCGCATCGCGGCGAGGGTCGAACGACGGCGCAACGTCGTAGGCGGCTACGACCGACACCTGATCCGGCAAGTAGTAGTTGAGCCCCTGGCGGATACGTTCCGTGTCCAAGACGCTCTCCGTATCGAAGGCGGCGACCTGTCCCTTCGCATGGACTCCCGCATCCGTACGTCCCGCGCCCTTGAGCCGGGTCGGTTGGCCGGTTAGGGACGCGATAGCGGCCTCCAGCGCCCCTTGCACGCTGGGCGCGTTGGTCTGCCGTTGGAAGCCTGCAAAGGGGCTGCCATCGTACTCGACTATGAGGCCAATACGCCTGGTCACGCGCCGACTCCCTACCCTTCCACCAGCTCGAGCACGGCCATTGCGGCAGCATCGCCCTTGCGCGGAATGAGCTTGACGATGCGCGTGTAGCCGCCTTGACGATCGGCATAGCGAGGGCCAAGGTCCTCGAACACCTTTCGTACAGCGTCCTTGTCGTTGAGGATGGAGGCGGTGAGCCGACGGTCGTGGATCGCACCGCGCTTGCCTTTGGATATGACCTTTTCGGCAAGTATGCGCGCCTCGCGCGCCTTCGCTTCAGTTGTCGTAACGCGCTCGTGCTTGACGAGGTCAGCCACGAGGCTGCTGAGGAGCGCCTTGCGCGGGCCCGACCTGCGGCCCAGCTTACGGCGTGCTACACGGTGCCGCATGGCTACTCCTCGCCTTCCCCTTCGCTCACGCTCTCGTCCTCATCATCGACGTCAGCCGAAGGCGCTGGGACAGCTGCCGACGGCTCGCTGCGCAGGCCTGGGTGCCGGATGCCAATCAGTGTGAGCTTCTGGTCCAGCTCCTCGAGTGAGCGCTCGCCGAAGTTTCGGATTTGGAGCAGTGCGGCGCGATTGCGCTCCAGCACCTCTCCGACCTTGTGGATGGACGCACGCTTGAGGCAGTTCAGCGTCCGCGCCGAAAGGCCCAAGCTCTCGACGGGCATGTTGTATTGCGACGGCGGAATGGCAAGCGCCCAGGGCGAGCGATCTGCGTCTTCCTCTGGGGTGTCGGGGACGGTCGTGAAACGGAAGAAGTACTCCTGCAGCTCATGCGCGCCCACCCGGACCGCCTCGCCGGGTGTGATTGCGCCGTTCGTCCACACCTCGACGATCAGGCGCTCAAAGTCGGTTTGCTGCCCGATCCGCACCGGCTCCACGGTGTAGTTGACCTTGCGCACAGGGGTGAAGATGGCGTCGACGGGCAGGACGCCGATGGGCAATCCTTCGTGCGACGACGCGGGATGGTAGCCGCGTCCCTGTTCGACGTTCATCTCGATGTTGAGCTTGGCCTTGTCGCTGTCGAGAGTTGCGATGTGAAGCTCCGGGTTGACGATCTCGAAGTCAGACGAGGACATGATGTCGCTCGCCGTGACCTCGCCCTTGCTGCCCTCGACGCCCAGCCGGAGCTTGCCGGGCCTTTCGACCCTTGCACGCAGGTTGATGGCCTTGATGTTCAGGAGGATCTCGATGACGTCCTCCTTCACATGGGGGATGGTGGAGTACTCGTGCTGTACGCCGTCGATGCGCACCCAGTCGATAGCGGCACCCGGTACGGAATTGAGCAGGATCCGGCGCAGTGGGTTGCCAATGGTGACGCCGTAGCCGCGCGGCACCGGCTCGATGATAAACACGCCGTGCGTGTCGTCAGCCTCGCTGACGCGCACGCGCGGCTGCGGGATGGGTGTCGATTCGAGCGTAAGGTCGCGCGGGTCGTCGTAGCCAATGTCCAGCATCGTCATAAGTTTCCCTCGTTCGTTCGCTTCCTCGGTCCTCCGTGAGGCGGAGGCCTGGCCTAGCGCGAGTAGTGCTCCGTGATGAGACGCGTGTCGACCAGCGCGTCCGTATCGGTCGCATCCGGCATCCGCGCGACCTCCCCGCTCATGGCCGATCGATCGAGGCTCAGCCACTCCGGGACAGGGCGCTGACCAACTTGGCCGGACGCCTCCGAGTAGGGGCCCTTCTTCTTGGACTCTTCCTTCCACGCAATCGTCTGGCCCGGACGGACGAGGAAGGAGGGTAGGTTGACCTTGCGCCCATCTACCGTGAAGTGGCCGTGCAGTACCCACTGGCGCGCCTGGGAACGGGCCGCCGCAAAGCCGAGTCGGTAGACGACGTTGTCCAGCCGCCGCTCCAGCAGTTGCAGCAGGTTGGCACCGGTGACGCCGGGCGCCCGTCGCGCGGTGTCGAAGTAGTTACGGAATTGGCGTTCCAGCACTCCGTATGCCTGACGCGCCTTCTGCTTTTCGCGTAGTTGGACGCCCCATTCGGACACGCGGCGACGGCGGGGTTGGCTTGCGCCCGGCGCTGTCCTGCGGCGCTCGACCGCGCACTTGGGGGTGTAGCAGCGCTCGCCCTTGAGAAAGAGTTTGTCTCCTGCGCGGCGGCAGAGTCTGCATACGGGGCCGGTGTAACGTGCCATCTACTGGTCTTCCTCTCCTGCCTAGCCGCGGGGCCGCTTGGGGGGGCGGCACCCGTTATGGGGAATCGGCGTTACGTCTCTGATGCTGGTAATGATCATGCCGCTTGCCTGGAGCGCGCGGATGGCCGACTCGCGTCCCGCACCCGGGCCCTTCACGAAGACCTCGACCTGGCGCAGTCCGTGCTCGGACGCCTTGCGCGCAGCCTGCTCGGCGACGCGCTGTGCGGCGAAGGCCGTGCTCTTGCGCGAGCCCTTGAAGCCCAATTGTCCGCCGCTCGACCACGCAATGACGTTCCCGTCGGGGTCGGTCAGCGTGACGATGGTGTTGTTAAAGGTGGCGCTGATGAAGCCCTTCCCCTGCGGGACGAACTTGCGCTCCCGCCGCCTTGTCCTGGTCCTTGCCCGTGCCATCCGTTACCTCGTCCTACTTCCTTACGCGCTTCTTTCCAGCAATCGCGCGGCGGGAGCCCCGCTTGGTCCGCGCGTTGGTCTTGGTCCGCTGGCCGCGCACCGGCAACTGCCTTCGGTGCCGCAGCCCCCTGTACGTGCCGATGTCGATCAGACGGCGAATGTTGTCGTTCACTTCGCGGTGCAGGTCACCCTCGACCACATACTCACGATCGACGAGCTCGCGGATGCGTCCCAACTGTTCGTCGTTGAGCTCGTGGACTCTGGGATTCCCCTCGATGCCGGCGCTCGACGCGATGGCGCGTGCCCGCGTGGGGCCGATGCCGTAGATGCTCCGGAGGGCGATCTCGACGCGCTTGTTGTCCGGGACGTCGACGTTTGCTACGCGTGCCATCTCTCTACCCCTGCCTCTGTGAGTGTCGCGGATTCGAACAGACGACGCGGACGGTCCGGCCTCGACGGATAATGCGGCACTTGTCGCAGCGCGGCTTCACTGATGCATGTACCTTCATTCCGCCCTCCGAATCCTCTTCTCTTCAGCCGTCCCCTACCGGAACCGGTAGGTGATTCGGCCCCTCGCCAAGTCGTAGGGCGACAGCTCCACGAGTACCCTGTCCCCCGGCAGAACGCGGATGAAGTGCATCCGCATCTTGCCGGAGACGTGGGCCAAGACCTCGTGGCCGTTGCCGAGCTCAACCTTGAAGGCCGCGTTCGGCAACGCTTCGGTGACCGTCGCCTCGACTTCTATCGTATCCTTCTTCGCCATTCGCCTAGGCGCTACTCCACCCGCGTCGTCACGATTGGCACGCCGTCGGTAACGAGCACCGTATGCTCGAAGTGCACCGACGGGCTGCCGTCCAGCGTGACCACCGTCCATTCGTCGTCGAGCACCGCCGTCTCGTCTCCTCCCAGGTTGACCATCGGCTCGATCGCAAGCGCCATGCCCTGCCTTATCAGCGGGCCGCGCCCCGCGGGGCCAAAATTGGGGACGGAGGGCTGCTCGTGGAGCTGCCGCCCGATGCCATGGCCCACGTACTCACGGACGATTCCGTAATCGCCCTGCGCCTCGATGTAGGTCGCGATAGCGTTGGACACGTCGCCGATGCGGTTGCCGGCGCGCGCGGCCTCGATGCCGGCGTACAGGCTCCCCTCACCGACCTCCAACAGGCGCTTCAGTCGCTGCGGCACATTGCCGACGCCGACCGTGATGGCGGCATCGCCGTACAGGCCGCCGACGATTGCCCCGAGGTCGAGGCTCACAAGGTCGCCGTCTCTTATCACTCTGCCGCCCGGGATGCCATGGACGATCTCTTCGTTGACCGAGACGCACAGGGTCGCCGGAAAGCCATGGTACCCCTTGAACGCTGGAACGCCGCCGAGGCTCCGTATCTCGCGCTCGGCAATCGCATCGAGGTCGCGGGTCGTCATGCCGGGGGCGACTGCGGCCCGCAAAACGAGATGCGTCTTGCCGACAATTTGGCCGGCTTCCCACATCAGGTCCAGCTCGGCTTGTGTCTTCACCGTAGCGTCGTTGCCCGAGGAGGCGAGTGCCGCTGCGGAAGCTGCGCCGGTTGTGTTGCGTTCTATGCTCATGGTCAACCCTGTAATTTTACCCCAACGGCTGCGCATCACCAACCGCGGCGAGCAGGTCATCCGTCACGCCCTCGATGGATTGGTCGCCGTTCACGCGCCGCAGCTTACCCTGACCCTCGTAGAAATCGACGAGCGGGGCAGTCTGCGTCTCGTACGTCTCAAGGCGCGCCTCAATCACGTCAGGCGAATCGTCGGCACGCCCCTCGTCCTCCGCCCTGCCGAGCAGACGGCGGCGGATTTCATCGTAGTCGCACTCGATGAGCAGCGCGAGGTCGATGTGCGCGCCCTCCGCACCCAGCGCCGCGTCGAGCGCGTTCGCTTGCACCACGGTGCGCGGGAAGCCGTCCAGCACGACCCCCTTGCTCGCGTCGGGCTCGGCGCAACGCTCCAAGACCATGCGGATGGTGACGTCGTCCGGCACCAGTTCGCCCTTGTTCATGTAGCCCTTGGCCAGCAGACCGAGTTCCGTGCCTTCGGAGAGGTGCTTCCGGAACAGGTCGCCAGAGGCGACGTGCGCGGCAGACATCTCGCCAGCCACACGCTTGGCCTGCGTGCCTTTGCCTGCTCCAGGTGGGCCGAGAAGGATGATGTTCATAGCTAGCGCAAGAACCCCTCGTAGCTGCGCATGAGGAGCTGGGCCTCCAATTGGCGCATGGTGTCGAGTGCAACTGAGACCATGATGAGTAGGCTCGTGCTGCTGAGCGTCAGCGCCTGCACATTCGTAAGGCTCGTGATGAAGAAGGGCGAGATGGCAACCACGCCAAGGAAGATTGCGCCGCCCCAGGTTATGCGCAGCATGACTCGGTTCAGGTACTGCTGCGTGGGCGGCCCTGGCCGTATGCCAGGGATGAAGCCGCCGTTGCGCTGCAGGTTCTCCGCCAACTGCTGCTGCTGGAAGGTCACGATGGTGTAGAAGAAGGTAAAGATGATGACCAGGACAAAGACGGCCAGCCAGTACCAAATAGACGTCGGCGACAGCGTCGACGCAATGAAGAGGCCCGCGCGAGAGAGGAAGGCGTCGCTGGCGGGGTTGGCAAAGTACTGAGCAACGGTGCCCGGCAGAATCATGAGGCTGAACGCAAAGATGAGCGGAATCATGCCGGCGGAGTTGACCCGCAACGGAAGGAAGGTGGAACCGGACTGCCTATACATCCGCCCTTGGCGAAAGACGCTGCGCCCGTACTGGACGGGAAGCCGCCGCTGCGCCTCGTTGAAGAGCACGATGACGTAGATGAGGACGACGGCGAAGGCAAGGAAGAGGAGCAGTCCGCCCACGTTGTCGCGCGCCAGGAACCCTTGCCCCAACAGCGAAGGGAGGCTGGCGACGATACCAGCAAAGATGATGAGCGAAATGCCGTTGCCGATACCCCGCTCCGTCACCAGCTCGCCGAGCCAGATGAGAAACATCGTGCCGCCGACGAATGCGATGATGATGGTGATGGTGTCGAAAGAGCCCGCGCCCGTCAGCCCTATGCCGTGCGTAAAGATGCCGGAGCGCGAAAAGAGCAGCAACTGCCCGTACCCCGACGCAAATGCGATAGGAACGGTGATCCAGTGGGTTATCTGATTGATGCGCTGGCGGCCCGACTCACCCTCGCGCGCCAGCTCCTGCAAGCGCGGAATGACCGGCGTTAGTATCTGCATCACGATGCTGGACGTGATGTAGGGGTAAACGCCGAGCGCCACGATGCTCAGGTTCCGTAGACCGCCGCCCGAGAACAGGTCGAAGAAGGCAACCAAGTCGTTGCCCTCGAACAGCGTTCCGAGCTGGGAGCGGTCAACCCCCGGGACGGGGACGTGTGCGAGCAGCCGGAAGATAACGAGCGCGCCGATGGTGAAGAGGATGCGCCCCCGAAGATCGGGGGTGCGGAAGGCGTCGATCATCGCCTGAAGGAGAGCCGGACGCCCCGGAGCTTGCCGCTGTGCGGCCTGCGCGCGCATGACTACGCCTGCTCAGCCTCAACGGCGCCGCCCGCAGCCTCGATCTTGGCTTGCGCCGCTTTCGACACGGCTATGCCCGACACTCGAAAGGCGCGCGTCACCTCGCCTCTCCCAAGCAGCTTGGCGCGCTGCTTGCCGCGGATGATGCGGTGCTGCGCAAGCACCGCGGGCGTCAGCTCCGACACCTCGTCCGGGAGCCTGCTGAGGACGGAGAGGTTCACGGGTTGGTGCTCGACCCGGAACATGTTCTTGAAGCCGCGCAGCATGGGCAGGCCCTTGGCCTGGGGGTTCTGTCCGCCTTCGAAGCCTGGCCGGACGCCGCCGCCCGAGCGCGACTTCTGGCCCTTCAACCCACGACCCGAGTAGGTGCCGGAGCCGGAACCGTCGCCGCGCCCTACCCGCTTGCGCTGCTTGCGTGGATGCGTCGGCTTGACCTGGTGCGCCTGCATGGCTACGCGTCTCCTTCTTCGGCGGGCTCGACCGTGACCAGATGGCGCACTCGATGGAGCATGCCCCGAATCGTCGGCGAGTCTTCGCGCTCCACCACCTGGTGAAGGCGGCGTAGGCCGAGCGCACGGATGGTCGCGCGCTGGTCGCGTCCCGCGCCGATCTGGCTCTTGCTCCAGCGGATGCGCAGCTTACTCATCCTCGCTCTCGTCATCGTACTCGGGAGCCTCATCGGCGGACGCTTCGGTGACCGGCTCCTCGGTGGCAGGCTCGCCCGAAGCGGGTTCGTCTACAACCGGCTCGTCCGCAACTGCGGCAGGGTCGGCAGCGCTATCCGCTGGCGCAACAGCCTCCTCTGGCGCGGGCGTTGGGGCCGTGGGAGCGACCGCGCGGGCGGAACGCCCGTCCTGCCGTTGGCGTCCTCGCGCGGCCTCTTCACGCGGAGGCCGCTCGCGAAGCTGGGCGGCCGCACGCTCGGCGGCGAGTATCTCGTCGGAGAGCGGCGTGTGCTCGCCTTGCAATTGCTGGAGGCCCTGGATAGTGGCCCGAACGATGTTAATGGGGTTGCGGCTGCCGAGCGCCTTGGCGACGACGTCGCGGACGCCCGCTGCCTCCATGACCGCGCGGACTGCGCCTCCCGCGATGATACCCGCGCCGGCAGTCGCAGGCTTGATGACCACCTTGGACGCGCCAAACTTGCTGTGGACGATGTGGTGGACGGTGCTTCCGTTGAGGGGAAACTGAACCATGTCCTTGCGCGCCATGTTTGCGCCGTTGCGTACAGCGTCCGGAACGGCCTGGCCCTTGCCAAGCGCCGCGCCAACCATTCCCTTGCGATCGCCGACGACGACCATGGCATTGAAGCGCAGGTTCCTGCCGCCTTTCACGACCTTGGCCACACGCCGGATGTGGACGACGCGCTCTTCCAGATCGCTGCCTTCAGCTGGCCTGCGGTCGGACATTGACGTGGTCAAAAGGTCAGCCCTCCCTCTCGAGCTCCTTCGGCCACTTCCTTGACGCGGCCGTGGTACTTGTATCCTCCGCGGTCGAAGACGACCGACAGCACACCCTTGCCCTTCGCACGGTCTGCGACGAGCTTGCCAACCTCGCGCGCCGCCTCGGCCTTCGTGGCCTTGGCCGTGAACTCGCGCGTGCTGGCGGCAGCGAGCGTATGGCCGGCGCCGTCGTCGATGACCTGCGCATAGGTGTGGCGGGCTGAGCGAAAGACGTTGAGCCGCGGGCGCTCGAGCGTGCCGGTCACCGTCTGTCGCAGCCGCCGGTGCCGTGCGCGGCGCGCGGCCCATGGGTTCTTGATGCGCGCCATCTAGCCTGCCCTTCCCGCAGCCGACTTGCCGGGCTTCAACTTGATTTGCTCGCCTCGGTAGCGGACGCCCTTGCCTTTGTACGAGTCCGGTGGGCGTAGCCGCCTGATCCGCGCGGCCTGCTCGCCCACAATCTGCTTATCTATCCCGCGAACGTGGACGACGTTGTTGCCTTCCACCTCGAGCGTTACGCCCTCCAGCGGCTCCACGACGACCGGGTGGCTGAACCCAAGCTGCAGGTTGACGCCTTGCCCCACCTGCTGCACGCGATAGCCGACGAGTTCGAGCGTCTTGGTGAAACCCTCGCTGACGCCGGTGACCATGTTGGCCACGAGCGCCCGCATCAGCCCGTGCAAGGCGCGGTGCTTGCGCTGGTCAGACGCTCGCTCTACGAGCACGACGCCCCCGTCTATCCGCAGCGACACGTCGGGGTGGAGCGCTTGCGTCAGCGCACCCTGGCTCCCGCTGACTCGAATCTGGCCGTCAGCCACCTCGACGGTAACACCGGAGGGGAGCGGTATGGGCTTCTTTCCTACTCGCGACATAGCCTCACCACACGTAGGCCCACAGCTCGCCGCCGAGGCCCTGGCGCCACGCCTCTCTGCCCGTCATGACCCCCTTTGAGGTCGACACGATCGAGATGCCGACGCCGCCGTATGCCCGGGGAATCTCCTTCTTCTGCAAGGTGACGCGCAAGCCCGGACGGCTGACGCGCTTGAGCCCCCTTATCGCAGGCTCGCGGTCAGCGTACTTGAGCGTCAGCTTGACGCGGTCCTGCGGCTGCTTGCGCTCAACCTCAAAGTCCTCGATGTAGCCCTCGCGCTTGAGGATGTCCGCCACGGCGACGATGGCCTTGGAGGACGGCATCTCTAGCGATGGGTGGCTGACCATCTGGGCGTTCCTGATGCGCGCCAGCATGTCGGCGATGGGGTCGGTCACGGGCATCTGCTCTCTACTCCTACCAACTCGCCTTGCGGACGCCTGGCAACTGACCCAGGAGCGCAAGCTCCCTGAAGCAGATGCGGCACAGGCCGAACTGCCGGATATAGGCGCGGGGACGCCCGCACCGCTCGCAGCGATTCATCCGCCGCGCGGAGAACTTTGGCGTCCGCAGCCACTTCGCTATTTTGCTCTTCTTGGCCAATGCTCCTCCTGGCGCTAGCGCCCCTGTCCTTCACGCGCGAACGGCATGCCTATCAACTCCAACAGGCGGAAGCCCTCCTGGTCGGTCCGCGCCGTCGTCCCGATGACCACTTGCATGCCCCGCGGACGGTCGATCGAGCCGTACTCCAACTCTGGAAAGATGCTCTGCTCACGCAGTCCCAACGAGTAGTTGCCCCGGCCATCGAAAGCGGTGCGCGGGACGCCCCGAAAGTCGCGGATACGCGGTAGCGTGACGTTCAGCAATCGATCCAGAAACTCGTACATGCGCCGGCCGCGCAACGTCACCATGCAGCCGATGGACATCCCCTCTCGCACCTTGAACCCGGCGATGGACCTGCGCGCCTTGGTAATGACCGGGCGCTGTCCGGTGATGCGCGCCAACTGCTCCGGCGCCGTCTCGAGGGCGCGGCCGTTGGTGAGCGCCTCGCCGAGCCCCATGTTGACGATTACCTTCTCGAACGCGGGGGCCTGCATGGGGCTCTGGTACTCGAACTCGCGGATGAGCGTGTCGCGAATCTCGTCGTAGTAGCGTTGCTCCAGCCGAGGGCGCACCCTGCTCGGAGCCGCCGCCGTGCGGCGGGAGCGGCGAGTGGGGCGCGGGGCCGCGGGCTCAGCGGCAGGCTGCGCACGCGCGCGGCTGCGGCGCGGACGCGCTGGCTTCGCCTCCGTCGTCTCGGCAGCCGTCCCCTTCGCCTGCTCTTCTGCTTGCTGCGCTTGTTCCTGCTCGCTCATGAGCTCAACTGGCCCCCACAACGTTTGCAAACACGCGCCTTCGTGCCGTCTTCCAGCGTCTTGACCGCAACCCGCGTCGGGCGGTCGCAGGACGGGCAAACGGGCATGATCTTGGAAAGCGGGAGCGGCATCTCCTTGTCGATGATGCCCGCCTGCCGCGCCGTCGTTGCGCCTGCGCGCATGTGGCGTTTCACCCTGTTCACCCCGTCGACGAGCGCAATCTCTCCCTTGGCGTCGACCCACTGGACGCTGCCCCGCTTGCCCTTGTCGCGGCCTCGGATGACCTCGACCGTGTCGTCCCGCTTCACTCGCGCGACCATCGCTAGAGCACCTCCGGCGCAAGCGAGACGATGCGCATGTAGGCCTTGTCGCGCAACTCGCGCGCCACGGGCCCGAATATGCGCGTGCCCCGCGGCGATTGCGCGTCCGACAGGATGACCGCCGCGTTGTCGTCAAAGCGAATGGTCGAGCCGTCGGGGCGTCGTGTGAGGGCAGTCGTACGAACGACGACCGCGCGGACGACGTCACCCTTCTTGACAGCGGCATTGGGCTGCGCCGCCTTCACGGAGGCGACAACGATGTCGCCGACACGCGCATAGCGCCGCCGCGTGCCGCCCGGGATGTTGAAGCACATGATCTCGCGGGCACCCGAGTTGTCAGCCACGGTGAGCCGGGAGAAGGGCTGGATCACGACTGCTTCTCCTTGCTCGCACCATCCGGCTCGTCATCTGAAGGCTCAGCCTCGGCAGGCGTTTCCTCTGAGGCAGGCTCCTCTTCTGCAACGGCCTCGTCCGCAACAGGCTCGCCTGCGTCGGAAGGTTCCTCGTCTACAGGCGCCCCTTCCGCAGCGGGCTCTTCGGCTTCGGTGGCAATCTCCTCAGCAGGCGCTTCCTCCGAGGCAGGCTCCTCTTCCGCAACGGCCTCATCCGCAGCAGGCTCGTCTGCCTCGGAAGGCTCCTCCTCTGCAGGCGCCTCTTCGGCAGCGGGCTCTTCGGCTTCGGCGATAGTCTCCTCAGCAGGCGCTTCCTCTGAGGCAGGCTCCTCTTCCGCAACGGCCTCGTCTTCCTCGGAAGGCTCCTCGTCTGCGGGCGCCTCTTCCACAGCAGGCTCTTCGGCTTCGGCGGCAACCTCGTCGGCAGGCGCTTCCTCTGCGTCAGCCGGCTCAGCTTCAATGGCTACCGCACGGGCCTCCTCCGCTACTTCTTCGACGGGCTGGTCGGCGACGGCAGCCTCGGTTGGGGTGACGTCGACCACGTCCGCCTTCTGTATGAGTTCGGCTACGCGCCAGCGCTTCGACTTACTGAGCGGGCGCGTCTCCACGATGCGCACCACATCCCCTATCCGGCACTCGTTGCGCTCGTCGTGGGCGGCGAACTTGGACGTACGCTTGACGACCTTGCCATACAGCCGGTGGCGCACGCGATGGTCGACGGCGACGACGATGGTCTTGTCCATCCTATCGCTGACGACACGGCCCAACTGCATCTTGCGGCGTTCGTTAGCTGCCGGCATTGGTTAGCTCTGCTCCTGTGCTGCCGCGGCGAGTTCGCGCTCGCGGATAACGGTCTTGATTTGGGCCAGCTTGCGACGCGCCTTGCGCAACTCGGTCGGGTCACCCAACTGCCGCGTCGACGCCTGGAAGCGCAGGCCCAGCAACTCGCGCTCCGTGCTCTCCTCCTCCTCGCGCAGCCGCTCGTCGGAGAGCGCGCGCACCGTTTCGGCAAGAGGTCGTGCCATGGCTACGCTGCCTCGTCCGTTCTGCCGACCGTCCGGGTGCTAACGGGAAGCTTCTGCCCTGCCTTGCGCAGGGCTTCCCGCGCAACGTCGGCGGCAACGCCGCCAATCTCGAACATGATGCGCCCCGGCCGCACGACGGCAACCCACTGGTCGACGGGACCCTTGCCGCCGCCCTGGCGCGTCTCGGCCGGCTTCTTGGTAATCGGCTTGGCTGGGAATATGCGAATCCAGACCTTGCCGCCGCGCCGGAGGTGGCGGACGATTGCGCGCCGCGCCGCCTCTATCTGCCGCGCCGTAACCCACGACGCCGACATGCTCTTGAGGCCGAAGTCGCCGAACGCAACGGTAGCGCCGCGGTGGGCAGCGCCCCGCATATTGCCACGATGGGTCTTGCGGAACTTCGTTCGCTTAGGCTGAAGCATCGCTGCCCGTTTCCTCAGTAGTCGCCTCTGCTTGCGGCGCAGGCTCTCCTGCCGGCTCCGGCGCACTTGCCTCCTCGGCAGGCGCGGTCTCTTCCACGGCCGGTGCAGGCGCCTCAGCCACCGGCCCGGGCTCTTCAGCCGCCGGCTCAGGTGTCGGCGCGGCGATTGGCGCTGTGTCATCGGTTCCCGCGGGGCGGATGCGCTGTTGAGGCGTAAGGCTGCCGCGGTATATCCACACCTTGACCCCGATGCGGCCCATGGTGGTTGAAGCCTCGGCAAAGCCGTAGTCAATGTCGGCGCGCAGGGTATGAAGTGGTACGCGGCCGTCCATCGCCTTTTCCCTACGCGCGATCTCCGCGCCGCCCAACCGTCCGGCGATCTGGACTTTCACGCCGCGCGCTCCGGCTTGGCTGGTGCGCTGCACCGTCTGACGCACCGCGCGGCGGTACGCGACGCGGCGCTCCAACTGGTCGGCGATGTTGCGCGCGACCAGGTACGCGTCCAGCTCCGGCTGGCGAATCTCGATGACGTTGAGCCGCACGCGCCTGCGAGCAGCCTTCTCGAGCGCCTTGCGCAGCTCCTCGACTCGCTGCCCTCCGCGTCCAATGACGATGCCGGGGCGTGCAGTGTGAACGCTGACCGACAGGTCGTGCTCGCGCTCGATGTCGACGCGCGAGATGCCTGCATCCGTATACTGCTCGTCGAGAACGCGGCGGACGGCGATGTCCTCCGCGACCTGCTCGCGATAGCGGGCAGGCTTGGCCGCGAACCATCGCGCCTGCCAGTCGCGGACAGGGTGCTCGTTGCCAGGCACCATTACGCCGAGCCGGAAGCCGACCGGATGCGTCTTGTGCCCCACGCTATGCCTCCTCCACTTCGTCGACGACAATGGTGATATGGCTGGACTGGCGCCTGATGCGGCTCACTCGACCCCTCGCCTTCGCCTTCCATCGCTTTAGAACAGGCGCTTGGTCGGCGTACGCACCGACGATGCGGAGGTTCGCCGGGTTCCGCCCCTCGTTGTTCTCCGCGTTCGACAGGGCAGAACGCAGCACCTTCGCAACGCGTTCGGCGGCGGGGCCGGGCTGGAAGCGCAGCGTGTCCAGCATCTCCTGCGCAGGCTTGCCGCGCACGAAGTCGATGATCGGGCGTACCCGCTTTGTCGACATCCCCGTGTTCTTCAACACTGCCTTGGCCATTCTCGCTACCTTAGCGCACTGACGATGAACGTTCAGACTTGGAAGTGTGACCCCGGAAGGTCCGCGTCGGGGCAAACTCGCCCAGCTTGTGGCCCACCATGTTCTCCGTCACAAACACCGGAATATGGCGGCGGCCATCGTGAACGGCGATGGTGAGGCCGACCATGTTTGGCATGATGACCGACGCCCGCGCCCACGTCCTGATGACGACCTTCGTATCCGACTGCTGAGCACGTTCCACCTTCTTGGCAAGCTTCGGGTGGACGTAGGGCCCTTTCTTGATCGAGCGCGACATGACTTACTTGCGTCTCCTGTCCCGAACGATGAAGACATCCGTGTGGTGGCGCTTGCGCGTCTTGGGGCCCAGCGCAGGCTTGCCCCACGGCGTCTTGGGATGCTTCATTCCGATTGGCGAACGGCCCTCGCCGCCGCCATGCGGATGGTCGCTCGGATTCATGGCGCTGCCGCGCACCGTGGGGCGGCGGCCCATCCTCCGCGAACGTCCAGCCTTGCCGATGCTCTGGTTCTTGTGCTCGGCGTTGCCCACCGTGCCGATGGTTGCCACGCAATCGGAGAGGACACGCCGCACCTCGCCGGAGGGCATACGGAGCATCGCGTATTGCTCCTCGCGCGCGAGCAGCTGAGCACCGGTGCCCGCGCCCCGGCACATCTGGCCGCCGCGCCCGGGCCTCAACTCGATGTTGTGGACTACCGTGCCCGTCGGGATGTTCCTGAGTGGCAGCGCGTTGCCCGCGCGAATGTCGGCGTCAGGACCCGATACCCACCGGTCCCCGACCTTGGCGCCTGAGGGGGCAAGGTGGTAGCGGCGCTCGCCATCCGCGTAGACGACCAGCGCGATGCGCGCGGAGCGGTTGGGGTCGTACTCGATGGACTCGACCCTGCACGGAACACCGAACTTGTCGCGCTTCAGGTCGACGGTGCGAACGAGCCGCTTCGCCCCACCGCCGCGATGGCGGATGGTAATCTTGCCGCGCACATTCCTGCCCGCTCGAGCGGGCTTGCCCTTAGTGAGCGGCTTGTGCGGAGAACGCCGCGTGACCTCCGAGAAGTCGGGGCGCAGGGCGTTGCGATTGCCTGGGCTGGTCGGACGTAGTCTCTTCAGCGGCATCGCTACGCTCCCTCGAAGATCGGTATGGAGTCGCCGGGCCTAAGCGTCACGACGGCCTTCTTGACGTCCTTGGTGCGCCTGATGCGTCCAGAGTTGCCGACGCGCCTGACCGCGCCGCGGCTCTTGACGATGTTGACTGCGCGCACCTTGACGTCGAAGGCGCGCTCGATCGCCTCTCGCACCTCCACTTTGTTCGCCCCGGGCGCGACTTGAAAGACGTACTTGTGCGACTCCTGCAGCAGCGTCGACTTCTCCGTGATGACAGGGCGCAGCAGCACCTTGAGCACGCTCATGCGGCCACCCCCGCCCCGCGAGCGACGGCCGTGGGGCCCCAGAGCTCCTCGGTGCGGCGCACAGCTGCCTCCGTCATGATGACCATGTCGTAGCGCATCAGGTCGAAGACATTGAGCAGATCCGCCGCCAGCGCCTTTACGCGCGGCAGGTTGCGGATGGCGCGCGTAACGCTGGGCTGCGGCTCGCGCAACACGACGAGCGCCGACTTGGAGGCCTCGAGCGCGCGGAGCACCTGCGCCATCTGCTTCGTCTTGCCGTCGGCGATGCTCAACTCATCCACGACGATGAGCCGCTCGCCGGCCGCCTTGCCCGACAGCGCGCAACGAAGCGCCTGGCGCCTCATGCGAATGGGCAGTCGCTTGCGATAGGAGCGAGGATGCGGGCCGAATGCGACGCCGCCGCCGCGCCACTGCGGAGAACGTGTACTGCCCTGGCGCGCCCTGCCGGTGTGCTTCTGAATCCAGGGCTTGCGGCCGCCGCCGGAGACGTCACCGCGCGTGAGGGTGTCGTGCGTGCCCTGCCGCTGGTTCGCCTGGTGGTAGACGAACGCCTGGTGCAGCAGGTCGGGGTTCGGAGCGGCGGCGTAGACCGTGTCGCTCAGGTCGATCTCCTTGAGCACGTTGCCGGCTGTATCGCGCAAGGATGTCTTCATGACTTCTCTTGCTCCCCGTCGCCGGCCGGCTC
>DAOUJX010000037.1:0-15479 GCA_034422075.1 Dehalococcoidia bacterium
GTGGACCCGCGCGAGTGGACGTACGCCAACATGGACCGGATGCGCGAGCAGCTGCGCTCCATGGGCGCGATGTTCGATTGGAACCGCGAGGTGGTCACGTGCGACCCCGGCTACTACCGCTGGAACCAGTGGCTCTTCAACCGCCTATTCGAGAGGGGCCTTGCCTATCGGGCGCTGGCGGCGGTGAACTGGTGCCCCGGCTGCCAGACCGTGCTCGCCAACGAGCAGGTCATCGACGGGCGCTGCGAGCGGTCCGACGACGTGGTCATCCGGCGCGAGATGGAGCAGTGGTTCTTCAGGATGACCGCCTATGCCGACGAGCTGCTCGACTTCTCTGGTGTGGTGGAGTGGCCGGAACGCATCATGCTGATGCAGCGCAACTGGATTGGGCGCAGCGAGGGCGTGCAGGTCTCCTTTGCGCTCGAGAGGAGCACCGAGGCCATCGAGACGTTCACGACGCGCATCGACACCATCTTCGGCGCAACCTTCATTGCCATCGCGCCGGAGCACCCGCTCGTCCCGAGCATCACGACGCCCGCGCAACGGGCTGAGGTCGAGGCGTACATCGCGCGGTCGCGCGAGGAGACGGAGATTGAGCGATTGTCGACCGAGCGGGAAAAGACGGGCGTGCATACGGGCGCCTACGCCATCAACCGCCTGAGCGGCGAGCGTATCCCGATCCTGGTCGCCGACTACGTGCTGCTGTCGTACGGCACCGGCGCGGTGATGGGCGTCCCCGCCCACGACGAACGCGACTTCGAGTTCGCCAAGAAGTACGGGCTGGAGATCCGCGTCGTCGTGGCGCCTCCCGGATGGAGCGCGGGTGACGAACTCGTGGAGGTGTATGTCGAGAAGGAGGGCGGCACGCAGGTCAACTCGGGCGAATTCGATGGGCTGCCCAGCCGGGAAGGGTACGAGGCCATCGCCGAGAAGATTGCGGCGCAGGGCTGGGGAACGCGCACGACGACGTACCGGATGCGCGACTGGCTCATCTCGCGCCAGCGCTACTGGGGCACCCCCATCCCCATCGTCTACTGCGGGGAGTGCGGAACGGTGCCGGTACCCGACGAGCAGTTGCCCGTCCTCTTGCCCGAGGGCGTCGAGTTCCTGCCCACGGGCGAGTCGCCGCTGAGGCGTCTCGACGAATGGGTGAACACCACCTGTCCGGAATGCGGCGGCCAGGCCACGCGCGAGACGGACACGATGGACACGTTCGTGGACTCGTCGTGGTACTTCCTGCGCTACTTGAGCGCGCACGACGATGAGCGCATCGTCGATCCCGCGAGCGCGCTCGCCTGGTGCCCCGTCGACCAGTACATGGGCGGCGCGGAGCATGCGGTCATGCACCTGCTCTACGCGCGCTGGTTCACCAGGGCCATGCGCGAGATCGGCATCATCGACTTCGACGAGCCGTTCCTGCGGCTCTTCAACCAGGGCGTCATCCTCTCGGGCCACGCCAAGATGTCCAAGAGCCGGGGCAACGTCATCGCGCCCGACGACTACGTGCGCGAGCTGGGCGCCGACGTCGTGCGCCTCTACTTGATGTTCCTCGGTCCGTGGGAATCGGGCGGCGATTGGAGCGATACGGGCATCAACGGCATTGCGCGCTGGGTCAACCGCGTATGGGACCTCGTGCAGCGCGACGCCGCTGCCTTGCCGGTATCCGGCGCAGCCAGCGACCGTGACGTCACCCGGCTCGTCCACCAGACGGTGCGGCGCGTCGTGACCGACATCGGCCGCTTCAAGTTCAACACGGCCATCGCGGGGCTCATGGAACTGACGAACGAGTTGGCGCCGGCCTACGATGGCCAGGCCGTCTCGCAGCCCGTCTGGCGCGAGGCCATCGAGAAGGCGCTGCTGCTGCTCGCTCCCATGGCGCCGCACCTGAGCGAGGAGCTCTGGGAGCGCATCGGCAACGACTACAGCATCCACCGCCAATCGCTGCCTGCGTGGGACGATGCGCTTGCGGCCATCGAAGAGGCAACGCTCATCGTGCAGGTCAACGGCAAGCTGCGCGACCGGGTGCAGGTGCCGGCCGACATCGACGAGGCGTCAGCCAAGCAGGTTGCGCTGGAGAGCGAGCGCGTCCGCCCCCTGACGGACGGCAAGGCCATCGACAAGGTGGTCTTCGTGCCAGGGCGCTACCTCGTCAGCGTGGTCGTCAAGGGCTAGCGTCACGAGACGCTGAAGGTTGAGCCTCCGCCCACCGCGCGGCTCACCTCGATGCGCACCGGAAAGGCCTCCTTCACCTCGTCCATGTGCGTGATGACGAGGATGCGCTGGAAGTCGTCCTCGATCGCCTTGATGACCTCGACGATGCGGTCGCGACCCTGCGCATCCTGCGTGCCAAAGCCCTCGTCGATGAACAACGTGGGCAACTGCGCGCCCGCGCGCCACGCCAGCAGCTTGCTCAGCGCGATGCGCAGCGCGAGGTCGACGCGAAAGCGCTCGCCGCCGCTGAACAGGTCGTAGGAGCGCGTGCCCAGCTCGTCGGCGACGTCGATGTGGAGCGTCTCGACGAGGTCGCCGGTCGCCCCGCCCGACCTGCGGGCCCGCTGCGTCTGCATCTTCAGCGACATGCGCCCGTCGGTCATGCGGCTGAGCAGGTCGTTGGCCTCATCCTCCAGCCTCGGGATGGCTGCTTCGATGAGCAGCGCCTGCACGCCCCCCTTGCCGAAGGCGACGCCGAGTTCGTCGTAGAGCCCGGCATCGTCGGCCAAGGACTCGCGCTCCATCTTGCGCTCCACCAATTCCGTCTCGGCGGCCTCTATCTGCTCCAACTGGTTGGCGAGCGAGCCGCGCCGTTCTTGGAGTTCGTCGCGCCGCGCCGCGGCCTCTCGCTGCAGTCGCTCCAATTCGCTGCGGCGGCGCCTGGCCTCGGGCAGCCCCACCAGCTCCGCCTCGATGTCGCGCTGCTGCGTCGCGAGCCGCGCAAGCTCCTCCTGGGTATCCGCAACGCGCTTCGCCGCAGATGCCAGGGCCGACTGGTCGTCGTCGAGGCGGCGGCGCGCCTCCTCCAATTCCCGGTGCTCGCCCTCCCAGTGCTCCAGCGCCTGCACCTCCTGCCGGAGGCCATCGAGCGCATGGGAGTCGAATGCCGCCGCCTCGATCTGCGCCCTCAACTCGGCGGCCTGCGCCTGCTCGGCCGGCGCGAAAGTCCCCTGCTCGACGCGCGCCTTGCGTTCGGCCAGCGCAGCGCGGACATCCTCCAGCCTGGCAACCGCCGCGGCGGCCTGCTCCTCCCGCAACAGCAGCTCCGCCCGCTCTGCATCGAGCGCCCTGCGCTTCGTCTCGACGGTGCGCTGCGCCTGCACCATGAGCGCAGATGCCTGCCGTGCGTCGCTCTCGAGGGAGCTGACCTTCGTCGCCTGCGCCCTGTATCGCTCGCGCTGCCCCGCTATTTCGGCGTTGTAGGCGCGCTCGAGCCGCTCGCGCCCCTCCTTGCCAAGACTGCTTCCGCATAGGGGGCACTCCACGCCCTCGCTGTGGTCGTGGTCGTGGTTGAGCAGCTCCAGCTTGCTGCGCGTCTCCTTGCCTTCGGTCTCGAGGCGGGCGTTGTCGGCCTTCAGGGCCTCCGCCTCGGTGACGAGCTCCCGGTAGCGCTGGGCGTGCGCCTCCGCCCGCGCAAGGCCTTCGTCCGGCGCCTGCGCTTGCGCATCCAGTTGCGCCAGCCGCTGCCGAACGTCCGGCAGCGATGCTGCGCTCGGGCCCACCTCGTCCAGGTCCCGCTCGAGGCCTGCCACCTCCGCCTCGAGCCGCGCCCGCTCAGCCGTAATCCGGCTTTCGAGCGGCGCACGTTGGGATTGGAGTCGATGGACGAGCGATGCCTTGGCGCTGAGCCCGGCGTGCTGGGCCCGCGCGTCCTGTAGCTCCGCGAATCCCCGCTCGATGGGCGTCGTCCGCTCGAGCGACGCCCCCCACTGCTGGACGCGCTCGGCAAGCCGCGCCTGCTCGTGCTCCTCCTGTTCACTCCGCTCCGAGGCGCGGCGCAGCTGCGCCGCAACCGATTCGCCATCGGCCTGGCGGCGCTCCAGCTGTGCGACCTCAGCGCCGGCAAGGTCGAACGCTGCTCTCTTGGCATTCGCATCGGCGAGGGCGCGCTCCGCCTCTGCCGAAACCTCTGCAAGCAGCGCCGCGACGTCGCCGCGGCGCGCCGTCTGCACTTCCAGCCGCTCGATCTGCGCGGTGGTCAGCCCCACCTTGGCCTGGGCATCGCGGGCGCGCTGCCGCGCACGGTCGGACAGGCGGTCGTACATCGCCAGACCCAGGACGCGCGCGAGCACCTCCTTGCGGTTCGCCGGAGTGGACATCGCGAAGGTGTCGGAGCGGCCCTGGAGGAGGTAGGCGCTGTTGACGAACGTGTCGTAGTCCATGCGAATGAGGCGCTCGATCTGGGCCGCGGTCTGGGCCATGGTGTTTGCGGTCAGCGGGACCCACTCATCGCCCGAGGCAACGGCCAGTTCCAGCGAGGATGCGCCCGCCCTACGGGCCTTGGAGAAGCGGCGCGCGATACGGTGGCGCTGGCCGCCCTCATCGAATTCCAGCTCGACCCGCATCTCCTGCTCACCCTCGTGGACGAGCTGCTCCTGGCGCTGCCCGCGCGCCCTTCCCCAGATGGCCCAGGTGATCGCGTCGAGGAGGGCGGACTTGCCGTGCCCGTTCGCACCGCACAGGCACGCCACGTGGATGTCCTCGAGATGCAGCGTTGGAGCATCGTCCCGATAGGAAAGGAAGTTGTGCACCTTGAGCGAGAGCGGCAGCATGCGCCTAGTATCCCGACGCCGGCGCCAGCGGACAAGCGGGCAGTGGCGGAGGCCTCGTTCCACGGCCGTGCAAAACGGCTGTGCGCTCCCGGTAGGCCCCGCTCCGTGTAGGATTGCGCCACGGGGGGAGATCTTGCGTAGTCCCGTGGAGCGGATGCTCGATGAGGTGCTCGCGCTGCTGGATGCCACCTCGCGCGGCAGGCGCTTGACGATAGTGGCCATCGACGGCCCTGCGTACGCGGGCAAGTCGACGCTGGCTGCCGCAATCCACCGCGCGTGGCCGGAGACAGAGCTCGTCCACGTCGATGACTTCCAGGCCGACTTGGACGATTCGCTCGGCGCAACCCCATCGCCAGAGGAGGACTACGGGCGTCTCTTCGACTGGGAGCGGCTGCGCAGGGAGGTGCTCATGCCCCTCGTCGACGCCAAGCCCGCCCGATACCGCAGACCCGGCTGGCGGGAGCGCTCGCTGAGCGGCGGCTGGGTGACCATCGCCCCGCGCGGCATCGTCATCGTCGAGGGCCTGTCCTCCATGCGACGCGAGCTGCGCGACTTCTACTCCGCAACGATCTTCGTCGACACGCCGCCGGAGGAGCGCATGGCGCGCGCATGGACGCTCCTGGGCGACGCGGCCGCCGTCGAGCGCCGCGAGGCCGCCGCGCGCTGGTACCTGGAGCACGAGTGCGCCGAGCAGCGCGCCGATCTCGTCGTCAACGGGCACGAAATACCCTAGGCCTACGGCGAAGGCGCGGGGCCTCACGCGCTACAATGGACGGTGCCATGGCGCGCCGCAAACGTCCACGATTCGAGCGTCCAACCGCATCGGCACCTGCGCCCGAAGGCGCTGGCGACGAGCGCGTTGCCGCGGCGGTGTCGGACCTGCGGGCGCGCATGAGGCAGGCGGCCAAGCCTGCGGTTGCCGACGCCCACGCGCGCAGCTACGGGCCGGACGCGCCCGTCTACGGCCTCACCGTCGCGGACGCGAACCGGCTCGGACAGGATGCCATGCGGCGCGTGCGCGGGGCTGGCCTGCCACTGGCACTCGCGATCGCCGAGCCGCTGTTCGCCAGCGGCAACCTGGAGGAGGGTGTCGCCGCGGCGGTCATCGTCGGGGCGCAGGCCCGAAACCTGGGCGCGGAGCACTTCGAGCGCTTCGACGCATGGGCCAGTGCGCTCACGAACGAGGTCAATGCCGACGGCCTCTCGGCCCTGGCTTCTCGCTGCCTCAGCGGCCGCCCGTCCCTCGTCAACACGCTGAAGGAGTGGGCGGCGTCGGACAACCGCTTTCGCCGCCGGGCCGCCCTCACGGCATTCATACCGCTCGTACGCGAGGGCCGGTTCCTTTCGGACGCGCTCGGGGTCGCCGACCTGCTCCTCGCCGACGAGGACGAGACGGTGCAAAGCGGGCTGGGTACCTTGCTCATGGAAGCAGGCCGTTTGCAACGCGAACGCGTCGGCACGTACCTCAACGAGCGCGGCGATGCGGTCTCGCAGACCGCCCGCGCCATCGCCCTGAGCCGGGTGCGCCCTGAGCGCCGCTCGCAGGCGGAAGCGGGGTGACGCAGCAGGCGAACCGCCCGGCCACAACGTCGATCGGCCGCCGCATCGCCCGAGGACTGCTGATGGCCGTCCTCGTCGGGTTCGTCGGAACGGTGATCTCCTTCGTCCCCGCGCTCTTCATTCAATCGGTCTTCATCGGCGAAGCGCAGCGTTGCATCGAGCAGCAGGAGTTCGAGATGGCGGCGCAGGGCGCCATCGAGACGACGTGCGAGGAGGACCTCTCGACGACGCCGACGTGGCTGCCGGCGCTGCTCATCGGCGGCGGTGCCGCCCTCGGCGTAGCAGGCGGATTCGGGTACGGCTACATAGGCCCTGTGGGTCGAAGCAGCAGACAGGAACCGCCATGGCTGCCCTTCTAACTCCTAGAAAAGCTGCGGCCACTTTTGCTACCGTACTCGGATAGACCCTTAAGACCATCAGCACTATGCGAAACCACTCTACGCGGCGCTAGGATCTTCCGTGAATCAGGTCAGGCAACACCGCAGTCGCTGGATGCACCTGCTCGTTTTGGCAGCCGCCGCGCTGCTCGTGAGCCTTGCCGCTTCCTCATGCGGCCTGTTGCATGACCCCGGCTATATCGTCTACACCGTCGGCGAGGAGGGCGATCGCGACATAGCGGTCATCCGACCCGACGGCATGGGCCGGCAACTCGTCATCGAGAATCCGGGCGACGACTACAACCCGGTTTGGTCGTTCGACCGCAAGCAGCTGGCCTACATCTCCAATCGGGACGGCAACGCAGAGATATACGTCACCCTCGAACTGGACGACCCCACAGACGCGAGCGCCTCGCGGCGCGTGACGAATACGGGAGTGGACGAGTCGGATGTCACATGGTCGCCGGACGGCACGATGCTTGCCTACGTCTCTCCCGAGCTGGACGGGACGCCGCACGCCTACTGGCTCGAGCTGGCCAACCTGCGCCCCAACCGATTGATATTCAACCAGGCGGGCGAGACGGCTCCGCAATGGTCGCCCCTGGGTGAGTGGGTAGCGTTTGGCATCCTGGACGAGGAGGGCACCCCGGCGGGCATCTACCTGCGCAATCCCAGCGGCGTGAGCGCCGTGCAGGTGAGCGCGAACGTGGACTACAACCCCGTGTGGTCGCCCAACGGCCGGCGCCTTGCGTTCGTGTCGGAGCACACCGGCAATCAGGACATCTACGTCATCGAGGTCCGCGCGGACGGCACGTTCTCGCAATCGATCAATTTGTCCGAACACCCCTCCAATGACTGGGCGCCCACCTGGTCGTCCGACTCCAGCCGCGTCGTCTTCCAGACCGACCGCAACGGTCCGACCGACCTCTACGCAGTCGATGCGAACGGCGGCCAACCGATCCCGCTGACGTCGGGCAACCTGCCCGAATCGACGGCGGACTTCGGCCCCACCGGCGAGATCGTGTTCGTCTCAGGCCCTCCCGACCGCCAGGGCATCTTCGTGATGAATGGCAACGGCACCGACCAGCGTCAGCTCACGCCCGGCGAGCGGAACGCCGCCACGCCTGACTGGTAGCACATCACTCAGCGGGCGGCCTCCAGCCCGCGGCCCGCGCCAGTTCCTCCAACTCCCCCTCCTCACTCACGGCGCCTATCCGGATCACGAACGCCCTGAGGTCGGGGGCTTGGGCGCGCAGGAGGCGCAGCTGCGATTCGATGGGGTTCACGCTGCCGCCCCGCGCATCGCCAGCGTACGTTCCGTGGAACGCGAAGTAGGCCGTGTTGAGCTTGCGGATGGTAATGCCGTGCTCCGCTAGCCCGAGCCGCCGCTCTTCAAGCCACGCCTCCGCCTCGCGGACCGCGCCTTGTGCCAGCAACTCGTCGAGACGGGTGCGCGTTGCGTTCATGTAGCGCGCGAAATCGAAGGCCTCTGGCTCGGAGCCGGGCGGCTCGAACGTCGGCGGCGTCCACGGCGGACGATCCACGACCTCGCCTGTCATCTTGAGGAGCGTCAAGTCGCCCACCTCCTCGCCGACGATGTCCGAGAGCGTTTCGTTGATGCTCAGCAGCTCGCCGCGCGCGTCCCATTTCAGGCCGAGCGGCCGGAATACGAGCCAGTTGTGCATCCACTCGTGCGCCACTGTCGCCAGCGTACCGTGCAGCGACAGCGACGAGCTGACGTGCGCCGGATAGGTCGACAGCCCGCCCAGCCGGACGACCAGCGCCGAGACCTCCGGCTCAAGCTGCTCCGTCTCCTCCTCCAATGCGACGCGGTCGAGCAGGGGGATATCCGAACGGAGCAGGGCATCGGGCAGACGGCTGACCTCGTCGCGGGGCGAGCGTATGAGAGCGAGTCCGCCCGGCTCGAACTTGAAGTCCACGGGCGGCCACCGGAGCGGGCCGAGCGCGTTGATGACGCCCAATTCCGCCAGCGCCTCCGTCATTGCCGACTCGATGGCCTCCTCTACCAGGGGCCCCAGCGCCTCGCGGCGCGCGGCGATGGCCCGGCGCTCATCGTCGGCAGCAGCAACCGCCGCCGGGTCGGCGTCGGGATCCGACAGCGCGGCCTCAAGTGCGGCCTCGGCCCGCGCGAGGTCGTGGCCGAGGGCGAAATACTCCTCGACGGCCGCCTTGCGCGCCTGCTCGGAGTCGTCGTAGCGCGCCAGCGGCCACGTGGCCAGCCGCCACCACTTCTCCGGCAGGTGCGATAGCTCCCACAGCACGAGGTCCTGGCGCAGCGGGATGACCTCGCGCTCCAGGTCGGTGACGTGGTCGCTCCTGCCTGCGCCAAGCACGAGCAGCACCGCAATCGCAACGGTGGCCGCGGGAACCCTGAGGCGTCGCGCGATTCGACAGAGCAGGCGCATAGCCTCTAAGTATGCCCAATCCGGCGATGCGGCGTTGCGGCGGACTTCATCCCTTCACTACAATCCGCACGCCGGGATTTCCAGTCCGCCGTAGAAGGGGGAACCGTATGGACGAGTTTGCAACCGATCGTATCCGCAACGCAGCACTACTGGCGCACTCCGGTGCGGGCAAGACCTCATTGGTCGAGGCGTTGCTGCTCGCAACGAAGGCCATCAACCGGCTCGGCAGGGTGGAGGACGGCAACACGGTCTCGGACTTCGACCCCGAAGAGCACCGGCGCCAGACCAGCCTCCAGCTCTCGGTAGCCCCCTGCGTATCGGCGGGGCACAAGCTAAACCTGGTCGACACGCCCGGCTTTGCCGACTTTGTCGGCGAGCAGGTCTCGGCGCTGCGCGCGGTCGATGCGGCCATACTCGTCGTCTCAGCGCCCTCCGGCGTCGAGGTCGGTACCGAGCTGGCGTGGGCGCGCATCCGCGACCGCGGGCTGCCCACCCTGGTCTTCGTCAACAAGATGGACCGCGACGGCGCAGATTTTGAGGCGGCGCTCACGCAGCTGCGGCGCGTCATCGGCAACCGGTGCGTCGCCCTCAACCTGCCCGTCGGCGCAGCCGCCAGCCTCTCAGGGGTAGCCGACGTCATCGGCGGCGCGGGCGATGCGGACGTGGCCGAGGCGCACGACGCCCTTTCAGAGGCAGTCGCCGAGACGGACGACGCGCTCACCGAGAAGTTCCTGGAAGACGGCGAACTGAGCGCCGACGACATCCGCACCGGGCTGCGCGCCGGCGTCAAGGCGGGCCAGATCGTGCCGGTGCTCGCGGGCTCCGCGACCACCGGCATCGGCATCGAGCAACTGCTCCAGGCCATCGTCGACCTGCTGCCCTCCCCCGCCGAGGCTCCCGCGCTCGCGGCGAGCAAGGGCGATGCGGAGGTGTCGCTCGCGGCGGACAATGGCGGCCCGCTTGCCGCATTCGTCTTCAAGACCGCCGCCGACCCGTTCGTGGGCAAGATCTCCTACTTCAGGCTGCTCAGCGGCAGCCTCAGGCCGAACCAGGAGCTGTGGGACGTCACGCAGAGCGAGTCGGAGCGCGTCGGGCAGCTGTTCGTGCCCTTCGGTAAGTCGCAGGAGTCCGTGCCCTCCCTGTCTGCTGGCGATATCGGCGCGGTGACGAAGCTGGCACACACGGTGACGGGCGATACGCTGACCACCAAGGCGAACGCCGTTCAGGCGCCCCCGATCGAGTTCTCGCCGGCGGTGTACGACGTCGCGGTCCACCCCAAGAGCCAGGCCGACCTCGACAAGATGTCGACGGCGCTCAACCGCCTCCTCGAAGAGGACCCCTCGCTCGTGATGCGGCGCAACCAGGAGACGAGCGAGCTGGTCGTCTCCGGCATGGGCGACACGCATATCGACGTGATGGCCGAGCGCGCAAAGCAGAAGTTCGGCGTGGAACTGGACCTGCGCGTCCCCGACGTGCCCTACCGCGAGACCATCTCCAAGGTCACGCAGACCGAGTACAAGCACAAGAAGCAGACCGGCGGACACGGGCAGTACGGCCATGTCCTGATCCGCTTGGAGCCGCTGGAGCGGGGCGCGGGCTTCGAGTTCGGCAACGAGGTCGTGGGCGGCAACGTGCCCAAGGAGTACATCCCCGCCGTCGAGAAGGGCGTCGTCAAGGCGATGGAGGGCGGCGCGGACGGCTTCCCCATCGTCGACATGCGGGTGGTGCTCTACGACGGCAGCAGCCACTCCGTCGATTCGTCGGGGGCATCGTTCGAGATCGCGGGCAGCTTCGCGGTGCGCCAGGGGCTGCGCAACGCCGTGCCCGTGCTGCTCGAGCCCATCATGCGGCTGCAGGCGACCGTCCCCGAGTCGATGGCGGGCGCAGTGGTCGGCGACCTCAACACCCGCCGAGCGCGCATCAACGGCATGACGCCGGAGGGCGGCATGGCCGTCATCGACGCCGAGGCGCCGCAGGCCGAAGTGCAGCAGTGGGCGACGCAGTTGCGCGCGCTCACGCAAGGGCGCGGCACGATGACGCTCCAGTTCGACCACTTCGGCGAGATGCCGGCGCACCTCTCGCAAAAGGTCATCGACGATCGCGGCAAGGAGCATGCGCGCGCATAGCGCGTGCTCCTTCGCCAGCGTGCGTGGGGGGCGCTACCGCGCGCCGGAGCGCGACCAGAGCGTGTGGAACGGGCCCTTGCCCTTGATCATGGCGACGAGGGCCTGGCGCTCCCACTGCTTCAGCTCGTTCATGGCGCTGTCGCATTGAGCCGCCGCCGAGGAGAAGCCGGAGTCCACCATCCGCCTGACCATCATGTCCCACACCTCGGAGCTCGCCAGGCTCTCGATGGAGCCGACCCAGGGGATGACGGCCAGCTCGCGCGCGTGGCGCAGGTGCGGGCGCTGCTGATTGACGTTCCGCAGGCGGCGCTCGGCGGAACCCAGCGGCGGCGACACCACCAGCGTCGGCGGGTCGTCGTCCATCGACCGCGAGTCCAGCACGAGGCACTGGTTGATGATAGGAAGGATGACGCAGACCACCTCCGAGTTGCTGGCGTTCTGAAGCATCTCGGACATGTCGGAGTCGAAGTCGGGTTGGTTCATCGCCGTATGTCCTCCCTAGCGTCCCAGTATCTCATGCAATTGGTCGATGAAGGCGGGGAGCACCTTCTGCCAGTCGCCAGCCACGCCGAAGCGCGCCTGCTCGAAGATGTTGGCTCCCCTGTCCTTGTTGATTGCTACGATATCACGTGCGCCACTACATCCGGCCATATGCTGGCTCGCGCCCGAGATGCCGACTGCCACGTAGAGGTCGGGCGTGACCGTCTTGCCCGTCAGGCCCACCTGGTAGGTGGACGGCACCCATCCGGCATCGCAGGCCGCGCGGGAGGCGCCCACCGCGCCGCCCAGGAGGTCGGCCAGCTCGTGGAGTTGGTCGAAGGCAGCCTGGCCGCCCAGTCCGCGTCCGCCGCTCACGATGACCTTCGCATCCTCGAGGCGCGGCCCTTCCGACGCATCCTTGGCGCGCTCGACGACCCGCGTCATCACGACCCCTTCGATGTCGTGCTCCATCGCCGAGATACTGCCCGTGCGCGCCGGGTCCGGCGCCAGCGCCTCATACGCCTTGGCGCGGAGCGATGCGACGGCGGGCCTTCCATTGCACGCGACGGTTGCGAGCGCGTTGCCGCCGTAGACGGGGCGCGTCGCCTGCAAGCGCCCATCGCCGGCTGCGGAGACGGCGATGCAGTCCTGCGCCAGCGCAGCGCCGAGCCGAAAGGCAAGCCGGGGCATGACGCTGCCGCCGAATGCGTCCCTGGGGCCGAGCACCCACTGGGGCTGGGCGGTGCGCGCGGCCTCGGCGCCAAGCGCGACCACCGCTTCCGGCTCCTCGTGCGGCGCGTGGAGGACGACATCGGCACCGTGCGCCACGAGGGCCTGCGCCGCGTCGGCGGCGCCGGTACCGGCGAGCAGCGCATCCACCGTCGCTCCGAGCGATCGGGCCGCGGCGAGCGCCTCCAGCGACGGCGCAGTGGGAGCCCCCTCGATGGCCTCGGTGATGACCAGTACGTCCGGCATGGCTACAGGATCTTCGCCTCCCGCAGCGCGAGCGCCAGCTTGCGGCCGGAGTCCTCATCATCCTCGCCACTGATGAATTCGGTCACGCCGCGCGGCGCGGGCTTGGCCAGCGCTAGCAGCTCGAAGGCGGGCGTGCGCGGCGATACGCCGAGGTCGGCGAGCGTCCAGAGCGTCGGCTCGATCCGCTTGGCTGCCATGATGCCGCGCATGTTGGGGTAACGTGGGTTGCCCAGCTCGTTCGACACGGTAACGACGGTCGGCAGCGGCGCCTCGACGACCTCGTAGCCGTCGGGCAGGACGCGCTCGACGCGCACGCTCCCCCCCTCTACCTCGACCTTGCGGCAGACGGTGACCACCGGCCAGCCGAGCGCCTCGGCGAGGCCGAGCGGGACCTGCGCATGGTCCCAATCGGAGGCCTGACGGCCCGACAACACCAACGCCACGTCATCCAGCCGGCCCACGGCGGCTGCCAGCGCATCGACGACGATGAGCGGGTCGGGGCCGTTGTCAAGCGCGGGATCTTCGATGAGCACCAGCTCGTCCGCGCCCATCGCTAGCGGCTTCTTGATGACGTCGGCGGCGAAGGAGTCGCCCGCAGCGATGACGGTCACGGTGGCATCGCCGGACGCCTCCTTGATGCGCAGCGCAGCCTCGACGGCCTGCTCGTCGAAGCCATTGACGACGGGGGCGATGTTGGGAGGTGTCGCCACGCGCTTGGCCGCCTCGTCCACTTGGAACGCAGAGAGGGGCATTTCGGGGTCGATGACCTGCTTGGCGGTGACGACGATGCGCACGCCGCGATGGTAGCACCGCGCCAAAAGGCCCCGCAAGGAAGAGCGATGCCGGGGTGGGGCCTCCAGCATTCTTACGATTTGTAAGCCAAGCACTCACCGAAGGCGACGCCGCCAACGGCGAACGGCGTGTCCTTCCACTCGTCTAGCCCGGCGCGCCACTCGTCGAATTGCTCTTGCGTCGCGAGCCCGTATTGCGTTGCGGCACCTATCACCTGGGGCGAGAAGAACCACCCCGCGGCGACGCTGTAGAAGAACGCCACGTCGCCCGGCGTGCCGTAGTAGTCGAACGAGAAGCCAGCAACAGGGTCGGCAAATCCGGCACCTAGGAACGCACCCTTCAGCTCCATCCCCATGTTCGGATGGCCGCCGTTCGCGGCGACGAGCCTCGAGAACACCTCCCACGCGGCGCGGTCGTCGTAGGGGTAGAGGAACGCTGCCCGCAGGACGGCCTCGCGCGCCGCGATGATGCCTCCCGGCTTGAGCACGCGCTTGATCTCCGCGAGCACCGCGGCGGTGTCGGGCACGTGCATCAGCACCGCATGACAGTGCGCAGCATCGAAGAAGTCGTCCTCGAACGGCAGCTGCGTCACGTCGCCGACGTGGAAGGTGGCATTGGCGTGCGCTCCGGCTTCGGCGGCTGCACGCGCAAGCTCGACCTGCGATTCCTCCATGTCGATGCCGTGCATTTCGCCGGGCTCGACGAGGCGCGCGAGGCCAACGGAGATGGTACCCGGCCCACACCCGACATCAAGGACGCGGTCGCCGCTCTTGAGGTGCGGCAAGAGGTAGGCCGCGTGCGACGCCGCGCTCCGCCGGTCCAGCATCTGGCGGAACTCCTCGCTGTATCCCATTGTGTACTGCGGCGTACCGGAGGCATCGTCGGCCATGGCGCTGCTCCCCTTCAAGGACGTGTTCGCGCATTGTAGGGGAAGGCGCGCCAGCGCTGCTGGGACGCGCGCTGGACGGCGAGGTCGAACTCGGTATCCACGAGCAGCGCGCACGCAGGGCCCGAACGGTCGTCTGGGAACCGTTGCTATCCTATCGAAGAACCCCCATCCCCCTGCTGGGGAACGGCGTTGTTGACCACGACGCGACCACCCTTGATCACTGCGAGCACCCTGCCGACATCCGTGATGTCCTGGTCAGGTCGGCCGTCAACGACCAGCAGGTCCGCCTCCTTCCCCGGGGCCACCGTGCCGACCGCGTCGTCGATGTGCAGTGCCTTCGCATTGCCGCTCGTGGCGGCCTGAATCGCTGCGAGAGGGGAGAGCCCGGCCTCGACCATCGCTGCCAGCTCGAGATCGAACCGGCCGAACGGGTACATCCCCCAGCCGCAGTCGGACCCCGCCATGAGCTGAACGCCGCGTTGGATCAGCCAACCTGTGTGCTGCATGGTCGTGCCATGGCCGGTCCGCATACGCTTTAGGAGCGCCGTCTCTTCGTCGGTCGCGACGCCCTGGTCGACGCGCTCTTGAAGAAGCGGCAGCCTACTCCGCGTGATGTGCAGCGTCGGGTTGACGCGTACTTCCCGCTCCGCCATGAGGTCAGCCAAGCGGTCATCGAACTCTCGATTGCCCGATTGGTCTGCGAACCAGCCATGCATGATGACGTCGAACCGGGCGTCAATGACCATGCGCATGGCCTCGTTCGAGCGGCAGTGCGCCGCGGCGAGCAACCCTCGTCGGTGTCCCTCTTCCGCGATAGTCTCGAGCTCTTCGCTGGAGAAGGCCGGGCGAAACGGGTCCGTCCCAAGCGTGCTTCCGCCCGTCGCCATCACCTTGAGGAAGTCCGCGCCCTCCTTGATGAGCTGGCGCGCCGCCCTTCGCACGCCTTCCGGGCCATCCGCCTCCGAGCCCATGAACCAGCAGTGCCCGCCGGTGGTGGTAATCGGTCGGCCAGCGGCCAGCACGCGGGGACCGCGCACGAGACCCTGGCGAATGCCTTCCTTCAGGCGGAAGGTCGTTTGGTGCCAGGCGCC
>DAOUJX010000038.1:0-33355 GCA_034422075.1 Dehalococcoidia bacterium
CTGGCCGACATGGCGCCGGGGCAGGTGTCGATTATCTTCGGCGCGCAGGGCCCCAACCTCTGCACCGTTACCGCCTGCTCCTCCGGCGCAGACGCCATAGGGCAGGCGTTCGAGATGATCCGGCGCGGCGAGGTGGACATCGCGATCGCGGGAGGGACCGAAGCGCCCATCTGCCCTATCGCCGTCGCGGGATTCAACGCGTGCATGGCGCTGTCCAAGCGCAACCACAGCCCGCAACAGGCGAGCCGCCCGTTCGACGCAGGCCGTGACGGCTTCGTGATGGGCGAGGGCGCCGGCATCCTCGTGCTGGAAACCGAATCGTCCGCGGCCCGGCGAGGGGTTGCGCCAATTGCGGAGATGGCCGGGTACGGGGCGACGTCCGACGCGAACCACGTCACGCAGCCTGACCCGGAGGGCGCCGGCGCAGCGCGTGCAATGCAGAGGGCGATGGACGAGGCAGGCATATCGGCTGAGGCCATTGGCTACGTGA
The DNA here is from genome assembly GCA_034422075.1 of Dehalococcoidia bacterium. Lineage (GTDB taxonomy): Bacteria > Chloroflexota > Dehalococcoidia > Lucifugimonadales > Australimonadaceae > S34-282. The sequence continues at coordinate 491 of DAOUJX010000038.1, forward strand.
ACGCGCACGGCACCGGCACTCCTATGAACGACCGGGTAGAGACGGTGGCGATGAAGCGTGCCTTCGGAGAGTGGGCCTACGGAGTGAAGATATCGTCCACCAAGTCGATGACCGGGCACCTGCTGGGAGCGGCCGGCGGCGTTGAGGCCGCGATTACGGCGATGGCCGTGTCGGAGGGTGCAGCGCCACCGACCATCAACCTGACCGATCCCGACCCGGACTGCGACCTCGACTACGTGCCAGGCGGCGCGGCGCACATGCCCATTGGGGCGGCGATGACCAACAATCTGGGGTTCGGCGGCCACAACGCATCGCTCGTGTTCAAGTCGGTGCGCTAGACCCGCGCGTCCTCTCCACCATTCTTTACCCGCTGCCACTTGCGGCGCTTGCGGCTTGCGGCTATAGCATCGCAGCATGACGGCTTCAGATACCGCTGCGCTCGCTGGACGGCAGCGAACGTGGTTGGTGCGTCCTCGCGAAGATGCAGCTCACCTCCGGGTCGCCCCCCTTATCGCCCACCTGCTCCACACGAGGGGCATCACGACGGCGCGAGACGCCCAGGACTTCCTCGACATCGCTGACTCGCTCTACCTGCCGCCGTCCATCCTGAGCAACGTGGACAGCGCCGTGGAGCGCCTCCGCGAGGCGCGGGCGCGGCGCGAGAGTGTCGCCGTCTACGGCGATTTCGACGCCGACGGAGTGACCGGAACGGCGCTGATGGTGCGCGCCTTCCAACGATTCGGCCTGTGGGCAATCCCCTACATTCCATCCAGGAACACGGAGGGCCACGGCCTCAACGTCCCGGCGATCGACGGCCTTGCCGAACAGGGTGTGCGTGTCATCGTCACGGTCGATTGCGGCGTGACCGACGTCGACCCCATCGCCCATGCGAAGTCGCGGGGCGTCGATGTCATCGTCACCGACCACCACAGCCCCGGAGCATCACCGCCGGACGCGGCTGCCATCGTCAACCCAAAGGTCTCGCACGACGACGCATTCGAGTTCCTGACAGGCGTCGGCATGGCGCTCAAGGTGTCGCAGGCGCTGCTGGAGTCGGAAGGCACGCCTGACTGGAGCGATGGGCTGCTCGAGCTGGCGGCCATCGGCACCATCACCGACCTCGCGCCGTTGCAGGACGAGAACCGCTACATCGTGGACCGTGGCCTCCGCCAGCTGCGCGAGACGCGCAACGTCGGCCTGCGCGCGCTCATGCGGCGGGCCGGTGTCGATCCGCGCCACCTGAACAGCGAGGACATCGGCTTCCGGCTTGGACCGCGCCTAAACGCCGCAGGACGACTGGGCGACGCCATGACCGCGTACGAGTTGCTGATGACCACGAATGTGCAGCGCGCCGATGAGCTGGCCGCGGAGTTGGAAGCGTACAACCGTCAGCGGCAGACGCTGACGGAGGAGGCGTTGCAGGCCGGCCTCGAGGCTGCGGAGGAATTCGGCGAGCGCCACCTCATCATGGTGGGCAGCAGCGACTTCAATCCCGGCATCGTCGGGCTGGTAGCAGGCAAGTTGGCCGAAACCTACGGCAGGCCTGCGGTGGTGTACGCGCACATGGGTGACCGCATCCTGGCGTCGTGCCGGAGCGTGCCTGGCTTTCACTGGGCGCACGCGCTGCAGGCGTGCGAAGGGCTCCTGTGGCGCCACGGCGGGCATTCGCAAGCTGCGGGATTTTCGTGCGCGCCGGAGCACCTCGACGAATTGCGTGGGCGGCTGGAGACCATAGCCGAGGAGCAGCTGGGCGGGCGCCCGCTCGCCGCTGACGCCATCGTCGATGCGGAGGCATCGCCCCGCGAGCTGATGGGCGAAACGTTCCAGGTGCTGTCCAAGATGGCACCGTTCGGTGCCGGCAACCCATCGCCACTCTTCCTAGCGCGCAACCTCGAGGTGCTGACGGCATCGCCAATGGGCGCGGAGGGCGCGCACCTTCGCCTATCGCTTCGACACGAAGGTGCGACGTGGGACGCCGTCGCGTTCCGGCAAGAGTGGGCACACGGTGCGCGGGCCATCGACGCGGTCTACGCGCTGGCCGTCGACCACTGGAACGGAAGCCGCAGGCTACGGCTGGACATCAAGTACTACGCCGTGGCAACGGGCGCAACGTGAGCCACAACGCGGCAAGTACAACGGCGGCGATAGCCGTCCACTGTGCGGCGTCAAGGCCAGCCCATATGGGGTCGAGGCGGGTGAAGGAGATCGCGAATCGGCCCACGGCATAGGCAGCCAAGAGGGTCGCGGCGTGCGCACCGGGCTGCATGGAGCGGTTCCGCAAGATGAGCGAGCCCGCAAGCATCAGGAGCACCAGCACCAATTCGTAGCCTGCCACGGGGTGGACAGCAGCGCCGCCGGCATAGGCTTCCGCGGCGGCATGCGTATACGTAACGCCCCAAGGCAGCCCTGTTTCGTGCGCAGGCCAGGCGCCCGCAACGAAGCCTCCCAACCTTCCGATAGCGATCCCCACGAGCACCGGCGTTGTGCACGCATCAGCGAGGCCGGGGAGGCGTATCAGGAGCGCGCGGAAACGCCACGCCGCCGCGGCGGCACCGCCGATAAGCCCACCCCACAGCGCAAGGCCTCCGTTCCACAGATAGAACGCCTCGAGCGGTACCATGGAGTAGAGGCTGGCGTGGTCAAGCACGTGGAATAGCCGCGCGCCGACGATGCCCCAGAACACTGCCCATAGAGCGAGCCTGTATGCCGCCGTCATGCTCATCCCGAGCCTCCCGGCCCGCAAGACGAAGAGCGCGCCTCCTGCTGCAACGGCGGCGAGGATCGACAACGTCGTCAGCGGCAACAGGACACCGAACGGTTCGGGATGTAGGTCGATGGTCATCGCATCGCGCACATGCTGGATCGGGCGAATCGCGCCACCGGAATGCGTCGTTGGCGCGAACGCTTGCTGCCTAGAATAACCTGCACGCCATGTTCATCCTGGATTACGAAGACCGCGTAGCGGTTGCCGGGCCCGACGGAGTACGGCACGCCGCGCTCCTGACGGGCTACGTCGAGCCAGACGCGCCGGGGCGCGCTGGCCTCGGTCATTCACCCACCTCCCTAGCCTACCAATCGTGGAAGGAACTAAGCCTTAGAACCGAACAACGGCTCGACTTCGAAGTGGGTCGCATCCTGTTCGTCGACGGCTCGGAGCGCGTTGCAGAACTGTCGCTGAAGGACGAGTCGGACGGCTTCCACTACGCCGTAGTGCTGGGGCAGTAGCGATGGCGCTTGCCAACGGCGCGCTCAGCGAATCGGTCGAAGCCTTCCTGCGCCACCTGCGTGCAGAACGCGGCCTGTCGGTCAACACCGTCGCAGCCTACCGCGTGGACCTCGGACAGTTCTCATCTGCCGTTGCGGAAGGGTCGAGGTCGATCCGGTGGGAATCGGTCGGCGACCCCGACCTTGAGCGCTACAGCCTGGGCCTGCGCGAGAGCGGCTACTCGGACGCAAGCGCGGCGCGCAAGATTGCCGCCGTACGCTCCTTCTTCCGCTTCCTCGCAGAGGAAGAGGTCATCACAACCAACCCTGCGGAGGCCATAAAGGTGCGAAGGCCCCGCCGGACACTGCCCGACGTGTTGAGCGAGCGGGACGTGGTGGCAGTGCTCAAGGCGGCGGACGAGAACGACGCGGTGCCGCCGCTGGAGCGCCGGCGCGACCGCGCGATGCTCGAAATTACTTACGCAGCCGGGCTGCGCGTGTCGGAGGTCGTCGGGCCCACGGGGCTGCGGCTGACGAGCATTCGAAGCGAGGACGGCGAGGCGCGCGTTTTCGGCAAGGGGTCGAAGGAGCGGATCGTACCCCTGTACCCCGGCATCGTGAGGCTGGTGGATTCGTACATCCGGGAGGTGAGACCGGAGTTGGCGAAACGGGCGCGCAAGCGCGTGCCCGACGCGCTGTTCCTGAATGCGCGCGGCGGTGCGCTCACGCGGCAGGGTTACTGGCTTGTCCTCAAGCGGTGCGCCGCATGGGCGGGCATCAGATCTGCCGTGTCGCCGCACACGTTGCGCCATTCGTTCGCCACGCACCTGCTGCGCGGCGGCGCATCGCTGCGCCACGTGCAGGAATTGCTCGGACACGCTAGCATCGCCACCACGCAGATATACACGCACCTGTCGAGCGAGCAACTGGTGAACGCCTTCGAGCGAGCCCACCCGAGAGCATAGATTGCCCCCTGCAACAAAGCGTCGGAGGCTATATCCTGAACGCCGACGCTGGACAGGAGGCTAGGTAACCACAATGCCCGTCATCACCATCAACGGATTGATAGGCAGCGGCGCGCCTGAGATCGGCGCGGAGGTCGCCCGCAAGCTCGGCATCGACTATGTCGACCGGCTCATCCTGGCGGAGGCGGCCAAGAAGATGGGCTCGACCGTGGCCGCCGTCGCGGAGCAGGCCGAGCGCCCGCTTGGCCTGGGCGACAAACTGGCGGGGTTCTTCCGGAACGTGCTGGAACGGTCTGCACTCGCAGGCTCCGGCGCGGACCCCTACTTCGGCGGAGGAATGGACATGCTCCTGGTGCGCGAGTACCGCGACATCCCGGAGGTGCCACCGGGCGAAGTGAACGACCAGCAGTTGCTGGCGGTTACCGCGGCGGTCATCACCGAGATTGCCCAGAGCGAGCGGTGCGTCATCATGGGACGCGGGGCGAATCTGCTGCTACGCGATTGGCCCGGTGCGCTGCACGTCGGCACGATCGCAGGGTTCGAGGAGCGGGTGCAGCGCATCGATGAGCGCGAGCACCTAGGGCAAGCGGAGGCCGAGCGCTACGTGGTCGAGAATGACCGGGGTCGGGTGAACTACTTCAAGCGCTTCTTCGGCATCGACCCGCAGGACCCCGAACTGTACCACCTCATGCTGAGCACGGAGCGGCTGGACATCGCCAAGGCCGCCGAAATGGTGCTGGCCGCCAACGCGCTCGTGTCGCGGTCGGCTTAGTCGAGGGAGGAGCGATGGCAAGGAAGAAGAATAGGATAGCCGCCGGCCAGGAACGTGCGCGTCAGCGTGCGCGCAAGAAGGCACGGTACGCAGGACCGACGCCGGCGCCCGAGTCGCCCGCCCCTGCCTCGACGGAGGCGGACGACGTGCTTGAGGCTGAGGCGGACGACGACGCCGTAGAGGCGGAGCAGCCTCAGCCGGTTGCTGCGGCCCCAGCCGCACCAGCGCAGACGCGCCGCGTGTCGGCGCGCACGGCGCGGGAAGTGACGGCCATCGGCGCGACACGGCACCGCCAAGCGACGCAGGCCATATCCGTTGCCGCCGGCCCGTCGCTGCGCAGCGAGGCGCTCCGCATCGGCACCGTGGCGGCCATAGTTGCGGTCGCCCTCGTCGTACTCTTCTTCACCACCGAGTTGGGACGCTAACCACTTCGTCGTCATCCCTGCCCCGTATCGGAGTGCAGGGCGATCTCGGCTGGGAGCTGCGTCTCCACGCGCTCCGAAGCGCGGGCGCTTACAATAGGCGCGTGACTACAGCTGTACGAAAGCCAAAGCGCGCCGGGTTCGGCGAGCGGCTGAAGGCGCTGCCGACATCACCCGGCGTCTACATCATGAAGAACGCCGCTGGCGACGTCATCTACGTCGGCAAGGCGGCCAACCTGCGCAACCGCATGCGCTCCTACTTCCAGACGCCGTACGGCAAGGAGCCGAAGGTGCAGGTGATGGTCACCCACATCGCCGATTTCGAGTACATCGTGGCCGAGACGGAGTCCGAAGCGCTGCTGTTGGAGAACCTGCTCATCAAGCAGCACAAACCGACGTACAACGCCCGTCTCAAGGACGACAAGACCTATCCCTACATCAAAATTGACCCGGCGGAACACTTCCCGCAACTCTACTTTACCCGCCGCGTGCAAGCCGACGGCGCGCGCTATTTCGGACCGTTCGCATCGGCATCATCCGTGCGCCGGACGATGGACTTGCTCAAGAAGCTCTTCCCCTATCGCTCCTGCACCAAGGTCATAACGGGAGAGGATGAGCGGCCATGCCTCGAGTACCACATCCATCGCTGCGTAGGCCCCTGCATCGGCGCGGTGGACGAGCAGGAGTACGACGAGGTCATTGACGATGTGATGCGCTTCCTGGAGGGCGACTCAGACGAGGTGCTGCAGACGCTGCAGCAGCGCATGACTGTGGCCTCCGAGTCGATGCGCTTCGAGCAGGCAGCCATCATCCGCGATCAGATACGCGGCATCGAATCGGTGTCAGAGAACCAGAAGGTCGTTTCAGGCCGCACGGACGATGAGGACGTGATTGCGCTCGCCATCGACCGGGGCGAGGTGTGGGCCGAGCTGTTTCAGGTGCGCCGGGGCAAGGTCATCGGACGCGACCACTTCCTCATGGAGGGCGCAGAAGCCGAGGAGCCGGACAAGGTGCTCGAGCGCTTCATCCAGCAGTACTACGACGCCGCGCCGTCGGTGCCCCCTACTCTGCTCGTCGAACACTCCCTGGAGTTTGCGGATCTGCTCGAAGAGTGGCTGAGCCAAAAGGCCGCGCCGGCACGCAAGGGACGTCAAGCCACCCGCGTGCGCATCCACGTGCCGCAGCGCGGGAGCAAGCGCCGGCTGCTTGCCATGGTCGCCGAGAACGCACGCCAAGGCCTGGCCCAGCGGCGCATCAGGTGGCTCAGCGAGTCGGACAAGGTGCTACAGGCGCTCGGCGAATTGCAGGAGGCGCTGAGCCTCCCGGACCTGCCCAACCGCATCGAATGCTACGACATCTCCAACATCCAGGGCAGCAACTCCGTCGGCTCGATGGTCGTGTTCGAGGAAGGGCGACCGAAGGCCAGCCAGTACCGGCGCTTCCAAATCAAGAACGTCGAGGGCATCGACGACTACCGCTCGATGCAGGAGATGCTGCACCGGCGCTTCAAGCGACTCGGCGAGGCGCGGCGCGACTCCGCGATGAGCGCGGCGAGCGCATCGGGAAACGACCGCAACGAGGCGCCCGCGGACGCGGCGGCGCTCGGCACGACACGCATCAAGTACCGCCGGCGGCGCTACGCCAAGACGGGCGTCATGGCGCCGGAGGAGCGCGCCGCTGGGGAAGCGGTCGCCAAGCAGGAGTCGTGGGGGCTCGTGCCGAGCCTGGTGATCATCGACGGCGGCCGCGGCCACCTGAACGCCGTGCAAGAGGTCTTCTTGGAGCTGGGAATCACCGACATCCCCCTAGTCAGCCTTGCAAAACAGCGCGAGGAGATATTCCTGCCGCACATGCCGGAGCCGGTGCTCCTGCCGCGAGCATCGCAGGCGCTCTACTTGGTGCAACGAGTCCGTGACGAGGCGCACCGTTTTGCCATTACCTACCACCGGCAGCGGCGTAGCAAGTCAGCCACGCGTTCGCTGCTGGACGACGTGCCTGGCATCGGGCCTAAGCGCAAACGCGCGCTGCTCCGCCGCTTCGGGAGTGTCGCCGGGCTGCGCGCGGCGGACGTAGACGAGGTAGCAAGCGTGGAAGGCATGTCGCGGGCATCGGCGGAGCGGCTGTTGGAGAAGCTCGGGGGCGCCGCGTAGAATCGCCGCATGTGGCGCGTTAGCGAGAACGACCTCTACGCCATCTCCATCGGCGCAGGAATCCTCGGCACGGGCGGCGGCGGCAACCCCTACCTCGGCCAGTTGCGCGTACGCGAAGTGCTGCGCCGCTACGGTTCCGTCGACGTGTACGACCCTGAGGAGCTGGATGATTCGGCGCAGGTGGTGTGCGTCGGCGGCATCGGTGCGCCAACGGTAGGCGTCGAGAAGGTGCGCGACTTCCAGGCCTATGCGGCGTTCAAGGCCATGGAGGACTACACGGGCACGCGCGCCACGCACTTCATCTCCAACGAGGTTGGGGGCAGCAACTCGGTGGAGGACATGATCCCCGCCGCTATGTCGCGCCTACCGGTGGTGGACGCAGACGGAATGGGTCGGGCGTTCCCCTTCTTTCACCAGAAGACCTTCTTCGTCTATGGCGTCGCGCCGACCCCGATGGCGCTCGCCGACGACAAGGGCAACATCGTGGTCATATCGGAGGCGCTGAGCGCGCAGTGGGTGGAGCGGCTGGCGCGGGCGGTGACGATTCAGATGGGCTGCACCGCCGTCTACGCCGTCCACCCCATGACCGCCGATGAGGTGCGGCGCACGGGAATACCGCGTTCGCTGTCGATGGCGCGCGACCTGGGTTTCGCCGTGCAATCGGCCCGCGCACGGCACAGCGACCCCATCGCGGCCATCCTGGAGGAGGTGCCTGGCACGGTGCTCTTCCAGGGCAAGATAGTCGCGCTAGAGCGGCAGACGACGTCCGGTTTCGCCAAGGGCAGCGCCACACTCGATGGGCTGGGCGACTACCGCGGCGAAGGGATGGTCATAGAGTTTCAGAACGAGAACCTCATCGCGCGGCGCGACGGTACGGCAGTCTGCACCACGCCGGACCTCATCTGCATCGTGGACACAGAGCGCGGCGAGCCGATAACGACCGAGTTGCTGCGCTACGGCTTCCGCGTCACGGTGCTCGGCTTCCCCGCCCCGGCCTTGTGGACGACGCCGGAGGGATTGGAGGTGACCGGGCCACGCGCGTTCGGCTACGACCTCGACCACATACCGCTGCGCCTCAACGGAGTTGGCTGACCCCATGCGCATAGGCATCGACGTGGGCGGCACCAACACTGATGCCGTCCTCCTCAATGGCACCGACCTCGTTGGCCAGGCTAAGCGCCCAACGACGCCCGACGTGACATCGGGCATCATTGCGGCGCTGGAAGAGGTACTCCGCGGCTTGCCGAACGGGGCACCCGTCGACGGCGTCATGCTCGGCACGACCCACTTCGTGAACGCGCTGCTAGAGCGGCGGCGGCTGACGCCGACGGCCATCGTGCGCATCGCCCTACCCGCGACGCGCCTCCTCGCTCCCCTCGTGGACTGGCCTGCCGACTTGCGTGCGAGCATCGGAGGCGTCGCCTACATGGCCAAGGGCGGCCACGAATTCGACGGGCGCGAGATCGGCCCGCTCGACGATGGTGAGATACGGACGATTGCACGGCTGCTGAAGCAGGACGGCATCGAGGCGGTCGCCGTGTGCGGTGTCTTCTCAGCCGTAGACGCATCGCACGAGGAGCGGGCGGCAGCCATCCTGCGCGAGGAGGCGCCACACCTGCGCGTCAGCCTCGCTCACGAAGTGGGGCGCATAGGGCTGATCGAGCGCGAGAATGCGGCGACGCTGAACGCCTGTCTGACCGGCCTCGCCGACCAGACGCTCAAGGCTATCCGCGGTGGGCTGGCGGAATTGGGGCTGGAGGCACCGCTCTTCCTCAGCCAGAACGACGGCACGCTGATGGACGCGGACTACGCTGCGCGCTACCCCGTCTTCACCATCGCGTCAGGGCCTACGAACAGCATGCGGGGTGCGGCATTCCTCTCCGGCGTCACCGACGGCATCGTAGTCGATGTCGGCGGCACGTCCACAGACGTAGGTGCGCTGGTCCAAGGATTCCCGCGCGAGGCTGCGATTGCCGTGGACATCGCGGGCGTCCGCACCAACTTCCGCATGCCGGACGTCGCATCGGAGGGGCTGGGCGGCGGCAGCATCGTTGCGGGCGAGCCGCTCGCCGTCGGCCCGCAGAGCGTCGGCTACCAGTTGACGGAGCGCGCGCTCGTATTCGGCGGCGATACGGCAACAGCGACCGATGTGGCCGTCGCAGCCGGTCTCGCGGACATAGGCGACGCCAGCAAGGCGGTTGCCCTCCCCAGCAGCCTCGTAAACGGCGCAGCGGAACTGATCCAGCAGCGCGTAGCGCACGCCGTCGACCGGATGAAGGTCGCCGCGGCACCGGTCCCGGTGGTGCTGGTCGGTGGCGGGAACATACTGTTGCGCGACGACGTCCCGGGCGCGAGCGAGGTGCTTCGCCCCCAGCACGCGGACGTGGCGAACGCCATCGGCGCGGCCATCGCCCACGTCGCCGGCCAGGTAGAACGCGTCTTCTCGCTGGACGCAATGACACGAGAGGAGGCCATCGAATCGGCGCGCCGCGAGGCGTTTAGGCGCGCCGCGGACGCCGGTGCGGACCCGAAGACCATCGAGCTCGTGGAGTTCGACGAGGTGCCGCTCGCCTACCTGCCAAGCAACGCAACGCGCGTACGCGCCAAGGCGGCGGGCAACCTCATTATTCGCCGCTAGCCTGCGCTACAATCGGCGCATCCTCGCCCGGGCACAGGCCTGGGCATCCAAGGAGGCCGCGCCGTGACCGGCAATTCCGACCTTGTCGCACTGTGGGAAGAGCACCTCCGCCACGAGTTCGACACCAAGAGCACGCCTGACACCCTCGATACCATGGTGGAGGGCGCATACGTGAACCACATCCCCGTGCTGACCGGCGGCGTCGGCAAGGAGGCGCTGGGGCGCTTCTACTCCACCCGCTTCATCCCGAAGATGCCATCCGACGCGGCGCTCGTCCCGATCTCCCGAACGGTCGGCGAAGACCGCTTGGTGGACGAGTTCGTCTTCAAGTTCACGCACACGGTCCGCATGGACTGGATGCTTCCAGGCGTCGAGCCCACAGGCAAACAGGTGGAGGTCCCCTTCGTCGTCATTGTCCAATTCGACGGCGACAAGCTGGCGCACGAGCACATCTACTGGGATCAGGCGAGCGTACTAGTGCAGTTGGGGCTGCTGGATGCGGCGTACCTGCCCATAGCGGGCCGCGAGCAGGCCCGCAAAGCCCTCGACGCCTCCCTTCCCTCCAACGATCTCATCAACGGCTAGGGAGGGCGGACGCGCAACGACCGTCCGTCGGGCTCGCCTCCGTCCCGTGCATCACTGCGGTACGGTCTACCGCAGGGTGGACGGCGTCTCATCCGCTCAACGGGGTCGGTTCGGTGGGCGTGTCGAACACAGGGAGCGGCATTGCGTCCCCTGCGCACCGGGGCGGCCCGGTTGCAGGCGCCATCGTCGGAGTCCTCTACCGGCTGATGTGCCGCGAAAAACAGCCTTGAGGGGCGCTCACATACCCGTTCCCCCGCCTGGCGGCCGCAAAGCCGCTCCTCGGGGCCGTAAGCGCCCGCAAAAAAGGTGCGCCCCCGCACCTGAAGGATGCAGGGGCGCCCTTTTGCGCCACGGGAGTGGGTAAGGAGTTGCCTTAGAGAGCCTGCGCGTCGGTCTTCCAGGCCTCCGCGCCTACGGCGTCGTCAGCGTCCCCATCTGCCGCCTCCGCCGTCTCGCGCGCCTCTATCAGCTCCTTCTTGATGGCCTCTAGGAGCGAAACCGCCACGTCGATGTACTCCGGCGACATCGGTACCGAGAGCTGACGCCCTGCCGCCGTAACGGTCAGAGCGCCGTCCGGTGCCTCGGCTGCGTCGGGTGTAGAGAGAATATTCTGGTTTTTTATAGAATCTTCTGTATTTTTTGCTAAATCCGCCTGTCGGCCCATGACGCGGATGGCGTCGGTCAAGTGCTTCTGGATGAGGGCGACGCGCCGGACGATATCCTCGCGCGACGCGCGCGTCAGTTCCTCCAGCACCACGAGCAGGCCCATGTCGTCGGGGAGCTCACCATTGAAGCGGGCGTAGAGCTGGCGCAGCAGCTCGACGCGCTGGAACGCCTCGGCGCGAGCCGCACGCCCCTCCTCTGCGCTGACAGGCTGGATGATCCGCCGCGCCAGCGCCGAAATGCGGAGCTCGCCACGGCCGTCGAGCAACCCGAAGTCGCGCAAGGCCGCGACCTTGGCGAACAGCGTGCCGCTGTTCTCTGCCATGCCGAGCTCCCACGCCAATCCCTTCACGCTGACCGTGCCCTTGAACTTCGTCGCAATGCGCTCGGCGATTGCCAGCGCGTCCCCAAAGCGAATGTCCGGGTACGAGTAAGGCCCCAGCTTTGCCATTGATTTCCTCCCGAGCGCCCGTGTGGACCACCGAATCGATGCTGCCAGAATAGCGCCTCCGCACCACCCGGTCAACAGATTAATCTGGTATTTTCTAGCAATTCACAGAATATCGGAGCAAATAATCTGTAATCCGCCCTATTCCGCTCTGGGCGGGGCCATTTGACCGGGCGTCCACCCTCAAGTACGCTGCCGCCGACCTCCGCAGCACGCAGGAGGGTCGGGAGAGCAGCCCGTGGCCGAATCAGCATTCGACAGAGTCGCCCAGGTCATCGATGACGACCGGCAGGACCTCATCGACCTGTGCCTGCGCGTCGGCAACCTACCCGACTACGCCGGGCACACCCTCGCAATCGGCGAGGCAGTGGTCGATTGGTTCAGCGACGCAGGCGTAAAGGCGTACCTGCAGCACATGACCGATACGGCAGTGAACGCCATTGGAGAGCTGCCTGGTACGGGTGTGGGTAAGAGCCTCATCATGAACGCCCATATGGACGCGGGCGAGCCTCCCCCACCCGACGCGCCGGCCAGCGAGGTAAGGATGCGCGGTACGTGGGTGGACGGCGACATGCTCTACGGGCGCGGCATGATCAACGATAAGGCGCAGCTTTGCGCCGAGATGGTCGCCCTGCGCGCGCTAAAGAGGGCAGGCGTGGAACTCGGCGGCACTCTCACCGTGATGGGCGTCGACTATGAGACCGGCGCGCCTTCGGTCGACGAACACCAGGGCATCGCCTACCCTGGCGAGGGCTTCGGGACGGAGTGGGCGGTAAATCGAGGCATCCTCGCCGACTACGCCCTGGTGGGCGAAACGTCCGAGTTCACCATCATCGCGGCGGACGCGGGCGACCTGCGCCTGCGCATCAGCGTGAAGGGGCGACGCGTCTACACTCCCCGGCTGATTCGGGGCGATGCATGGAGCGATAACCCCAACCCCCACGAAAAGGCGGCGCACCTCATCGTCGCGCTCGAGGAGTGGGCGCGGCGCTACCAGGAGCGCGAGGTCATGGAGTTCTGGGGCGGCACCATCATCCCCAAGGCGCAGGTGCAGCAGATCAGAACGTCGGACGACTACGCCTACGTGTACCTCGACGTGCGGCTCGCGCCGGGACGCAAGCCGCTGCCCATCGTGCACGAGATTCAGACGCTGGCAGAGGAATTGGGGCTCGAGTCGGACGTCGTGCCATACGAGTACAAGCGCGGCTACATCGCCGAAGGGGCGGACGAGCTTATCGACGCCCTGAAGAAGGCGCATGGAACGGTGCTCGGCGGCGAGCCGGGGCAGCCTGCGCCTCCCGTCCTGTCAATGTGGCGCGACAACAACGTGTTCAATGAGCTGGGCATCCCGAGCGTCTGCTACGGACCTCGACGGCAGCGCGAGACGATGACCAACGAGGGCAATCGCGCCATGCTCGTTGACGATCTGGTAGCGGCAACGAAGGTATACGCGTTGACCGCGATGCACCTCTGCGGTGTGAGCGAGGGATAGGCAGCCGGTACGCTGTTGCCTGGCGGACGCTGTCTAACCAAACTCCAAAAGAGGTCGTGCCCAATGCCCAACGCCGGCGACCTAGCGGCCCCGTAGTGACCTGGGCATGGGGCATCGCAGTTGGCGCCTTGTGCGTCCTTTTGCTGGCGGCTTGTGCCGCGCCGCGCGACCAATTGCTCGTCGGCGTCGCCTCGAGCCTAGAGCCGCTGTTCCAAGAATTGGAGACACGCTTCGAGGATGCACACGACATCGACGTCGTGCGCGTGACAGGCGCGTCAGGCGCCCTGGCTGAGCAAGTGCGGCAAGGTGCGCCGCTCGACCTCTTCGTCTCGGCTAACGAGCCCTTCGCTCGAACGCTCGTCGAGCAGGGTCTCGCCCTCGACGATCGCCTCACGCCGTTTGCGGAAGGGCGGCTCGCGCTCGCAACGTCGCTGCCCGTCGCGCCGACAGCAGACTGGCGCGACGTCTTGCTCGATTCGCGCGTGTCGGCAGTCGCCATCGCCCACCCGGAGAGTGCGCCCTACGGGGCAGCGGCGCGCGCTGCGATGGAGGCTGCGGGCGTTTGGGATCGCGTCGCGAGCCGCGCAGTGTACGGCGCCAATGTCGCGCAAGCACTTCGGTTCGCCGCCGACGGCAACGCCGGCGCCGCGTTCGTCGCGTCGTCCCAGGTTGCGGCGGGGTTGGCCGACGGCCTCAACGTCCTGCCCATCGATCCGAACGCCTACCCTGCCCTTACCCAAGTCGCCATCGTGCCTACATCCACGGAGGCGCCGGATCTGGCGAACCAATTCCTGGATTGGCTTCTCAGTGCCGCAGTGCAGGCACTACTCGCGGAGTACGGGTATGAGGGAACACCCCTGCCCTGAAGGGCCCGGCGTTCGGAAGGATAGGATTAGGTTCATGATGCCTCGGAGGAATGGAGCCGCGTGATTTGGGAAACGCTGCGCGTTAGCTTGCTCGTCGCCGCAGTGGCGACCCTGGCCAGCATAGCCGTAGGGCTGCCCCTGGCGTGGACGCTTGCGCGCAAGCGGTTTCGAGGACGGCAGCTCGCGTCGGCCCTCGTGCTCGTGCCCATGCTCTTGCCGCCGACGGTGCTCGGCTACTACCTGCTGCAGGCGGTCGGACGCCGCTCCTGGCTCGGTGCGGGGCTCGACGCTGCATTCGAGTTTTCCCCGGTGTTTCACTGGACGGGCGCCGCCCTAGCGGCATTCGCCGTCTCCGTACCGTTCCTGATCCGCTCGGCACAGGCAGGATTCGAGTCGATCGACCGCTCGTACGAGGAAGCCGCGCGGACGTCCGGCGTGCACGGGATTCGACTGTTTGTCGGAGTGGCGTTGCCGCTCGCGTGGCCATCGGTGACCGCAGGTATCGCGATGGCGTTTGCACGGGCCGTCGGCGAGTTCGGAGCAACGCTCATGGTCGCAGGCAGCATCCCGGGCCGAACCCGGACGATGCCGATAGCCATCTACGAGGCGGTACAAGTGGGGCGCACGACGGACGCGCAGGTGCTCGCGCTGGTCCTGACGCTGCTCGCCGTCGGGATAATCGCCGCGATAGGAACGTTCGCCAAAGGGCGGCGTTGGTGACCACGGAAGCCGATCGTATTGAGCGCAGCCCCACGCGCTGCTACGCTACAATGAGACAGGGATGAGTTCGCAATCAATAGCCGAATCACCGGCGCGCGGTGGGCGCATTCGGGTGCTCTTGCTTCCCGCGCTTGTCTTCGCCGGAGCCATCGGCGTGGCCTTCGGAGGCGCACTCGTCACCGGCGGCGGCGTCGGGACGGTCGTCGGGGGAGTCGAGAACCTATCCTCCTCATCCGGTTCCTTCCTCGAGCGCGTAGCCGACGTCTTCCCCTTCGGATTCGCCTTCGGCGCAGGCATGGTCTCGTCAGTAAACCCGTGCGGCTTCGCGATGCTGCCCGCCTACCTCGGCCTGTACCTGGGTGACCGCTCGGCGGAGGCAAAAGCTGCGCCGGAGCGGCTGGTGCGTGCGGTTGCCGTCGGGGCGGTCGTCACGGCCGGATTCGTGCTCATGTTCGGCGTTATCGGCTTCCCGATAACGCTGGGCGCGCGCGGCATCGCATCGTCCTTCCCGTGGATTGGCATCAGCGTGGGCGTGCTGCTGGTCATGGCAGGGGCCTACCTGGTGGCGGGCGGCAAGCTCTACACCGCCTTTGCCAGCCAGCTTGCGGCGAAGATAGGAGGCGCCGGGAGCAATAGCGTGCGCGGCTACTTCGCGTTCGGCCTGGCCTACGGCGTCGCATCGCTTAGCTGCACGCTGCCGATATTCCTCGCTGTCGTCGGCAGCACCGTGACGGCAGAGACCTTCTTCAATTCGATCCTGCAATTCGTCCTCTACGGAACCGGCATGGGCAGCGTGATACTCGCGCTCACCCTGGGAATGGCCATCTTCAAGGGGGCCATGGTGCGCGCACTGCGCAAGGTGCTCCCCTACATCCCCGCTATCAGCGCAGCCATGCTCGTCCTATCGGGCGCCTTCATCGTCTACTACTGGCTGACCATCGGCGGACTGCTCGAGCAGGTCGGGCTGGCCTAAGCGCATGGGAATGGACTCGGCACAGCGGCGACGCCGCGAGGGCTCACAGAGGGCGCGAGCCGCGCGGGAGCGCCCCGCAGCAGCGCGCGCGCGTCAGCAGCAGCGCAGCCTCTTCATCGGCGCCCTGATTGCGGCCGCCGCCATCGCCGTGGTCATCTCGGTGGTCGTTGTTCTCGCCGGTCGCAGCAGCGAGGTGGGACGCGAGGTACCGCTGCTGACCGGGCTGCACCAGCCGCCGTACGTCTACAACACCAACCCGCCGACCTCTGGCAACCACCTCGATACCATCGGGCGCTACGGGTTCTGGGGCGAGGAGCTCATTCCGGAACTGGTGGTCCACAACATGGAGCACGGGGCAGTGGTCATCTGGTATGCACCGGGCGACCCTGAGCTGGCAGGCAGCATCAACCGGCTGCTGCACGACCTGGGGCCGCGCTGCCTGATCGCAGGCTCCTACCAGGGCATGGAGTACCCGGTGGTCGCAACCGTCTGGGGGCGGCTGCTGGAATTGGATTCGTACGACGAGGCGCGCCTCCGCGAATTCATCGGCGCCTACCGCGGCGCCCAGGGTCCCGAGGCGGGCCTATGCCGCCAGGAGCCGCTCAGCCCAACCGGCCCGCACACGCAGTAGCACCGCCTTCACCTCCCGCTCGCGGAGAGGCGCCGTGCACCGTACGGCGGGTGAGGGAAAGCGCCCCTAGTCGAACCAGCTATCCACCCAGCCAACGCTGGTAATGCCGATGTAGGCAAGGGCCAGGGTGTTGAGGATCTTCCCGGCGATCGTCCAGACGAGGAAGCGGCGCAAGTCGTAGCGCACGCTGCCTCCCCATAGGCCGGCAAAGTCCATCGGGAGCGGCGTCGCAGCGAACACAAGGAGAAGCGGGCCAATCCACGCATGGGGGATGCGTCCAAGCCATCGGTCGATGACGGCAGCGGAAAGCGCCTTGCGGCCCGTCGCGCCTGCGACATACGCCGTCAGTTCGCCCAGTCCCGCGCCAACCCCGCCCACAAGGGCGAGCAGCAGCGGGTTGAGCGACTCGGCCACGGCGACAATGAACGCCTGTCCGAATGCGGGAAAGATGACGGTGGAACTGTTGAGCAGCAGGATGAGGAACGCGCCGACGTATGACCACTCGTCCAAGCGCTGGAGCGGTCCGCGGAAGGCGACGAGGGTTATCGTCACCCCGACGGTCAGCGCAAAGATGATTAGCGCCGGAACCCATAGGCGTAGGAGCGCGTTGGGAGGCGAGGCTTCCGGGGCATTGCAGGTGGCCTCGTCCATTGCGTCTATGGTAGCGGATTGACCCCGCCGCCGCGGCCTACTCTGCGATGCGCAGCGCCTCGGCGGGGTAGATGTTGGCTGCCTGCCGTGCAGGAAGGAAGGTCGTCAGCATCGACGCACCGTACGCAACCACCACGACGACGATGATGGTGGACCAAGGAACCACGAACCGCACGCCCTCGAAGGTCGTTCCAACTTCGTGGACGATGCTCACAGACAAGGCCACGCCCAAGCCCAAACCGATGGCAATGCCAAGCAGCGCGATGTAGGACGCCTCCAGCAGGAAGGACAGCTGCACCATGCCTCGCTGGAAGCCTACGGCGCGCAGGACGCCGATCTGCTGCCGGCGCTCGACGACTGAGCGGGCGGCGATGACGCCAAGTGCGGCGATACCCACGACGAGGCCGAGGCCCATGAACGCCTGGAGCAGCCGGTTGAACGCGATGTTCACTCCTGTCTGGTCGGCAACCTCGCGCTCTAGCGACACGGCCTGCAGACCGTTCTGGGTGAACGCAGCTTCGAGCGCCTCGGCGGCAGCCTCCGACTCGGCCAGCGTAGGATCAGGCAAGCGGAATACGTAGTTGAGGAACGGCACCTCTGGCTCGAGAGCAACCAGGTGGCCGTGGCCCGTAATCATGGTGGGAACGAACAGGGCTTGGTCGTCAAGGACTCCGATGACCTTGAGCCGGACGCTCTCGTCGCCGGAGAAATGGCGCACCTCGATGAGAACATCCGGAAGCATCTCGTCCTCTACGAAAAAGCCCTCGAACTGGAAGTCGGCCGTGGGTCCGCCGGGGCCGAATTGCTCACGGCGGGGAACCAGGAACGGACTGATGACCACGACGTCATCGCTCTCTGCCACCGCGCGCCAGACATCCTCGTCCGCTGCATACCCAGGCGCCCTGGCTTGGAGCTTGTATCTGTTGGAGAGCGCGTACTGGGAGTCGACCCCCGTAATGAACCAGTCCGCTTCCTCCGCTTGGGCAGCAGGCTGAAGTTGGCGCACCCTCACAGGCAGGCCGCTCGTTGAGCCGACCGTCTCGAAGCCGATGCCGCTCAGGTCGGGATTCGCGGCAATTTCCGCCTCGATGTCGTCAATCGGGTTGATGAAGTTGACCGTTGCGGTTACGTCATAGCCGCCGGAAAAGCGGCGATGGTCGTCGAAGGCGGCCGAGAAGGCGGTGGTGAGAAAGCCGACGACGATGAGGGTGAAGACGATGATGGCGAACATGGCCAAGGTCATGCCCGTTCGGAAACGCGCCGCCATCGGATAGGCAACGGAAGTGCGCAGGATGGGTGCGAGCGTCCTACTACGCCCGAACACGGCAAGCAACGCGCGCATGATCAGGTCGGAGTTGTACATCACCGTCCAGACCCCGCCCAAGACCAGCATGATGCCCGAGAGAAAGAAGATCTCGATGCCCTGGCTGAAGCCTTCGAAGGCCTGCTCCACCACGTCGAAGGGCAACAGCCACCAGGCAACGAGTAGCAACCCCGCGCTCGTGTAAGCAGGCCTGTCAGGCAGGTGGAAGTTGTGACGCAGGATGAGCGGGATGCCGATGAGAGCAAGCGAGACGCCGAGCATGACGGTACTGAGCTGCTTGCCGCCGTAGCCAATGAGGATGAGCAGAGCACCGAACCCCAAGGCGCCCCATCCGGCGCCGAACGATAGCCAGACGGCGCGAAATACTGCCCCGGCAACGCCGAGGGTCGCGATGCGCAGGCCGGCTATGCGCAGCCTCGCCAGCGCCCCGAGACCGCGGAAGAATCGCCTGTAGGGCTCGCGCAACGCGCCGCCGAAGTCGGGCCGCTCGCCTGGCGGGTCGGGGATGTCGCGCACG
Organism: Dehalococcoidia bacterium; assembly: GCA_034422075.1. Taxonomy (GTDB): domain Bacteria; phylum Chloroflexota; class Dehalococcoidia; order Lucifugimonadales; family Australimonadaceae; genus S34-282. The sequence continues at coordinate 19,512 of DAOUJX010000038.1, forward strand.
GCGCGAACGATGTTCAGCGCGCTGGTCCGCCCTGCTGCAAGCAGCACGACGATGAAGGTAGTCACCATGCCCAGCACGAAAGCGAGCACAAGGCTCTGCCAACGGAAGGCGAATGTGATTTCGATATCGAAGCCCGACAGCACCCTCCCGATGGCGCGGGTGAGAACAACGCCCACGACCACGCCGAGGACGCTGCCGACGGCGGCGGCGGTAATGGCGTAGGAAGCTCCCTCGAACGTGAACAGGCGAACGACGTGGGCGCGTTGGCCGCCTATCGCGCGCATGATGCCCAACTCACGCCGCCGTTCCGCTGCGAGCATTACGAAGATGAGGAAGATGAGCAAGATGCCTGCCATGATGGAGAACTGGCCAAAGATGAGGAATATCGCCGCCAGTGACCCACCGACAGCGTCCGCCGCCTCCAGCGCGTCGCTCTTCAGCTCGTCAATGCTCAGAATGTCTGTGTCAACGAGCGGCTGCAGGGCCTCAACGATCGCGTCCGTCTCTTCGGCGCTGTCGGTAAGGCTGCCCTCCGCACTGATGGCGATGTAGTCATAGCCACCCTCGTGCTCCAGGTAGCGGCGAAGGGGATCCTGGGCCATGACGGCCGACTCTTCGCCACCCGGATTTGCGCCGCTCTCGTAGACACCGGCAACGCTGGCGGCAGTGGGGGCGGCGCTGAAGAAGAAGTGCAGCCTGTCCCCTACCCCCACATCCAATCCATCGGCAACTGCGGCACTGATGTACACGTCGCCTTCGGCCAGCGCAGCGACATCGAGCGCATCGCCCTCGGCAGTCACCAAGGCATCGAATCCAGCCACGCGATCGGGGTCGAACCCGAAGACGGCAACGCGTGGTTCGCTGCGGCTGTTGCTCGGCGAGAGCGCCGCAGCGGGGCGTTGCACGACCCCCATGATCCCAGCGACGCGCTGGCCCTCCAGCGCCGCCTCAACCTCGGCGAGGGTGTCGTCGCTTACGTACTCACCCTCTTCCTGTGAGCTGCCGGGAAAGACGAGGACATCGACCATGCCAATGCGCTCTAACGCAAGCGTCCTGATGGAGTGCGCGAGGGTATCGCCGGTGCCGAAAGAGGCGGAAAACAGGACCGTTGCGAGCATGAGGCCGACAACGATGAGGAGCGACTGTGCGCGCCGCCGGGGAATGTTGCGGAGCGCCACCTTGAACATCACACGGTTCCTGAGGGCAAGGATGGCGAAGAAAGCAGCGCCGATCAGGAATATGACGCTCAGAACAGCGGTCAGCGTTCCGATGGGTACGCCGAAGAGTGTTTCCACGCTAGGCTTGCTCGGGCGAAAGGCCGTCGGCGCCTGCTGAGTGAGGCGCGTCGCTTTCGATATGACCGTCGCGCATCGTTACGAGCCGCGTGGCTGCAGATGCGACGGTACTGTCATGGGTGACGAGCACGAAGGTCTGTTGCTGCTGACGGTTCAGGTTGCTGAGGACGTCCATGATCTCGCCCGAGGTCTCGCTGTCGAGCGCGCCCGTCGGTTCGTCCGCCCAAACGATGGCGGGGTCGGGCGCAAGGGCACGGGCGATGGTGACGCGCTGCTGCTGTCCGCCCGACATCTGCGCAGGCACTTTGTTCGCCTGGTCCGACAGGCCAACGAGGTCGAGCAACTCGAGGGCACGCCCTCGCGCCTCGCGCTGTCCCACGCCTGCGAGCAGCAACGGTAGCTCGACGTTCTCCGCCGCCGTGAGAACGGGCAGCAGGTTGTAGGACTGGAAGACGAACCCCATGTTCTGGGCACGGTAACGCGTGCGCTCACGGTCGGAGAGGTCGCGGAGCGACTGGCCGTCCACGATGACCTCGCCAGACGTTATGTCATCGATGCCGGAAAAGCAGTTGAGGAGCGTCGTCTTGCCGGAGCCCGAAGGCCCCATGACCGCGACCATTTCGCCGCGCTCTATCGTCAGGCTAATGCCCTGCAACGCCCTTACGTGGATGTCCCCGACGTCGTAGCTCTTTACGACATCGTTGGCCTCGATGATTGCCATGCTACCTCGAATCAGTGGGGAACTTTGGCTCGATGATACACGATGGGGCCTTGGAATTATGGAGGCTCTGTTATGGGTTGCGCGACGATCCAGAGGCTGACCATCGTATAGCCGACCATGAGCGCGAGCATGGGGTATTGGCTGCGTAGAGCAGCGTCGCGGGAGGCGAAGAGGCGCAGCGCGTAGGCGTGGGCCGCGAATATCCCGGCAACGTGGCCGAGCACGATGGCTGCCACCCCGGCGAACCACGCGAAGCGCGCGTTCACGACGCCGATGTCCACCACGTATCCCGCCGTGCCAAACAGGTCCCACCCGCGACCGAACGGGTCGGACGCGATCGGGATGATGAACTGGCCCTGTATCAGGAGGAAGGACAGGAAGTGGGCGACGTGGTATGCGAGCGCGATGGGGATGAGCGCGTACGCAGACGTGCGCACCAGCAACGCAAGGGGGGCATCCCCCTGCCCTAGCCTGCCCATGAGCCATGCGACGCCGGCAAACGCCGCACCAAACGCCAGCGGAGTCGCAATCAGCCCGAGTGTGCCCGCAACGACGAAGGGGTTGTCGCCAAGCGCGCCGAATACGCTGGCGCCAGCGCTGGCGAACGAGATCCAAGGCGAGGTCTCGCGCAGGCCGTCGAAGGTTACGGATGCGAGCACGAGCACAACCAGAGCGGCTAGCGGGAAGGAGGGCGTCGGCCCGGCAAGCAGGCCGGTGCCCCACCACCGCACGTTCCACTGGCGCTCATCGGGCCCCACCGCCTCCAGCGCCTCGTAGTCATCGACCGCCTCACCCGTGCGCGTCTCCGTCGGCGAGAGCCGCGCCATGAGCCCAAATGCGAGCGAGAAGACTTCGGCGTTCTTCGTCCACGCATGGCGTCCGAAGACGGCCATGCCGCCGAGCGTCAGGACGGAGTATACGGCGACGAGCGTGGCGAGCCGCGACGGCGAGGCAGCCTCGGGGTCGATGATCTCGATCCACGCGAACACGAAGAAGAGGCCGACGGACGGCCACGCGCCGAGCCAATCGGGGTATTCGCGCAGGCGCATGAGGGGACGCTTGCGAAGGGTGCGCCACACCCGCTCGGCCCACCCAAACAGCGCGCTCCACGGGTTGAGCAGCGCCCACAGGTTGCCAACAAGGGCGCTTGCGTAGGCCAATCCCACCCAGAACCAGACCCACGTCAAGACGGGAGCCGGATTGGCGTTGGGATCGTCGCTTCCGGCGAAACCCGCAACCAGATAGAGGCCGAGGACGGCAACGCCGAGCGTGCGCATCGCCTCGCGCAGCGGTCTGGCTGCCAGCAGCCGCCCGACGGGCGTGCCCAGCAGGTTGTATCGCGGGTAGTTCGCCGCCGTCGCGCCGCTCCGGACGAAGAGGCCGGCTACCACGAACGAGAGTGCGACGACCAGCCCCGCACCGCCAACGTAGAGGCTCAGCGGAACCGGGAGGTCATAGCGCTCTCCAAAGCCATGCGCGTGCGCCGTTCCCCCGCCTGCCAGCACGACGATGAGGGCCAGCGGTGCCGCCCATGCCAGGCGCCTGCTCATCGCGGCTGCACCACCAAGTGGCCGAGCAAGATTTCGGTCACGGCATCATTGCCGCCAGCGTGACCACCACCATCGTGACCGTTGGGAGACAGCATCGCTTCCGCCTCGACACCGTAGACGCAGTGGTCGGGGCCGCTTAGAGACGCGCGCACCATTTGTGCGCCCTCGTCTATCGGCACGACGACGCTCGGCTCGTTGAGCATCGCCAAGAGCTTGTCGTCGACGAACAGGTGCCAGTGATTGTCGCCGTCGAACTCGAACCCGGGTGCGTCGACGGTGATGCGCTTGTTGCCAGGCGTAGCGGTATCTTCCACGTCGAGCGCAAGCGTGACGCCATCCAACTGCGAATCGCAAGGACTGGCTTCCTCTTCGTGGGCGTGGCCGCCGATACCGGGATGGAACGTCAGCGCAAATCTCCCCGTCGCATCGGCTGTCAGGGAGAAGGATGTCACGTGGCCAGGCTCAATCTCGTTTTCGATGTCGTACCCGTGCAGGTGGACGGCTCCCACAATGTCAGCGCTGACGCGGAAGGTCACGCCGTCGCCCTGCTTGGCCTCGAACGTCGATTCGCCCGGCGGCGAATCGCCTCTGATGGCAACGTCGAACGCGACTTGCTCTGGCTCACCCCCGCCGCACGAGGAGGCAGTGACGACGAGCGCGATGGCTATGAGTGCATACGGTATGAACCGCACTGTGGCCTCCTCACGCGCCGCTGCGCCGCCGAGCGTTGCTGCGTCGGCGTGCCAGCGCAAGGCTGAGCAAAGCGGGGGCAAGCAGCACGACGCCAATGAAGGCGAGCGACCAAGGAAAGCCGCCCCCGCTCCTAAGCGTTACAGGGAACTGGTGCTCGACGACTCCCAGCGGCGACTCGACGCTGACCTCCAGCAGCCACTCGCCCTCCGTGGACACGCTCCACAGAACGGCATACTGCTCCAGCGCGCCAGGCGCCCGCAGGGCTCGCTCCGGCCCCAAGACGTCACCGTTCGACGACGTCGCGCGAACGGTGACGATGGGGTCGAACGCGGCGACGGTCGATGCACCCGGGCGTACAACGACCGTCGTCTCGAACGACGACAACAGTGGCACGGCTACGATGCGCAGGTCGTACGGGCCGCTGACGCCGTTGTACAGGTCGACGGCGTCGCGGTGTCCTATGTGTGCGGATGCTGCGCTAGGGAACGCACACAGCAGTGCCGCCGCCAGCAGCACAGCACCCATCCGCCGGGCTCGTCTATCCAACACCTCACCTCTCCGTGGGGCGGCGGGGGCTGCCCGCCGGCCATTACGCTGGAAGAGGGTGGGCGATGCGAGGCGGAGGCGGCTCGGGACGGGTCGCGGGCCCCGGCGAAGCGCGGCGCCCTAAGGACGCAAGCGCAAACAGCGCAGCCGCCGCGCCAGCGATGACAGGCACCAGGAGCGCGCTTGGCAGCCCATCGGCTGCGCCCGCGGCGGCATCCGCGCCCGGCGCCGCTCCGACGGCGCTACCATCGACATCGATGCCCGCAGGCAGGTCGTATGCGTGGATGTGCGGGCCGATAGGTGCGGCGTGTGTGTGCCACGGCAACCGCTCGGCGAAGGTCGGGTCGAGCAGCGCGCCGTAGGCAGGGACGAGGATGGCATACAACGCCGCGATGGCCATGGCCAACTTCAGCCTGCGCCGCGGTGCTGCGCGTAGTGCCATGCATACAGTGTACGCTACCCAATGGGGACAACCCCTGCCCTGCGTGTTAGCCTACCGCAGCGGTGGCTGCCGACCTCGCTCCGTCGAGCGAAATCACCAGAGCGGCCACCCCCATTTGAACGCATATGCCCAACTACTGGCTGTTCAAGTCGGAGCCGACGGCGTACTCCTGGGACGACCTCGTGGCGGACGAAGTGGCGGAGTGGGACGGGGTGCGCAACTACACGGCGCGCAACTTCCTGCGCGACGACATCAAGCCGGGCGACCAGGTGCTCTTCTACCACAGCAGCACCAACCCGCCGTGTGTCGTCGGCATCGCCGAGGTGGTGCGCGAGGGATACCCCGACGACACGGCGTGGACCGAAGGGTCGGAGCACCCCGACCCCAAGAGCACGCCGGAGTCGCCCATCTGGTACATGGTCGACATCAAGCCCGTACGCCGGCTCCAGCGTGAGGTGCCGCTGGAGGAGATACGCGCGACCCCCGAGCTGGCGCAGATGGCGCTCATCCGCTACGGCAGGCTGTCGGTCACGCCGGTGACGTCGGACGAATTCGAACTCATCCTCAAGATGGCGGCACCGTAGCGGCCGCGTTGACGCTCCGCTCTCCCCTGCACTAGCCTCACGCCACCATGGCAACCATCAGCGACCAAGCAACCTCGACGCACCGGGCGCTGGATGCGCTCGCGGACTTCGCGGCGTCGCTGCGCTACGACGACATCCCCGAGAGCACGCGGCTGCACGCCCGCTACGTTCTCATGGACACATTGGGCGCCATGCTCGGGGGCAGCGCGGAGGACGAGAACGTCGCTCTGATCGGACGGCTCGCGTTGGAGCACGGCGAAGCGACGGTCATGGCGCAGGGACTGCCCCCATCGACCTCCGAACGGGCGGCACAGGCCAATGGAACGTCGGGCACGGCATTGGAGCAGGACGAAGGGCATCTACCCGTCGGCCATCCCGCCATCTATACCGTGCCCGCCACGCTTGCCGTCGGAGAGGAGGTCGGCGCGAGCGGGCGCTCGGTCATCGAGACCCTCGTCGTTGCATACGAGCTGTCGGTGCGGTTGGCACGATCGACCCGCTTCGACCAGGGATTGCACACGCACGGCTCCATCGCCGCTGTCGCTGCGGCTGTCGCTGCAGGGAGAGTGCGCGGGTTCGGCGCCGACCGATTGCGCGAGGCCATCGACGCGGCGGCGTGCCTCAACGGCGCGACGCCCTTCTTCTCGGCAAACGAGGGCGCGACGGTGCGGAACGCCTACGCGGGGCTGGCCGGGTACGTCGGCGTGCTGGTCAGCCGCCTCGTCGAGAGTGGATTCACGGGACCGCGCGACGGCCTCAATGAGGTGTACACCAAACTCCTGGGGCATGGCATCGACGCCGGCGCGCTGACGGACGGCCTCGGCGAGGGATACGAGATAACGAGCAACTACTTCAAGCTGCACGCGGCCTGCCGGTACACGCACGCGCCGCTGGATGCCCTGCAGGCCGCACTGAACGGGCGGGCGCTCGCGCCGGACGAGGTGCGCGAGGTGCGTGTGGTCGGCAATGCCAATGCGGCCATGTGCGGCAGGCACGACCCGCAGAACTCGCTCGCCGCCAAGTTCTCCGTCCCCTTTGCGCTCGCAACGGCCATCGTGAATGGGCATACGGGAGTGGAGGCGTTTCGACAGCCTGCGGTCGACGACGCCGCAACGCGTGACCTTGCGCGGCGCGTGGTGGTCGTCGAAGAGGGGGGATACACCGCGCGCTTCCCGTCGGAGCAGGTGGCAGAGGTGGAGGTGCGGCTGCAGTCCGGCGACGTGCTGGCGGGCGCTGTGGCGAATCCGCGCGGGGCGGAGCACGATCCCGTGGCCTACGCGGAGGTCGAGCGAAAGTTCGACACGCTAAGCGCCATTGCGCTCGGGCACGATTCGCAGGGGAAGGCGCGGCGCCTCATCCTCGGCGTCCACACCCTGCCGGACGTGCGCGAATTGACGGCGGGATTGCGGGCGCTGTCGCGCTAGCTAATGGTCGCCGCGCCTGCGGCTGCTACGTCCTCGTCCTGCTGCGATGCCGCACCGCCGGTGCCGATAGCGCCGATCACCTCGTCGCCCCGCTTGATTGCCACGGCGCCCTGTTGGTAGATGACGCGCCGCCCGTACATGTCCTTGACCGCTTCGAAGATGGGCACGTTGGCACGTTCCTGGAGCGCGCCGCTGGGCTGCCCGTTCCACAGGGCGGTCGCCATCGCCTTGCCGATGGCGGCGTCCACCAGGAAGTCGAACCGGGCGTCGTCCATCCGGGCGACGGCGACGACTTGGGCGTGCTTGTCGACGACGGCGATACCGAGCCTGATGCCGAGCTCGTCCGCCTTGGCGATGGCAGCGTCGATCGCCTTCTGTGCTTCTGCAAGCGTGATGCTCATTCGAGCCTCCGTCCTACGTGGTGGGCAGAGGTTACCTACTATTTGGAGTGGCGGCAAAGGCCACTAGCGCGCGGCGTCTTCCATGGCGGCCAGAAGGTAGCGGAGGGTGCGCGTCGTGAAGAGGGCCATGTTGCCGGCACGGTCGGCGATGCCCGTCTCATAGAGTTCGCTGCGCGAAACGGGACCGGCGACGGCGAGGGACGTGCGTCCCGGCGGAGCGCCGGTACGCCCTCCCGTCGGACCCGCGAGGCCGCTCTCGGCGATGCACCACGTGGCGCCGAGCCGCTCCCGCAGCGCCTCCGCAAGTTCGGCAAGCATCTCGGGCGTCGTGCCCTGGTAGTTGGCGTACGCCTCGGGCGGCATGCCCGCCAGCACGATGCGCGAGTTGAGCGTGTAGAGGACGGCGCCACCGGCGTAGTAGCGCGACGCGCCGGGTACGGCAAGCAGCGCCGCCGACACCAGCCCGCCGGTCGTCGCCTCCGCTACGGCAACCGTCTCCCCGCGCTCGACGAGCAGTGCAGCGATGGCGTCCGCCAGTTGCGATTGCTCGGGGAGGTTGGTCACCATTGGACGAACATCGGCATGACGACGTGAATGTAGCGCTCGTCGTCGATGGCGCGAATGACGCCCGGGCTGGAGGAGGTCGTCATTTCGAGCGCGACCTTCTCCTTGTTGACCACGCCGAGCACGTCGGTGAGGTAGCGGTTGTTGAACGCGATGCGCCCCTCGACCCCATCGACGTCCGCCTCCATTTCGCCCTCGTTGTCGCCCAGCTCTTCCGCCCGTGATGAGATGGTGAGGCGTCCTGGTGCGCCCTCACCAGGCTGAATCTGGATGCGGATGATGCCGCTGCCGTCCCGGGCGAATATGGAGGCCGTGCGCGTTGCGCGCTGCAGTTCGCCAAGGTCGACGACGACGCGCGTGTCGTGCGACTGCGGGATGAGCTGCGCGTAGTTGGGGAAGGTGCCCTGGATGAGCTGTGAGACGACCTCGATGCCCTTCATCTTGAAGAGCACCTGACTGCGCTGCGGCGTGATGACGATGGTGACCGGCTCATCGCCCTCGATGAGGCGCTCTATCTCCGACAGCGTCCGCGACGGGATGATGATGGAGACGGGTTCGGCGACGGGTGCCAACAGCGCAGCGTGATGCACCGCAAGGCGGAAGCCGTCGGCTGCGGCAAGCGTCATCTGGTCGCCCTCTATCTCAACGTTGACACCGGTGAGAACGGGGCGCGAGTCCTCGACCGCTGCGGCGAACACGACCTGGCGGATGGCCTCGCGCAGCACGCGGGGCGCTACCTGCGTGGTCGTCCCCTCCCCTACGGAGGGGATGGGCGGGAACTCCTCGGCGTCGCTGCCGTTGAGGGTGGACCTGACGCGATTGCCCTTGAGCTCGATGCCGCGTCCGGCGGAGGCGGACTGTATCTCGATGGTCTGGCGCGGCAGGGAATTGACGAAGTCGGTGAACATGCGGGCGGGGACGGTGATGGCGCCGTCCTCGACGACCTCGGCGCCAACCCAGGTGCTGATGGCGATTTCGAGGTTGGTAGCGGACATCTTCAACATCCCGCCATCGGTCGACAGCAGAACGTGCTGGGTGATGGGGAGGGTTGTGCGGGTAGCGACGGCACGCTGCACAACACCCAGCCCATGGCTTAGATTCTCCTGAAGACAGTTTAGGTGCATGACCCCAACCTCAACATCTTGTGGTAATCCACGCGAGTATAGGCCGACGCATCGGGCGCCTGCAAGAGCGAAAACCGCGCTCGCTGGGTGAGTGTGGGGAGCGAGAGAAGGGGCTGCTACTGCAAGCTGGAGAGGTATTCGACGAGGTCGTCTATCTGTTCGGCGGTCAGCGTTTCGCCGAAGTTCTGCGGCATGAGGTCCGGCTCGCACGGCGCGGCCTCGCAGGATGCCGGGTCGGCAATGACGGCGTTGGGCTCCAGGATGGACTGGCGTATCTCGTCGACGGTCAGGCGCGCACCGACGTCGGACAGGACGGGGGCGGTGTTGGCGCTGGAGACGCCGGCGATGGTGTGGCACGTGCCACAACCGCCCACGCGAGTGAAGACGACGCAGCCGGCGGGCTCCGTGCAAGCGGTGCTGCTGCTGCTGACGGGCACCGAAGGGAGCTCCGGCTCGGGCGTCACGCCCGGCAGGTCGCAAGCGGAGTTGACGAGGACCCCGTTCTGGGCCGTAACGCACTCGGATGGCGTCGGCGACGGCGACGCAGCGCAGCCCGCGACCACAAGGGCTAGCGTGAGGGCTGTTAGTGCGAGGAGTGCGAGTTTGACGTGGGTCAAGGTGCGCGAAGGGTTGCTCGCCGCCTCGAGGTCGCAGGGCGTTGAGCGAATGTGAATCCTTTCACGCAATAGGTATCACCCACCCTATCGCTGTGTCAAGGAGAGCGGGGGCGGCACAAACGCTCCAACGGCCGACTTGTGCCGGCCGTTGGAGCACGTGGAGGCGGAGGGGCTGATGCTAGCCCGTCCGCTTCACTTCGAGCGACTCTCCGGGCGCAAGCGCGACGCGGCGTACGTTTATCCCCAGTTTCAGTAGCCAGTAGCCGAGCGTCGCCTTGCTCACCTCGAGCGACTGAGCGGTGGCCGAGAGGCCCTGCTCATTGATCATCTCGGGTAGGAGGCGTTCCAGCGGTTGCCGGAAGCGATCCTCCACCCGCTGCATCAGGCTAGTCTTGCGCGCCATCTCACCCTCCTCGGTCAGATTGATGCAACGTGCATGTTCTATCAGTTGCCTAACCTCCCAGTCAACCAATTGCCTAACAACTTTGATAGACTTTGGATTAGTCTAATGTTTAGTCAAAGTATAAGAAAAATTTAGAACACGCCATTTCTGGAGCGGCGCTGATATGCTGTTTGGCAGTCTACGGCCTTGGGGATCCTGCTCATGACCGACGCCCTCATCGTCTTTGCTACCGCGATGGCGCCCATCGGCGAGTTGCGCGGCGCCATCCCGCTGGGCCTGGTGAAGTACGAGCTGGCGTGGCCCTTCGTGTTCCTGCTGGCCGTCGCGGGAAACATCGTGCCGGTGCCGGTCTTGATGGTGGCGCTGCGGCGCGTGGGCAAGCGCGTCGAACAGATGGACAACGTGCTCGGAGCGCTCCTGCGCTGGCGAACGAGACGCATCGTGGAGCGGTGGGGCGCATTGAGCCGCCGCTATGACTTCTTCGCGCTCGTGCTGCTCGTGGCGATCCCCCTACCCTTCACCGGGGCGTGGACGGGTACGCTTGCGGCGTGGGCGCTCGACATCCCTCCCCGTCGTGCCCTGCCCGCCATCGTGGTCGGCGTCGTCATCGCGGGGGTGATCGTCACCGGACTGGCAGTAGCCGGTGTCGAGGCGTTCCGGCACGTGTAGCAAAGAGGCGCGTCTAGCGCTTGAGACCTACCCTGGGAGTAGGCCGAAGGGTCAGAGGGCCCTTCTTGCGGCTCTTTGGGCGTCGCCCCCTCTAAGAGCCTGCGCCAATGGCGTGTCTCCTGTCCAAAGAAGGAAAGGCGGGCCAGCCCAACTATGGAAGGGGGATCTGGAGTGAGAGGCCTTTCCAACTCATGGGGTAGACTGGGTGCACTGGAGAGAAGCGATGCGGTTCTGGGAGAAGATTCGGCGAAACCACGGGCTGGAGCACGCGACGATTTCGCTGCTGCTTCCCTCGATGCACCACAACAGCGTCGTCGCCGGGTACTCGCTCCCCGGCGGCTTCCTCGTCCTCGGCGAGGTAGCGACCGAGCAGGTGGTCGAGCAGGCCAACGCCGCGCTGAAGCGAATGCGGGACGGTGAGCGAGAGCTGGCCGTATCGCCGTTCTGCGGCACGAACATCGTGGTCGCGGCGGCGCTTGCGACGCTGGGGACCGCGATTCCTCTTTGGATGGGGCGGCGCGGGCTCAAGGCGCTGAACCGCGCGTACTCCAACGCGACCATGGCTCTCGTTGCGTCGCGGCCGATTGGACGTATCGTGCAAGAGCGCTTTACGACGTCGGCAGACGTCGGGATGGTGCGCATTGCGAGGGTGCAGCGCTACGACGTCGGGCCCGCGACGTTCCACTGGGTGGCCACGTCGTTCGACAACTAGCCGTACTGCTATCCGAGAGGCGAAAGCCTACCGGCCGGTAAAACGGGGCGGTCGCTTTTCGACGAATGCGCGATAGCCTTCGCGCCTGTCCTCCGACTCGGCGACGATCTGTGAGCACTCCTGCTCGTACGCCAATCCCTCGTCGATACCGGCATTGGCGGCGAGGTCGACGGCGGATTTGATGAGCGAGAGGGAGAGCGGAGCCATGCGCAGCAGCGCATCGGCCATCGCCCGCGCCTCGTCCATCAGCACCTCATGCGCTGCGACACGATTCACAAGGCCCCAGGCATGCGCCGTCTGCGCATCGATGAACGTCCCCAGGAGCATCATCTCCTTTGCCCTGCCCTGTCCGATAAGGCGGGGAAGCCGCTGCGTGCCGCCCGCTCCGGGCAGGATGCCGAGCCGCGCCTCAGGTAGCGCGAAGGTTGCGCACTCGCTGGCGATGCGAAGGTCGCAGGCCATCGCAAGCTCGCATCCGCCGCCGATAGCGGGGCCGTTGACTGCGGCAATTGCGATCTTGGGCATCGTCTCGATGCGCCGGAAGAGGGGCGAAATGATGGAGGAGGTGCGTTGGAGCGCGATATCGCCGGGGTTCTCGGCGCGCTCCTTGATATCCGCGCCGGCGCAGAACGCCCTGCCCGCCCCGGTGACCAGCAGCACGCGGGCCGAGTCGTCGGCCTCGAAGCTGTCGATAGCACTCGCCGTTTCCTCGATGAGCTCGCGGCTGAGCGCGTTCAGGCGCTCCTCGCGGGAGAGCGTAAGCGTTGCAACGGCATCGTCCACTTGGTAGTCGATCGCTGTGTAGGGCACTAGGATGCAACTCCACAAGACCGCAGCCTGCGAATCCGGTTGACCGCCACGAGAGGCGTTACTATATTCACGGCAGGTCCCCGTAGCTCAGCGGACAGAGCAGCTGCCTTCTAAGCAGATGGTTGTGGGTTCGAATCCCACCGGGGACGCCATGAAATGCCCTCACCCCGTCCCTTTTGCCCACCTTAGCCCTTCAGGGTGGCATCGCCTTCGTAGACGGCGGTGATGGGCTCGAGCGGGATGTCATCCCAACTCTCGGCGTTCATGAACTCTTCCCAGCGGCGGTAGAAGCCGCGCTGGTTGTTCTCCGAGATGTAGCGGTCGGAAAACTCGCCCGGCATGTTCTTGTCACGGCTCGCGTGGCCGACGCCCATGGAGAGGTCTTGGCCGTGCTTACGCGCGATCGCGCTCATGGCCGACTGGGTGACGGAGCGCCAGTTGTCGATGTCGTCCTGCTCGAAGAGGCCGGCCGCCCCGTTGTTGTTGCCGTGACCCGTGCGGAGGGCGGTGGCAAGCTCTTCCGGCGCGTCAGCCTCATAGACCACGAAGTGCCAGAACTCCGTCATCAGCGGTCCGCGCGGAAGCGCGAGGCGCAGTCCGAGCACCCCGTTGGGGAAGAGGCTGTGGTTCGTCAGGTTGAGCTGGCGGGCACGGAAGCTCCCCAGCCGCCGCTCGACCTCGTCGAGAGCGTCGCCCTGCCACTGGCGGAAGTGTTCGCGGTTCTCGGAAGTCACGCCGTGGAAGTAACGCGGCGACGCCTCGTCGTCGAGGATCTGCGCGGTGAGTGCATGGCCATTGACGAACATGTGGCGGAACATGTCGGTCTCCAGCTGCATCTCTTGGGTGACACGTCCCCTGCCCTGCACCTTCTGCTGCGCGAGCATGCTCGAGAGATGGCTGACGGGGACGTGGTAGTTGTCGGAGCAGTTGTCGACCGGCGTCTTCCAGTTGACGGGCTCCATCCACTTCATCGGCCCCAGCGCAATCGTGCCGCCGTCGCGCCGGTTGAACGACAGGTCCAGGTACCAGCGGGCGTCGCCCAGGTAGGCCTCCAGGCTCGGCGCCTCGTGGTCCCACGTCGCGAACACGATGCCCGCGTACGTGTCCACCTTCGCCTCGATCAGCTTCAGCTCCTCCAGGTCCAACTCGCCGTAGTACGCCTCGTTGTACCCCGGTACGTGCTCCAGCGTCCCGTCGCTGCGGAACGTCCACCCGTGGTAGGTGCACATGAAGTGCTTGGCGTTGCCGTCGTCGGCCCGCAGGATGCGGTTCCCCCGGTGGCGGCACAT
>DAOUJX010000039.1:0-3476 GCA_034422075.1 Dehalococcoidia bacterium
GGCAATGGCGCCTGGTGGATGGCCTGACCTGTGGACTGCGCCAGCACCTGTACCTTGCAAGCCAGCTCAAGCATCCACATCCTGAGCCACGCCTCCGCGACGGAGCTGCCCACGGTGAGCAAGCCGTGGTTACGCATGATCATCACATCCTTGTCGCCGAGGTCGGTTACGAGCCGCTCTCGCTCGTCCAAGTCAACGGCTTGCCCCTCGAACTCGTGGTAGGCGACGCGCTCGTGGAACTGGTAGCCCTCCTGCTGAAGGAGCACCAAACCCTCCTCCAGCGCCGATACCGCCATGCCGTATGGCGTATGCGTATGCATGATGCAGGCCACGTCGTGCCTTGCGGCATGAATCGCCGAGTGAATGACGTAGCCGGTGTAGTTGATACGGCGTTCGCGCTCTTCGAGGATGTTTCCGCCTAGGTCCATCTTGACCAGATTGGAGGCGGCAATCTCCTCGTAGCCAAGCCCGTACTCATTGATGAGGAATTGGTCGTCGGTGCCGGGGACGCGCGCGGTGATGTGGTTGTAGATGAGCGTCGTCATGCCGAAATGGTCTGCGAGGCGGTAAGCGGCGGCCAATTCCACGCGTGTCTGCCACTCCGCATCCGTGCAAGCCTGAGCCTTCCGTGCCGTCACTACCATCTCCTTCAAGCCCCAGAGTCAGTCTCCTGTACCACCACCGGCAGCTGCAATCTCCATGCTATGCTGGGCTACGGCGATTTGGGACGCGGAGGCGCTCTGCCATGGCCAACAACAAGTTTGCCGGGATCCTTCTCATCCTATTAGGCGTGTTGTTCCTGTTGCCGATGGTGAGCAGCATAGTGGTCTCACTGAGTCAATGGTGGCCGCTATTTCTTGTGGTCATCGGCCTCGTTAGCCTCTCTAGCGGCAATCGGAGGGGCGGCCTCGCGGTCATTGCTGTAGGGGCCGCGTTCCTGCTCTACAACCTTGGCGTTCTCACCTTGGATTTCTCGTCTCTTTTGCCGGTTGCGCTCATCGTGATCGGCGCCGTCATGCTCTTCGGCTACCAAAGATTCGGCACCGATAGTACGCAGAGCGTGGAAGGCGAGTTCAACGTCTCCAGCATCTTCTCCGGCAGCAACCAGAGCGCTGCCGGAGAACCCTTCCGTGGAGGCAGCGTCTCCGCCACCTTCGGAAGCGTGGAGTTGGACCTCAGCGCTGCTACTGCGGTTGACGGCGCGGCCACGGTGAACGCGAATGCGCTATTCGGCCGCATCAACCTCAGAGTTCCGCCCGACTGGGCAGTTGACGTGCGCTCTTCCGCCACCTTCGGAAGCATCGAATCCAAACGAGCCGAACCCGCCGACCCCAGAGCCCGGCTCACAGTCACCGGCTCCTGCCTCTTCGGCGGCATCGAAATCAGGTCCTGAACAGCTGCGCCAGCAGGGAGCTACAGGAACGCCTCGCCACGCTGGCCTCAGACGCAGCGCCATTGACCGGCAGCGCGATGCTTGGCACACTCTGACGAACGACCCGGCGGAAGCGAGCTACTTCATGGCACACGACCATCATCACGACCACGCCGAGCCTCCCTCCGACATCGAGCTGCGCGTGAAGGCGCTCGAATCGCTGCTCGTCGAGAAGGGGCTCGTCGACCCGGAGGCGCTCGATGCGCTCATCGACATGTACGAGGACAAGATCGGCCCGTCGAACGGCAAACGCGTCGTCGCGCGGGCATGGGCGGACGATAAGTTCAAACGCTGGCTGTTGGAAGACCCTAACGCCGCGATTGCCTCGATGGGCTACGTCGGTTCGCAGGGCGAGCAGGTGCGTGTCCTCGAGAACACGGATGACGTTCACAACCTCGTGGTCTGCACGCTCTGCTCCTGCTACCCGTGGCCACTGCTCGGATTGCCACCGGTGTGGTACAAGTCCTCGCCGTACCGCGCGCAGGCGGTCGCCGACCCTCGCGGCGTAATGCAGCAGTTCGGTTCGGAGGTAGGGAAGGAGAAAGAGGTACGCGTGTGGGACTCCACCTCCGAGATGCGCTACCTCGTACTCCCCCAACGCCCCCCAAACACCCAGGGTTGGAGCGAGGAGCAACTCCTTGACCTCGTAACGCGCAACTCCATGATTGGCGTGGAGGATGCGCGGCGTCCGGCAGCGACGGCGACGGCATGAACGGCGTCCATGACCTCGGCGGGATGCAGGGTTTCGGACCGGTGCAGCCCGAGTCGGAGTCTGAAGAGCCGGTCTTTCACGAGGAGTGGGAGGCCCGGGTATACGGCATAGTCAGGCTCATCGGGCGCCTCGGTCTCTGGAACCTGGACATGTCGCGCCACAGCAGAGAGAAATTGCCCCCCGCGGACTATCTCGCCTACTCCTACTATGAGAAATGGTTCGCCGCGTTGCAGGAGCAGCTGGTTGAATCCGGCCTCGTTTCGGAGCAGGAGCTACAGACAGGCACGATGTCGGCCCCCATCACCAAGTCGATTGCGGAGCGGGTCGTTGGCACCGAGGAAATCCATGCCATGCCATTCATGGTCACCAGCTACCTCCGCCCAGCGCCTGCACTGCCTCGGTTCAGGCCTGGTGACCGCGTTCGCGCCCTCAACCGCCATCCCGGCGGCCACACCCGCGAGCCGCGCTACGTTCGCGGCCACATCGGTACGGTACACGACCACTACGGGGCGCAGGTCTATCCGGACCTCAGCGCAAACGGTGTGGACGAGGGGCGCCATCTCTACTGCGTGCGTTTCGACGCGACCGAACTGTGGGGCGAGTCGGCGGACGTCAATAGCGTCGTATACGTCGACCTGTGGGAGGACTACATGGAGCCTGCGCCATGAAAGGCGCGCAGCCTACCGGCACCATCAACGGACTCAAGGGCATACCTCTGGACGACGGCAGGCCCGTGTTCGCCGAGCCGTGGGAAGCGTCGGCGTTCGCGCTCGCGGTGCGCCTCTCCGGCGAAGGCCACTTCACGTGGGGCGAATGGGCCGCGGCTTTGAGCGAAGAGATACGCGCGGCGCAGCAGCAGGGCGACTCGGATCTGGGAGATACCTACTACCGTCATTGGTTGCGAGCATTGGAGCGGCTGTGCGCAGAGCGGGGGCTCGTGTCGGACGTGGAAGCACATGGCCGCAAGGAAGCCTGGCGCAGGGCCTATTTGAACACCCCGCACGGCAAACCCGTTAGTCTCGCCGCGGGCGACTGAGGAGGGATAGATGAGCAGCACCGACCTAAAGGCCACGGTTCGAAGGGCGTACGGGAAGATTGCGTCGGACGCTGTCACGCCAGACTGTAGCGGCAGCTGCGGCCCTGACCAAACGTCCGCGCGAATCGGCTACTCGCAAGAGGAGCTAACTAGCATCCCGGACGGCGCCGACCTCGGCCTAGGCTGCGGCAACCCTCTCGCGCAGGCATCGCTTCGTGAGGGCGACGTCGTCCTCGACCTCGGGTCTGGCGCGGGCATAGACTGCTTTCTCGCGGCGCAGGCGGTCGGAGCATCGG
>DAOUJX010000040.1:0-5767 GCA_034422075.1 Dehalococcoidia bacterium
AGGCGCGTGTCCGTAGAATCCGCGCTGTGCCCGCTTCGCGGCCCGTGGGGCCGATGCGGGCGCTACCTTCTAGCGGGAGCACGCCAGTGACTACGAGCAACTTCGACCCCAACGATGTGCTGTTGACGGGCGAGAATCCCTTCATACGGCTCAGCGAGGAGGACGACGGGCCGGTGACGACCAACGCGTCGCTCTGGCGAATCATCCTCTCGCCCGGCGGCCCCGGCCACGTGCTCTTCCTTCGCAGCGACGACCTCACGGACGGCGAGGTGCAGGTCTACTCCGACAACATCGCCATGACGCGCTGGTTGCAGTCCACGGTGCAGGGCAGCCTCGATGCCGCATTCGGCGACACGAGCCTGCCGGTCATCGAGGCGGAGTTCGAGCGGACCGGCGACGTCCGTTCGTTCTGGACGGAGCGCGTAACCACGTTGGACGAGGATATCTCGCTCACGTGGTACGACTTTGGCCAGCCGCTGCTTCTCCATACGCAGCCGAATGCTAGCCCGGAGAGGCCGTATGGGGTCTGTACGCTCTTCATTCCTGCCGCGGGCTCGCGCCTCAGCGTCGACGGAATCCAAGCTCCGGGGCGCCCTTGGCCACGAGAGCGTGACGGCAAGCCCTTCAGCACGTGCGCATTGGCGTTCTCCGAGTCCTGGACAGCGGCCCCAGCGACGTAGTAGTTGCGCGCAGTCCAACCAGCCTACAGGCTTGTCACGACGCGGCAGCAGCTAGTCGACGCTATCCGCGACGCCGAGACCTCACCCCGCATCGCTGTCGATACTGAGGCGAACAGCCGCCATCGCTACCCTGAGCGCGTTTGCCTTGTGCAACTGGCCACGGAGCGCGGCGTGTATGTCATCGACGCTGTCGCGCTGCCCGACCTGTCGCGGCTGGGCTCGGTGCTTGCCGACACGCGCATCGAAAAGGTGCTCCATGGTGCTGACTACGACATACGTGGACTGAGCCGCGACTGGGGATTTGAGTTCAGAAACTTGTTCGATACCTACGTTGCGGCGCGGCTGCTGGGACGCGAGCGAGTCGGCCTCTCCGCGCTCCTCCAAGAGGTGCTCGAGATCGAGATACCCAAGGACCCGCGCTTGCAGAAGCACGACTGGTCTCGCAGGCCGCTGAGCGAACGGGCAATCGACTATGCCGCGGCGGATGTGCGCCACCTCGCCCCCCTCCGCGATGCACTGGCTGCGAGCCTCCACAGCCTGGGGAGGGCGCAGTGGGCCGCTGAGGAGTTCGCGCGCCTCGAGGAGGTGCGCCACGTGCCGATGTCGCTGGATGACTACCTGTTTTCGCTGAAGGAGTCGCGCGGGCTCGACGGTCGGGGCCTGGCCGTGCTTAGTGCGCTGGTTGAGTACCGTGATGCGGAGGCGCGGCGACTCAACCGGCCGCCGTCCTACATTCTGTCCAACGCGGCGCTCGGTGCGATTGCAGCGGATTCCGGCGCGGAGGCGCAGCACATGGCTTCCGTGCCTCGCCGATTCGCCGACGACGTTCGCAAGGCCGTGGCTCGCGGCAAGGGCGGGCCACCGTTACGGCGGCCCGCAGGCGAGCCAAGCCGGCGCCTGTCGAGAGAGGAGACGGCTGCCATCAGGCGACGCCTCAGGTCGCTGAAGGAGTGGCGCGTGAAGGAGGCGGACGCCTTGGCCATCGACCCGGCGCTGGTCTGGCCGATGAGCAGCATCGAGCGCCTCGCCCGCCGCCCTGGTGCGCTCGATGAGGAGCGGGAATCGCGGGAGGTGCGGCACTGGCAGTTCGCCCTAGGCGCCGAGCGCCTGCGCGAGCTGCTTGCGTCGCTTGATAGGGGGTGAGGAATTGGCCCGCCCCTTCGACGTGCGGCGCCTGCTAGCTCAGGAACGCCTCGCGCCAGCGTGCGTACTCGTCGCTGCCGGTTGCCAGCGCAATGCGCGCGGCGTCGGCAAGGCGCCCCGCCATCTCCGATGCGGGCTTTCCCGCCGCCTGGTTTGCGAGCGCTTCGTACACTGCCTCCACCATTGCCTGGAATGGCGCGTGCCCGCGGAAGACGAGCCGTACGCCGTGCTGCGCGAGCAGGCCGTCCGGTAACGACTGCGGCGTTGCGCCGAGTACGACGGGCAGGCGCACGCCCGCTGCGAGCGCGCGCAACTGGGCTTCGTCGTTTACGCCGACGAAGAACAGCGCGTCGACGCCGCACGCTTCCATCGCCCTGGCGCGCGCGAGCGCCTCTTCCATGTCTCCGCCCCGGAGCGCGTGCGTGCGTCCGACGATGACGGTCTGCGGGTCGCGGCGTGCCTCGAGCGCCGCGCGCAGCTTGCCCTGCAGCTCGTCGACCGAAATCAGCTGCTCCTCGCTCCCTGTGCCGAACTGGGCCGGCAACACCGTATCCTCGATCGTCAGCGCCGACACACCGGCATCCTCCAACTCGCGCACGGTGCGCATGACGTTCAGCGCGTTGCCGTAGCCGTGGTCGGCATCGACCGTGAGGCTCACGTCGGCGGCGCGCATAATACGGCGGGCTTGCTCCGCCAACTCGGTCAGGGTCATGAGCGTCATGTCGGGTGCGCCCACGGCGACTGCGCTTGCGACGGACCCGGCAAGCACGGCGAATTCGAATCCAAGGCTATCCGCCATCCGCGCCGACAACGGGTCGTATACCGACGCCGGCTGAATGCACGTTGCCGAAGTTAGCTGGCTGCGCAGGCGGACGCGCATCTCCGTCGGTTGCATGGCCTCACCCTCCGAACGAAGAGCGCCCCGCCCGATTGAACAGGGCAGGGCGCCGATGTGCCGTACGTGTAGCCGGCGCTACTGATTGACCGTGCGCGTGAGCGCGTTGGCCACTGTGGTCGCCACGACCATCGCGCCTACGCCTGCGGCCAGCGCGATAACGCCGTTCACCCAATCACCAGCGACGAATTGCCAGATGCCGACGCCTAACCCCGCAAGGAGAGCCCCCCAGCCGAGGCCAATCGTTACGCCGGTTCTCCACATGCCAATCCTCCCTCTCCAAGGCGGCGCGATGATACCACACGCACGCCGCTAGGCTGTTGCGATGCGCTCGATGTTGAATGGGTAGGGGAACTTGCCGTCAAAGCGTCCAAGCCCCGACGGCCACTCGGTGCGTGGCACCTCGTAGAACACCTCCAACTCGTTGCCGTCGGGGTCGAGGAAGTAGACGCCGACGCCGATGCCGTGGTCGCCGTAGCCGACGATGGTCACGTCCTCATCGAGCAGGCGCTGGTGGAACTCCTCCAATTCGCTCAGCGACCCCAGCTCCCACGCAAAATGGTAGAGGCCGACGCGGTTGTTGTCGGGATCAGGCAGATCTTCCCCCAGGCCTAGCAGTCCCAACTCGTGCGACTTGGCTGACCCGGGAGTGGTCAAGAAGGCCATGCGTCTACCGGCCCGCGCCGTCACTTCCAATCCCAGTACGCGTTGATAGAAGTCGACGGAGCGCTCGAGGTCGCGCACCCGTAGTACGAGGTGCGCCAGGTGTTGCAGTTGCGGTGTTCCCATAGTAGTCCTCGATGACCGGTAGGTTCGCCCTACATCATAGCGAACAGATTCCGTCCCGAGGACGTGCGGCTTTCCGCATTCGCGGCAATGATGAAGGAGGGTGCAGGAAGGATGGGAAGGCGCGTACCGCGCCTCTCAAGCGGGGTTCCTCGCGCTCTGCCCCTCCTGGCAAGAGAGGCAGAGCGCGCAGCGATCAGAGCCGTTTGCGGTGTGCGTGATACCCTCTAGCTGGTATGCCGAAGCGCGCAAAGGTCGAGTATCCGGTCTCAGCAGGTGGCGTCGTCTGCCGCAGGACGGACGATGGCATCGAGGTCGTGCTGTGCGGGCGCCTCAAGGCTGGCACGTGGAGTCTGCCCAAGGGCACTCCTGACGACGGCGAGTCCATCGAGCAGACCGCTCTGCGTGAGGTGCGCGAGGAGACGGGGCTGGACGCAACCATCGACGAACCGCTCGGCACCATCGAATACTGGTTCGCGGCTCCCGGCGGTTCGGTCCGCTACCACAAGCGCGTACACTACTTCCTGATGACTGCAACCGGCGGCAGCATGGATGACCACGATCCGGAGTTCGATGTTGTGCAGTGGTTTCCGGTAGAACGCGCTATGGTTGAGATGACCTATGACAACGAAATCGGCGTCGTACGGCGCGCAGCCGATAGGGCGGGCTCGCATGACTAAGGTGGACGCGAACCGAGAAGGCGACGGGAGTGCCAACGACGGCATTGCCGCTCGCGGCCGCCTCGTCATCCTGCGCGCCAAGCGGACTTCCGACGCGGAGGCCGATTACCATTGGCGGACCGACCCCGAGCTCGCCGAGCTTGACGCGACCGCTGTCCTTCGGCTGTCCTTCAAGGACTTTCGCGAGCGCTACGAAGAAGAGTTGCGCTTCCCCATCCCATGGGTGCGCCGTCTCGCCATCGACACCTTCGATGGCACGCACATAGGCAACTGCATGGTCTACGACATCGATACCGTCACCGGCGAGGGCGAGATAGGCATCATGATTGGCGCCAGGGAGTTTTGGGCGAGAGGCTACGGGCGCGATGCGCTGACGCTGCTCTTGGAATACTGCTTCGCCATGCCGTCGATGCGCCGCATCTACTTGCACACGCTCGAGTGGAACACGCGGGCCCAGCGCGCATTCGCCGCTGTCGGATTTCGAGAGGTGCGCAAGGTCAAGCGCGCCGGTAAGGACTTCGTCCTGATGGATATTCGCAAGCCGGAATGGCTGGAATTGCGTGGCGGATTAGTGACCAAGGTGGACGCGCAGACGGACGCGTAGGCTAAAAATCGACAGAAATTCGTTCCGAAACCGGTATTGACGCCTGGAGACAGTGCTGATACTGTCGCGACGCGCTGGTGCATGTTTTCGGCATTGAACCGTGAGCACCGGTCCACAACCAAGCGATCTCTTCGGTGCCACGGTGTTGCCGGACCTCTCCAGTCCACGCATCTGGGAACCGCGTGCAGCCCTTCCGCGACGGAAGGGCTTTCACTTTGCGGTCGGTTGGGTGCGCAATTCCACGCGATGGCCGATAATGACCGCGACAGGGGTGTAGCTCAGTCTGGTAGAGCAGCGGTCTCCAAAACCGCCGGTCGTGGGTTCGAATCCTGCCACCCCTGCCAGCCTACGCCTTCTCACCCTTCCGTGCCTTCCCTTGGTCACTGCTGCTCGCATCTGGGATGGGCGAGCTACCTCACCCGCCCTCCAGCATCGCGAAGCCCTTCCCTTTGGGCGAGGTGACGACCACTGCTAGAGGCAGGCCGGTCGTGGTGCGGCAGTCGAACCACGAATGCCTACAGATGCGGTTGCCTCCCTAGGGTTCGGGGCGAACGGGGAGAGATCGGGTTGCGGAGGGGAAAGAGACAAAAAAAGTGTCCTGAGCAACCGAGGCGCCGGTGCCGTTTCCTCGCTGGCCGCCCGGTTGCCCGATTGGCCGTCGCGTATCAGCGACACTTTTCTCTTGGTCACTCAGGACGCGAGTAGTATGGCATTTTGCTTGTATGTGCTGTCAAGTGCTGATTCTAAGGAAATCTGCGGCAATTTGTCATCTCGGCGACACTGCGTGACGGCCAAGGCACAGAGATGCGGAGGCGTACCATGCGCCGTGGCGCAGTTGGCAAGGCGTGCCCTACGGCGCTATTATGGCGGAGACCGCACACTGGCGCGGAGGATGCCGAGGTGGTGGAATTGGCAGACACGCTGTCTTGAGGGGGCAGTGGGGCAACCCGTATGAGTTCGAATCTCATCCTCGGCACCA
>DAOUJX010000041.1:0-5184 GCA_034422075.1 Dehalococcoidia bacterium
GTCCACGTTGATGTGTCCGCCTGACGCCCCAAAATCGGGCATGCACGTCCCGACTGAGTGGATGTGGATGCCGTGCGGGCCGGGTTCGATGCCTTCCACCATGACGGTCACCAGGAATCCCCCCGAGCCTTGCTGCATGACTACAGTGCCTATGGGCTCGCCCTCCGCGTTCTGCATCTCGGCTGTGTAGCGCGCATCACCCCAGGTTCTGCCGTCGTTGCTGCACGCTGCGGACAAGAGCACCAGCGCAACTGCTGCTGTCAGAGCGAAACCGCGGTTCCCGATCATCGTCAGCATTACGACTCCACCTCCGTTCCACGCTGCGCGAGGATTCGAGCCGCCTCTAGTCCTAGCCATAAGCTGGTGGGCCGGGAAGGACTCGAACCTTCACCCAGTCGGTTATGAGCCGACCGCTCAGCCTTTGAGCTACCGGCCCCCCTAAGAGGATGAGTCCATTATCAGGGATTTGGTGCGCGCCACCAAGTGCGGCACCGCTGCGCACCGGGGTGGGCGCTACGACTCGGAGCCGATCCTGCGCAGTTCCGCCGCCACGCGCTCTTTCGTCAGCCCCTGCTGGTGGAGGAGTTGGCCGGTCACGTCCTCGCCCGACTCGATGAGCCCCAAGAGCAGGTGGCCCGACGACATCACGCGTGAGCGCTCCTGTCGCGCCTGCTTGGCCGCCTGTTCAATGACCCGCTGCGTGCGGCGCGTCATGCCGGTGCCGCCCGTGTAGAGCGCCCCGCGACGCATGATGACGTTCTCGATCTGACTTCGCAGCGTGTGCTGGTCGATGCCCAGATTGGCGAGCGCGCGAGTCGCGACGCAGCGCGGCTCGCGCAGGATGCCCAGCATCAGGTGTTCGGTGCTCATATGGGTGTGGTCGAAGCGGCGCGCCTCCTCCTGCATGTAGGACAGCACGCGTGACGCGCTCGAGGTGAAGCGGCCGGACACGCCTGCCATCCGCGTCCCCGATCCACCTCCGCTTCCTCCGATTCTGCCGACGCGGCCACCGACGCGCAGCGCGCGTATGTCGATGCCACCGAGCAGCAGCGCGCCCACCGTTACCGCCAGCACCATCCGCCCGGGCACGCCGACGAGCCAGTCGGGCAGGCCTACGAACGTGCCGGCGCCATATAGCTGCAGCGGCACCAGGAGCAACACCACCAAGGGCAGGGCAACGAGCGCGTAGACGACCCATGCTTGCTGCGGCGCGGAGTACTTGGCTTGCCGCAATCCGACGAGGGTCGCCCCACCCGATACTGCCGCCATCGCTCCCGCGAGCAGCGTTGCCAGGAATGCCCGTCCACTGCCCAAACCGCTGGGCAGAGGTCCGTGCCCCAGCGCACCGTCCACACGGTCGGCGATGTAGGCGGAGATCAGCAGCAGCACGAGCAGAAGAGCGGCTATGGTGAACGCGATGATGAGTTGTTGTGCGCGTGTTTTGTCAGTCATTATGGCGTTGGTATTGTGGGCCGCTCCCCAACGGGCAGCAGGTCAATGCATTGTATCGTGCCGGCTCGCGGATTCAAGATATCTGGCAAGTCACTATCGGCCAACTCGCCCCCTGCATCTGGCGCGAGCCGGCATCCGAACGGTAACATCAGCGGCGCCGACGGCAGAGAGGGGCAGCGAATGGCGACCAACGACGTGCGAATCGAACGGGACACGATGGGCGAGATGGAGGTGCCCGCCGACGCCTACTGGGGCGCATCGACGCAGCGCGCCGTCCTCAACTTCCCCATCAGCCAGATCCGGTTCGCGCCCGAGTTCATCCATATCCTGGGCCGCGTCAAGCGCGCCGCCGCTCGCGCCAACACATCGCTCGACTTGCTCGATGGCGCCGTCGCCCAAGCCATTGAGCAGGCCGCGACGGAGGTCGTTGACGGCCGCCTCGACGACCATTTCGTCGTCGACCTCTTCCAGACCGGCTCGGGCACGTCCACCAACACCAATGCGAACGAGGTCATCGCGCGCCGGGCGGTCGAACTGAGCGAGGGCGCCGTCCGCGTTCATCCGAACGACGACGTGAATAAGGGCCAGTCGTCCAACGACGTCATCCCGACGGTCAGCCACCTGTCGGCTGCGGTCGCCATCGACAGGGCGCTCATACCCGCGCTCGACCAGGTGCAGGCGACCCTCGAGGCCAGGTCGGCCGACCTCTGGGACATCATCAAGACGGGCCGCACCCACCTGCAGGACGCCACGCCGATCCGTATGGGCCAGCAGTTCCTGGGATATGCGCAGCAGCTGCAGCTCGCCAAGGTGCGCCTCGCCGCCGCGGTTGACGAACTGTGCCAGGTTGCCATCGGCGGAACGGCGGTCGGCACGGGCATCAACACGCACCCCGAGTTTGCCAGGGGCGTCTGCGCGCACCTTGCCGAGGAGCTGGCGCTGCCGGTTCGCGAGACGCCGTACCACTTCCAGGCGCAGGGCACGCAGGACACCATGCTGGCCGCCAGCGCCGCCGTCAGAAGCGCTGCGGTCGCGCTCCAGAAGATCGCCAACGACCTGCGTTGGCTCTCATCCGGCCCGCGCGCCGGACTGGGCGAGCTGGAGCTGCCTGCCGTCCAGCCGGGCTCCTCCATCATGCCGGGGAAGATCAACCCGGTCATCGCCGAGGCGCTGGTGCAGGTGGTGTGCCAGGTGGTCGGCAACGACGCTGCCGTGGCCGCCGCCGCTCAGGGCGGCTCGTTCGAGCTCAACACGTTCTGGCCCGTCGCCGCGTACAACCTGCACCAGGCGGCGACGCTCCTCGCGGCGGCCACCGTCAACTTCGACGCCCAGTGCCTCCGCGGGCTGCAGGCCACCGCCCAGGGCCCCGCCATGGTCGAGCAGGGGCTCATGCTCGCGACGGGCCTCACGCCCGCCATCGGCTACGACAGGGCAGCTGCCATCGCGAAGGAGGCTGCTGCATCCGGCAAGACGATCCGCGAGCTGGCGCGCGAACAGACCGACCTGACCGACGCCGACCTCGACCGCCTGCTCGACCCGACGCTCATGACCGAGCCGAGCGCCGACAGGATAGGGGGCGGCGGAGGGTAGGGGGACCAGCCAAGGAGGCAACCATGTCGTGGGGATACGAGGACAAGTACGTTGACGTCGACGGGCGCCGCCTGCGCTATTTGGAGGCGGGCAGCGGCCCCGTGCTCATCTTCCAGGCGGGCCTCGGCTTCGACGCGTCCGCCGACCAGATCGTGCCTGCGATGCGGCTGCTGCAGGACAGGTATCGCGTCATCGGGTTCGACCGGTTCGGCTGGGGCTGGTCCGATCGCCCCGCACAAGGCTACTCGTTCGAGGCGTGGGTGGATTCGACGCTCGGCTTCATGGATGCGCTGGGCATCGAACGTGCGACGCTGATCGGGCACACGCTCGGCGGATGGATCTCGGCGCTCGTCGCGCACGAGCATCCTGAGCGCGTCGATGGGCTCATCCTCGTCAACACGGCCGGCCTCAATGCGAATGCGCCCACGCCGCCGCAGAACTACCGGCTACCCGACCGCGACGGCATGCGCCAGTCGCTCGGCAGGACCTTTGCCGGCGCCGTCGAGGTGACGGACGAGATGGTGGACGAGGAGGCGCGCCGCATCGAGCGTCCGGGGATCGCCGAGGCCTATACCTCCGTCCTGGGCTACATCAACGACCCGGGCGTGCGTAAGCAGTTCTGGCTTCCCGACCATCTGCCGGACATCCAGACGCCGACGCTGGTCGTCTGGGGCGCAGACGATCCCATCATCGGCAAGGAGCATGGCGAGCAGGCCGCAGCGCTACTGCCCAACGGGCGCCTGGCGCTGGTCGAGAACGGCGAGCACATCCCGCTGGCGCGCCAGCCGGAGGAGTTCGTCCGGCTCATCGACGACTTCATGCGCTAGCGGCGACGCTGCGCTCCTCTTCGTCATTCTGGCGCAGGCGGGAATCCGCGTGCACTTCGTACACCTCCGCGCCCGCCACCGCCTCGGCGACGAGCGCGTCGACGTCCAGTTCGCCCTCGGCGTCGCGCACCTCCCGCAAGCTGACCGCCGTCGACGGCGAGCGGGGTACGAAGAGCGTGCAGCAGTCCTCGTCAGGCAGTATGGAGATGTCGAAGGTGCCGAGCGCCCGCGCCTGGGTGACGATCTCCGCCTTGTCCATGCCGACCAGCGGACGCAGCACCGGCATCGTCGCCGCGTCCCCGACGGTCGCAATATTCGTCAGCGTCTGCGAGCCGACCTGCCCGAGGCTTTCTCCGGTAACGAGCGCTTGGGCCCGCTCGCGCCTGGCGATCGCTTCTGCAATGCGCAGCATGAAACGCCGGTACACGACCACGCGCAGCGGCCCCGGAACCGTCAGGATGACCTTTCGTTGCAACTCTGCGAAGGGGGTCAGGTAGAGGCGCGTGTCCAATTGGTAGGCGTTCAGCACGGCGGCCAATTCGCGCGCCTTCTCCCGCGAGCGCCCCTCGACCAGTGGGAACGAGTGGAAGTGGATGAGCGTTGCCCTGCACCCGCGCCGTATCATGCGTCCCGCTGCGACGGGCGAGTCGATACCGCCCGACATGAGCACCGCGACGCGTCCGCCGGTACCGACGGGCAGCCCGCCGAGACCCGCCTCCTCGTCAACCCAAACGTAGGCTGCCTGCGGAAAGACGTCCACGCGGATGTCGAGGGTAGGGCGCTTCAAATCGACCCGCGCGCCCGTCTCGTGCTCGACGAGCGCTCCCAGGCTGACGTTCAGCTGCTGCGAGGTCAGGGGAAAGCGCTTGTCTGAGCGGTGAGCCGAGATGCGGAAGGTATCGAAGTCTCGCTCCCTGGCTTCGGCCGACACGACGGCCGCGATGTCGTCATAGTCGGGCGCCGTCTTGTGGGCCGCCGCGAACTTCACCGCACCGGGTGTCTGCTTCAGGCGCGCACGCACCGCTTCCCAGTCCGCCCCCGCTTCCAGCTCCGCGTGCACGACGACGTGGTCCGACCACACCCGCTCCACCCCGATACCGGCGGTCGCGCGGCGTACGTGCTTCACGAGCGCGCGAATGAACGCAGGCCTGTTCTTCCCTTTCAGGGCGACCTCATGCACGCGGATGAGCACTTCGGTAGGGGCGTCCATCGGCGCATAGTCTACTCCCACCCCCTTGGCCCACCGCATTGGGTGCTTCCCCGCGCCGCCTCCCCAGTGTTCTTGCCCGCCCTCTCGTTCGGGTCGGCCGCGGCC
>DAOUJX010000042.1:0-23846 GCA_034422075.1 Dehalococcoidia bacterium
TCAAGATATACCACAACGCGGGAATGCGTGCGCGGACGGCATTCGCGCACCGTCAAACCGCGCACGACGGCGCCCGCGTAGGGCTGATTCCGCCGTTCTGTTCGCCATGCGCCAGTCATTGGAGCGCCGTCAGCGTTCCGTCCGCCGTCAGCAGCAGGACGCGCCCCGCAGTGAGAGCAGGTGGCGATTCGATAGGCGCGTCGGTCGCGTGGAGCAGGCGCGCTGCGCGGTCGCGCGTATCGACGGCGTGCAATCCGTGTTCGGAGCCGACAAGCAGCGTCGCGCCGCTGAGCGTCGGGGCGGAGAGGCGCTCAGTGTCGAGTTGGGCGCTCCATAGCGGTTCACCCGTGTCTGCGCTCAGGGCGTGAAGTGCGCCGTTGGGCGTCGTTACATAGAGCGCGCCGCCGCCCAGCGCGGGGGACGTGTGGAGCGGCTGGGAAGAGAGACGGTGTGCCCAGAGGAGGCCTTTGGCGGCGGGTGGTTCGTCGAGCATCCCCCAGGCGTAGAGGTTGGTCCTCCAGTAGTGGAACCCCTTCTCCAAGGGGTATTCAAGGGCATGCCAGTCGATCGCCCACACCCGCCCGTCGCCGGATGCGGCGTAGAGGGCGCCGGCGCCGAGCACGGGCGAGTCAGCGACCGGGCCGGCGCTCTCGAAGGTGAAGCGCTTCTTGCCCGTCTTCACGTCGATGAGATGCGCCGCGCCGCCGCCGGCGACAGCTACGACGTCGTCGTTGACGGCGGGCGCGCCGATGATCCAGCCGCCCGCGTCGTAGTCCCAGCGCAAGGCGCCGGTTTGGGCATCGAGGGCGTAGAGGAAGCCGTCGGCGCCGCCCAAGTAGAGCGTCCCTTGATGGACGACAGGCGAGGCGAATATCGGGTTGCGCGCCTCGAACGACCAGCGCGCCGCGCCGCTGGCCGCGTCGAGCGCGATGAGCCGTCCGCCGCGGGTTCCCGCGTACACGAACTCCCCGGCGACTGCGGGCGTCGTCTCGATGGGGCTGCCTGCGTCGTAGCGCCACAGCAGGCGTCCAGCGTCCAGCGAGAAGGCGGCCACCACGCCCGCGTGCGAGGCGGCGTAGACGGCGTCGTTTGCCACGACGGGCGACGCGGACGCGGGCGCGCCCAGTGACGCGGTCCACGAGACCGCGCCACCAACCGGCGCGCCACTCGCCGCTGCCCCCTGGTGGCTCGGCCCGCCGTGGAGCATGGGCCACGCGTCCGGCGCTTGCTCGGCGCTCCACTGGGTGGCGGGCGAGTCGAGGATAGGGTCGGGGCGGAGCCACAGCCCCAGCGCTACGAGGGCGGCAAGCACGAGCGCGGCGCCTAGGGCGGCGAGGATGCGCCTGCGGTTGTGCAAGCTGCGCGCGTGCCCCAGTGCGAAGTTGCTCGGGTGACGGTCGAGCGCCGTCCAGCAGTTGGCGCAGCGAGCCGCGTCCGAGGCGTTAGGTTGCCCGCAAGCTGGGCAGGCGGCCGCCACCGGGGGAGCGTCCGGCGCCTGACGAGGTATCGGTGCTCCGCTGTGTTCGGCTTGCGCCACAACTCACTCCTCGCCTTTCCCCGCGCTAGGCAGTGCGGCTGTGGGGGGAGCGCCTATCCCGCCGGGACGCCCTCCAGGGAGTTGGCGAACTCGATGATGTGATGGCGGAACAACGCCGGCGGGATGGCGGCGCGCCCCTGGCCAGGCGCCATGCTCGGCACGATGGCCAACCGCACCTGCTCTGGCATCTCGTTCTTCAGCTCGATGGAGTGGTCGAAGGTGCCGCGCCCTCGCGTGAGGATGTCGTCCGATTGCAAGACCAGGATGGGGCAGGCGATGCGGGTAACATGGTCCGAGTGCTCGCCGACCACGTCGTGGAGCGGGTTGGAGACGCGGAGGTTGTAGTAGGTCTGCAGCTCTGCCTTGTTGCGGATGTTGTAGTAGTTGCGGTAGGCGGCCGTCCAGTCTTCGCCGTGGCGGCGACGCATCTCCCCCTGCTCGGCGGGAGGCAGCTTGGCGCCGTCGCCGCCCGCGCGGTTCATGTTGGAGTCGAGCTCCTTGATCAGGTAAGTGTGCGGCGCGGTGAGGATGATGGAGCGCACGCGCTCGGGGTACTCGATGGCGAAGCGCATCGCCACGCGCGAGCCGAGGCTGATGCCGTAGACGTGCGCCTGAACGATGCCGAGGTGGTCGAGCAGCGCGCGCAGGTCTTGCACCCACGCGTCGTGGGGCATGCTCTCGACGTGGGCACTGCGCCCCATGCTCCGCATGTCCGGCGCGATCACGCGGAAGCGCTGGGAGAGTTCGGCGTGGTGCTCCTCGAAGGCGTGCGCGCTCCCGTTCGCCCCATGCAGCAGCACGAGCGCCTCTCCGTTGCCTACGTCGTCGTAGTAGTGCGGAAGTCCGTTGATGGTCGCGGTTGGCATGGCGCCCCTCCTCGGTGCGGATTCAGTCCGCGCCCATCGTAAGTGGGGAGAGGCGGGCGGTCAATCGCGCGCCCGCTGGCCCACCTACCGTTCACGCCAGCCCCCGGCCCGTCTACGGCCGCTCTCTGCGGATAGAACTCGACGTGGGGGAGGTAGTGGTGGGCAATGATGCTCGCCTGTATCCGAAGCCCCTCGACCTCCTGGCGCTCTTGCTCGTCGCTCTACCGGCTCATGCAGGACGGAGAGCTCCCGCGGCCCGTGGGGGTCGGTTCCAATGCCGTCAGGTGGCGATTGAGCGACATCACCCGCTGGTTGGAGTCTCGGCCAATTGCGGGGCCCTGGCTTGACCCGCCTCACGCATACGCGGAACGTTCGGAGGCCGGTCAGCGTGCTCCCGTTGCGCCTACCCGCTCAAGTAATCAGCCCACTGCTGCATGAGCACGCGTCGGCGCTCGAACAGATCCGACCTCCCAGACGCCTGTTCGGTCGAGTTGCCCAGCGCATGTGCAAGCGCCGCCTCCGAGACTGCCCACGGCGTGTCCGTCTGCTCCATCGTCCAATTCTTGAAGCTGCTGCGGAACCCGTGCACCGTCGCACGCACCGCGAGTCCCGTCGAACGCAGCACCTTCGTCAGCGTCATGCCCGACATCCCCGAGCCCGCCTTCAGCGGCGACGGGAACACCAGACCACTCCCGTCACGCAGGGCAACTGCCTCACCAAGTAATTCCAGCGCCTGTGTGCTCAGCGGCACCCGGTGCTCCATCCCCGCCTTCATCCGTCCAGCTGGTATGCGCCATTCGCGGCCCTTGAGGTCGATTTCAACCCAGGTCGCTCCCCGCACCTCTCCCGACCGTGCTGCTGTCAGTATCAGAAACCGGAGGCACAGCCTCGCAGCCATCGAGGCCTGGGATGCTCCAATCGTCCCGAGCGCCGAGTCGACCTCCTGGTAGGGCAGCGCCCTCAGGTGCGCCTTCGTCTTCGGCATCCGAGGCAATGCACCATCGATGGCCTCCCCGGCAGGGTTTGTCTCCATGAGTCCGTGCGCCATGGCCCAGCGGAGGATGGTCCGCATCTGTTGTCGTACGCGCCGCGCCGTCTCCGGACGGCTCGTCCAAATCGGGCTCAGCACCCGCAAGACATCCTCGCGTCCTATGCGGTCTATAGGTGTGCCGCCCAGCATCGGCATCGCATGGCGCTCCAGCACTTGCGTCCAGTTGGCGATGTGCTTGGCGTTGCGCCAGCGGAGCCGGTTCACCTCGTGGACGCTACGGGCGGCCTCTCTGAACGTCGGCACCGCAGGCGTATGCTTCGCGGCCACAGGATTGCGACCGTCCGCGACGGCCGCGCGATTGGCGGCCGCCTTCTCGCGCGCACGGGCCAGGCTCACCGACGGAAATCCACCCAGTCCGAAATCGCGCCGGCGCCCATCGACCGTGATGCGCTGCACCCAGGACTTGCTTCCCCCCTTGCTGACGTAGAGGTGCAGACCCCCGCCGTCTGTATAGCGCCCTGGTTTCCCAAGGGCCTTCACCTGCGTCGCCGATAGTGCCATGGTGTCTCCTGTCTGCAATCTCATCCCTCAAAATACTGCCACGTTGTGTATGGGATTTCGAAAGATGCAGTTGGCACATGCGAGAAGGAGATTGGCGGCATTTGAACGTAACTCTGCGAACAATTGAGACGATGGAAGACAAAATTTAGAATGAGAGGTGGTGGCAACGACAGGATTCGAACCTGTGACCTAGCGCTTATGAAGCGCCCGCTCTGCCGCTGAGCTACGTTGCCCCCGCGCGAAGGGGAGCCAGCCGCTCGACCCGTCACGCTCTCCGGAGCCAGCATAGTGGCCGCCCAGAGCCGCCGTCAACGAAGCCAGCGGCCTGCCAACCGGTGTTGGCTGCATAAACAACGCTTCAATCCCACTTAACGCGGTGGCGCACTCCGGACCTCATGATGGTTGTAGGAGGCGACGCATGCTCGACCGACTCAGGGTGCTTGGCAGGATGCTCTTGGATGGCCTTGCGCACTCTTGGGATCCTATCGACGGCTTCCTACCCACGAACCTCGATGCTTGGGAAAGGGGTGATCTGCCGAGTCGCTCGCCTTCCGAGGCGATGGTAGTCGATGAAGAGGTCTTGCAGGAGGAGCTGCCGAGGCGCATGGCCGCGTAGCGCCAAGGCCGCGCCGTGCGCCGTCGCTATAATGGCACTAGCGATGGTACAGGAGCGGTACGGCGGTGGCGCTTCGCGCAATACAACCATTTGTGGACAACGTACTCGATGAGCACGCCGAGGCGTGTGAGGTGCTCTGTGGAATCATCGGCGACCACCCTTCCGAGTACGCGAAGAGCCCGGGCATCTGGACGGCGGCGTTTCGGCGGCTTGGCATCGACGCCGCGTACTTGCCATTCGACACGCGCGCCGAAAACCTGGGCGTTCTTGTGGATGCGCTGCGCCATATGCCGGGCTACGCAGGCGGCAATGTCACTGTGCCCTACAAGGTTGCCGTCATGGAGTACCTCGACGAGATCGACCTACTCGCCGCGCAGATCGGTGCGGTCAACACGATATGCAAGGCGAACGACGGCCGCCTTATCGGCTATAACACCGACGCAGACGGCGTCGTCGGTGCACTGACGCAAAGCGGCCCGTGGCACCCCGAGCCGGTTTTGACTAGCCTTGCAGGCCTAGATGTCCTGCTCATCGGCGCCGGCGGCGCCGGGCGGGCGACGGCGTTCGCGCTTGCCTCGCACCTTGGCGACGGCAGGCTGTACATTGTGAACCGCTCGACTGACAGGGCAGTGGAGCTCGCCGAAAGCGTGTCGAAAGCCCACGCCGCTGTCGAGCCGGTGGCTTTGTGGGACATAGGAAGGGCAGTGGCAAAGGCTGACCTCATCGTCAACGCTTCGTCCGTTGGTCAATCGGGCATGCGCCACTTGCCGGGGAACGCCGTCACGTGCTTGGAGCCCTACAGTCCGCTTGCGCCGGTCAATGCGCTGAATTTCACGGCGAACGGCTACCAGCAGACGGCTGACCTGCAGCGCATATGGTTCGAAGCATCGCTGCTCGACATCTCCGCCAATCAGACATCGGCGGCGCACATGGTCGCAGCGACAAAGAGTGACGCTGTTTTCTACGACCTCATCTACAGCCCACTGGAGACGACGTTGATGCGCCATGCGCGCCTGTCTGGCCGTCGCGCGCTGAACGGGAAGGGGATGAACATCATCCAGGCGGTCGAGGCCTTTGTGAACCGCGTAATGGCGCCCACTCTCGCAGCGCAAGGCCTACAGTCCGCCGACGCCTACGCGCAAGTCATGGACACCATGCATGAGGCGTGGTAGAGAGGGGCACAGTTTGCCAAACGTGGGCGAATAGCTCAGCGGTTAGAGCGCCTGTCTTACACACAGGAGGTCGCAGGTTCAATCCCTGCTTCGCCCACCAGATTGCGCAAGAGAATCATCGCAGCGCTTCGCTGGGCAAAGGGCTGCCGATGCTGTCTGCGGGCAGTGGCTTCAGGCGCTGCCGAGTGCAATGGTTACGACGCCAGCCACGATGAGCGCAGTAGAGGTTAGTTTGACTGTAACCGTGCTGGGCGTGACTACTTCGCCCAAAGTGCCGCGCCACACCAGGGAGGAGGCGATGGCAATGATGACGACAAAGGAGGTACGCAGGCTGGATAGCGCCGTTACGAGTACAGCCGGGCCGAGGGAGAGCGCCCAGAGAAGCAACAACTGGCTCATGTTGGAGATGACAAACTGGTTAAGGGCGACATAGCGGAGCGCAGGGCTTCGCGTGCGCATGAACCATAGGACTTGCTCCAGCGAGTAACGGCGCAGGTTCAACGCGATCAGTGTGCTGCTGAGGGCGAGCAGGCGCAGTGCGTGCGCGAAGAGCACGGGCAACTCGTTAACCGCCGACTTACCGAATACGAAGGAGCTGCCCTCTATGGCGCTGCCGAGCACAAGCAGTAGGAATGCCCTGTTGAACAGCATGCCGCGACCAGGCAGGCGCGGACCGGAAGAGAGCAGCATCGCGCCCACTACAACGGCAAGCACTGCGAGCCACTCAGCGATACCCAGTCGTTCGCCGAGGAACAGGAATGCTATGAGTGCGGTGAAGACAGGATACGTCTGGTAGACGGGGACGGCTCGCGAGACCTCTTGGGCGTAGAGTACGTAGACGAGGATGTGGGTGCCGAGGCCGTAGAACAGGCCGGAAATGAGTGCCCAGAGGACGGCATCGATCGTTGCGGATGGAGGGATGCCGGTTACTGCGAGGAGCGGAAGCCCAACCACCATCATGGTGATGCCAATGGCCAGCGGCTGCAGGTACGGCGTACGGGCGTAGCGGTGGATGACCGTCTTGTCGATGATGCTGATGAGCGCGGCGAGTGCAGCGCCCGCCAGCACTACTGCTACCCAGGACAACCTTAGCCGCCCCCTTCCGCCATCGCTGCCGTATCGCCCGTGAAGCGGGCGGATGCGTTGCGATGCGCTAGGAGGAGGTGGGGATTTCTTGGTTTGTGGCGGTGGTCGGTGTAATGGTTGTCATTAGAAGGAGCGAATCGAATAGATCAGAGCCTCATTTGGTCGTGCGTATTCTCGAAGCTATCCACCTACTTGTTCTGGTTCTTTGTACCACTCTTTAGACCAGTCCGACAAGCACTTGGCCGCTATCCACTTATGCCTCAGCTCATCGTGCACCGTATTCAGCACCATCCCTTGGCGCCTGACATAATGGCCAACAATGCAGGTGTTGGATGACAAGCGCTGACAGCACGGCGCGAGCTATCGCTCGTCGACACGACCTTGATGCGCTGCGAGCGTTCGCGATGACGCTCGGCATCGTGCTGCACGGGGCGCTCACGTTCATTCCCGGCGCGTGGCCGGTAACTGACGCGTCGGTTAAGGACGACGGAACTCCATTCGCCGTGCTAGTGACGGCGATACACGGATTTCGGATGCCACTCTTCTTTCTCATGAGCGGTTTCTTTACGGCGATGCTGTGGCGGCAGCGCGGGCTGTCGTCGCTTGTGCGCCATCGGGCGCAACGGCTGCTGTTGCCCCTGGCGCTCGCCACGCTCATTGTGACTCCGCTGATGTGGGGCGCATGGAGCTACGTGGACTACGTGTCCAATGCGGAGGAGGAGAGGAGGACAGGCACCGAGCTAGAAGTCAAGGCAGAGGACAACGTTTGGGCGGCTGCGGCGCTGGGCGATGTAGCTGCGCTGGAGCACCATGTAGACGCGGGTGCATTGCTCAATGCGTTCGACCCGACCTTCGGCGTGACGCCGCTGTCGTGGGCTGTGCTGCACGGGCGCACTGAGGCAGCTGCGTGGCTACTCGACAACGGAGCCAATTCTGGCGCGCGCAACCGCGATGGTGCGACGGCGCTGCACGCGGCTGCATTCATGGGCCGCCCAGAGCTTGCGCAACTGTTGTTGGAGCGCGGTGCGGATGCGAGCGCTGTGGATGTCAATGGTGTGCGCCCACTGGACAGCAGTCACGCGGATGCGGCGACGACAAAGTGGCTAGCGGAGTTGCTTGGGTTGTCGTATGAGGATGCGGCGTTAGGGGAGGGGCGCCAAGAGGTTAGGAGGCTCCTCGCAGGTGCGACAGAGCAGACGGAAGCAGCTGGTGGTGGGGCGCCGTATCGGGATGGCGCTGATGCGATGGTGGATAAAAGGAGAAGCCTGCTCGTGCCATGGTACTGGAGCATGCTGTATTCGGGTGAGTGGGGTGAACTGTTCACCGTCGATTTCTTCGGGCATCTCTGGTTCCTCTGGTACCTCATCTGGCTGGTCGGTGGGTTTGCCCTGATCGTCTGGGTGGTAGCGAAGCTGGGCGTGCAAAGGCTGCGGCTGCCGAAGAGTCTGGTGGTGACGCCGGCGCTCTACCTGTGGGCCGTACCGCTGACGATGGCGGCGCAGTATCTGATGGGTATTGAGGGGCAAATTCCGGAGTTCGGCCCGGCCACCTATACCGGCCTCGTGCCTGCGCCGCACGTGCTGCTCTACTACGCGATTTTCTTCGGATTCGGCGCCGTCTACTTCGGCCGCAACGAGGGAGGCATGCACATAGGGCAATGGTGGCAGATGACGCTCCCCCTGGCATTGGTCGTGTTCCTAGCGGGCGTCACCTTGACCTTTCCGGAAGAGGGTGGCATCGCACGGGGCTGGGCGCGAGCGTGGTCGCTCTTCCTTCAGGCGGCCTATGCGTGGATGATGGCGCTCGGGCTGATAGGCCTCTTCCGCGCAACGCTTGGCAAGCGCAACGCCCGCGTCCGCTACCTCTCCGACGCCTCGTACTGGCTCTACCTCGTGCATCTGCCGTTGATTGTCGTGCTGCAGGCGTTGGTGCAGGATTGGCCGCTG
Organism: Dehalococcoidia bacterium; assembly: GCA_034422075.1. Taxonomy (GTDB): domain Bacteria; phylum Chloroflexota; class Dehalococcoidia; order Lucifugimonadales; family Australimonadaceae; genus S34-282. Next base: position 8,776 of record DAOUJX010000042.1, read on the forward strand.
GCCGCGAGCTTGAAGCTGACGCTGATGGTCGCAGTGACGGCAAGCACTCTGCTGCTCGTCTACCACTGGGGCGTGCGCCACACAGCGATTGGGCGATTGCTGAACGGGCCTCGCACACGCCCGCGTGCCGCCGTGGCCACGCCGTGATATGGAGGCGACTTACGCCTCTCCTACCGATAAACTCGAAGGGAGGAGTGGCCGCAGTGGCGAAAGGTGGAAGGTCTATGGATAGGATCCTTGGCTATGCCATAGCCGTAACTCTTGCTCTGATCATGATGGCATGTGGTGCGGAAAGCGACCCACCGGGCGCTACTACGGAATCCCCAGCCGATCACCCGGTTCCTGTGACAGACGCCGCCTTGTCGGACACTGGTCGCGCGGGTGAAGAAGCGTTCAATGCCAACTGCTCGGTCTGCCATGGTGTGGGCGCTACCGGAACCGATAGAGGCCCCACTCTGATCCACAGCATTTATCACCCCGGCCACCACCCGGACTTCAGTATCCGCAACGCGGTAAGCCAAGGAGTGAAGCAGCACCACTGGTTCTTTGGAAATATGGCTCCGATCCCTGGCGTGTCTGCGGATGAGGTGGAGAAGATCATCTGCTATATCCGGGAGAGGCAGCGTGGCGCCGGCATCTTTGAGGGGGATTCCTTTTCAACCGTGTGCTGACCTAGCGGAGAGGGCACCCCAGTGGCAGGCTGAGACGGGAGGGCCCTCCGATAATCATATGTTGGTCACGAGCAAGGGTGGTTGGTAGTATGGGCAGCCATGGAGTAGGTGAGGTGGAGCACCGTGGTTCAGAGAATCGCGATTGTCGGCGGCGGCGTTTCGGGTTTGGGCGCCGCATGGGCGCTGCACCATCACCCGCAACGCTTTGACTTCCGGATCTTCGAGGCACAGGCACATGTTGGCGGGAATGCGATTACGGTCGATATGCCGCAGGACGATGGCAGCTCCATACCGTTCGACATTTCCGTCACTGCCTGTATCCCTTCGGTGTACCAGCATTTCCTGTTACTGATGAAGAGGTTCGGTATCGAGCTTGTCGATATCAGCTTTAGCTATAGCGTAAAGCATGGCGACGGTGTTTACGCACATGATTTCGATTCAGACATAAGAGAGCAACTACAATCCGAGATTGCGAAATTCCAGCGTTTACTAAGGTTTTTACATCAGTTCGGCTGGCTGACTCGTTCCCAATCGAAGTTACTGAATGCGCTCAATCCGTTCAACTACGTTAGCATGGGTGCTCTCCTGAAGCTGGGGGGATTTTCAGACGACTTCAAATACAAGATTCTCAAACCAATGTTCATCAATTTCGTGCTGGCGACGCATGTATTCGACGTGCCGGCAGCGCTCTTTGCACGCTATCTCGAGTTTTTCGATATTGAGAATGCCACGCCCATGCAGACATGGGATCAGGGAACGCGGCGCATCTATGAGAACCTAACGGCCGGCTTCCGAGACAAGATTTACCTCAATCGACCGATCCGAAAAGTGTACCGGCAGGCATCAGGGGTCGTGATAGAGGATGATGGTGGTGCTCAGGAGATGTTTGACGAAGTAGTTTTTGCGTGCAACGCGGACCAGACGCTGCGCATCCTCGATAGGCCTACCTTCCTCGAACGCTACATTCTCTCGTCGATACGCTACGATGGCGAAATCCACCACAGCGCCGTCGTCCACTACGACTCATCAGTCCTCCCGGACAGCGACGTTAGGCCTTTGACGACGCGGAGCAACCATGTAGAGCAGTTCGGCACGAAGCCAGACAATTACGAAATCACATACATAATGCATAACCAGCAGCCCTGGGCGAAGCGGTCCGACAAGCCCTGCTTGGTGACTTACAATCCCCATAAGCCCATCGATGAGAAAAAGGTCCTCAAAAGGTGGTCGTTCCAGCACATAGTCCACGACGTGCGCCACGTCGCACTGCTGGTCAGCTTGTTCCAGTTCATTCAGGGCAAGCGGCGGACGTGGTACTGTGGCGCCCACACGCTGGTCAACAGCCAGGAGACCTGCCTTGTCAGCGGACTTGCCACGGCCAGGCAACTCGGTGCGGACTACCACTTCGCTGATCGAAGGGCAAGGCGGTCGTTCAACTACTACGGAAGCATCATGTTCGGCTCGCGATTCAGGAAGGCGCCATAGGGAGCGGCCACGACATGTAGGCTGTGCGGGGCTCCGCCAGCACGGGCCTCGCACAGCTCTTGGAGCCGCCGCCACTTGCGCTGTTGCTGTCCCTAGGCGTCTGGGACCTCGTCTAGGCGGCCTGTCGCGCAGTCGTACACGAAGCCCCGCACGCTGTCCTTCACTGGTATGAAGGGGTTGGCGTTGATGCGGCGGATCGACTGACGGACGTCCTCATTCAAGTCGCCGAACGCTTCCAGCGCGAACGACGGACGCAGGCCGGTGTCGGCCACTATCGTGTCCTTCACGTCATCGTCGCGGAAGGTCAGCATTCCGCAGTCGGTGTGGTGAATGAGGATGATTTCGCGTGTGCCGAGCAGGCGCTGTGAGATCACGAGCGAGCGAATCGCGTCATCGCTGACGACGCCACCCGCATTGCGGATGACATGTGCGTCGCCCTCGTCGAGGCCCAGCAGCTTGTGGGTGTCCAGGCGTGCATCCATGCACGCTACTACAGCTACTCCGCGCGCAGGCGGCAAGGGCAGGTCACCCTTGTCGAAGCTCTCTGCATAGCGCGCGTTATTTTGCAACAGTTCATCTGTGGCTGTCATTTCGGAACCTCCTCCAGGTAACCGTATGATGCAATCGGAGACTGTATCCTATCGGGTAGGCTCGCGCTACAATCCCAGTGGCCACGACGTAGGCCTACTCTCAATCCGGAAGAATCTCCCATGACCGGCTACCTTGCCCGCATTTCTGCCCGTAGGCCCCGCATTGTTCTGACCATATGGTTGCTGGCGGCCCTTGTCTCTGGCGCGATGGCCGTCGACGCGGAAGTGGGGCCAGGCCCCGAATTGGTCGACATCCTCGGCCCGGCTACCACCACCGAGCTGAAGCTCAGCGGGGGCGCCGAGTCGACTCGAGCCGAACGCCTGCTAGAGCAGCGGCTCCGCGGCCCAGCTCCCGCAACTGAGATCGTCATCGTTCAATCTGGCTCCTTGACCGTGGACGATGCGGAGTTCCGTGCGAAGGTGGAGGAAGTGTTCGCCGACATTGCGGCGTTGGGCAGTGACATCGTCACGCCGGGGTTGAACTACTACCTGTTCCCCGCCCCGCAACTGGTGTCCGAAGACCGCCGGACAACCCTCATGTCCTTCGACCTCACCGGGACGTTCGCGGAGACTGAGAAGAACGTCGTCCAATTGGTGGATGTCGTGCAAGAGGCTGATGGCAAGGACGGCTTCCGCGTCATGACCGTCGGCAACGCCAGTGTTTCCCATGAGCGGAACGAACTGTCCGAGCGTGACCTTCGGCAAGGTGAGCGCATCGGCATACCCGTGGCGATGGTCATCCTCGTGGCCCTCTTCGGCACCATTGGTGCCGTATTCATGCCCATCGGACTTGCACTGATCGGCATCGCCGTCGCCTTGGGCGTGACGGCGCTGATTGGTCAAGCATTCGAGCTCGTCTTCTTCGTCACGCTGATGATCATCATGATTGGTCTTGCGGTCGGCATCGACTATTCGATACTCATCATCACTCGCTTCAGAGAGGAACGGCAGCGAGGGCTAGAAAAGCACGAGGCCGTCATCAGGGCAGGGGAGGCCGCAGGCCGCACGGTGTTGTTCAGCGGCCTCACCGTCGTCATTGCGCTTATCGGCATGCTGATAGTGCCCTTCTCCTTCTTCCAGGCATTGGGTATCGGCGCAATTCTGGTCGTACTGGTCACCTTGGCCGCTACCTTCACCTTCCTGCCCGCCTCTCTTGCGCTCTTCGGCGATCGCTTGGACATGCTTCCGGTGCCCTATTTTGGGAGGCGGCGCATCCAAGCTTCGCAGCCGACCGAGGGCATGGAGCACGGGTTCTGGGAGACGATTACGCGCACTGTCATGCGCCACCCGCTCATCAGCATCGTCCTTGTCGGCGCGCCAATGGTCGTCGCAATTCTCTTTTACTTCCAGTGGCCCGGCATCAATACGGGCTTGAACGGGGTGGACGTGTTCCCTGAGGGCTCGCATACCAGGGAAGCGTTCTTCGTCATGGAAGAGCACTTTACCTTTGGCTTCGTAGATCCGACCGACATTGTCATTGACGGTGACATAGGCAGTGCAGGGGTGCAGGAAGGCATAGGCAAACTGCAAGCCTCGCTGGCGGCGCATCCGGCCGGTCTGGAGGTACTTCCGACGGTGGATGTCAATGACGCCGGCGACCTTGCGCACATCACGGTGTCGCTACCCGGTGAGCCCAACAGTCAGGCGGCGGTCGATATCGTGAACACCATTCGCGACGACTACATACCCGCGGCCTTTGAAGGCACGGGCGCGGAGGTGCTGGTCGGCGGAGCGAGTGCTACCGCTTCCGACATCTTCTCCACGGTGGATGTCTTCACGCCGATCGTCTTCGCTTTCGTGCTGGGCCTTAGCTTCCTCATACTGATGCTTGTCTTCCGGTCCATCGTCATTCCGATCAAGGCCGTTTTCATGAATCTGCTCTCCGTCGGCACCGCCTACGGGTTGTTGGTGCTTGTCTTCCAGAAGGGCATCGGCGCGGATCTCTTCGGCTTCCAGCGTTCCGATGTTATCGACACGTGGATACCCCTCTTCCTCTTCTCTATCCTCTTCGGCCTGTCGATGGACTACCACGTGTTCTTGTTGAGCCGTATCAAGGAGCGCTACGACCACACCGGCAACAACGCGGAGGCGGTGGCGTACGGCCTGCGCTCGACCGCGGGTCTCATCACTGGCGCGGCGCTCATCATGGTGGCCGTGTTCGGCGCGTTTGCATCGGGGAAAACCATCATCAACCAGCAGGTCGGATTCGGTCTGGCCGTTGCAGTGCTGCTGGACGCGACACTGGTTCGCTCGGTGCTCGTCCCCGCCAGCATGGAGCTCCTTGGCAAGGGCAACTGGTACTTGCCGTCCTGGCTCAGCTGGCTTCCCAAGCTCCACGTCGAAGACGTGGAAGAGCGCCCCCCGAATGCATACGCCTGGCCTGAAGGTGCGAGCTCCGATTGAGCTCGTCCGGCGCTCGTAGCTCTCGCTGCCTACTGTAGTACGATTGATAGCGGGATAGTGCCGCGCCCCTGTAGCTCAGGAGGATAGAGCAGCGGTTTCCTAAACCGCGTGCCTGGGTTCGAGTCCCAGCAGGGGTACCACGGGTCCAATTGCTCATCCGTAAGGCGGCAATTCAAGGGACCAAGTGTCAGTTGGAGTGTCAGGTCATGGAGCGGCAGTTGCGCGCCAGATGATGGGAACCAGCACAGGGGAGGAACCGGCGGGAAGCATGCTCAGACTACCGCTGTCCAGAGGTTGTAGTGACCTGCCCCAGAGAGTTTGAACCACTCGTCATGTTGGATCGGCTAGGCTAGGGATCGCTTGTCCTCTTAGGTCTAGTTGGCATGTCAGCCGCTAGGGCCATCCGGCCGGTACTGGTGGCCAAGGCAAACTCCTGTAGAGCGGGATATCCTAACAGCCCGAGTAGTCACCACTCTTGTCCGTCGCAGCCGGTGGGCCTTCAACTAGGTGGTTGCAGCGATTCACCGGGCCAGCTCACGACCTAGCCCGCAACGGTGATGTTCGTCGGAGAGAACTGCGACTTGTACCCGCCTGTGACGGTGACCGCCGACTGCTGATATCTCCCAGGATGTTTCGGACAACACGCCAACTGGCAAGAGGTGGGAAGAGGTTCAAAGCCTTGCCGGCCCAGCACTAGGGTGGTACAAACGCTGGGGCAGGTCATCCCAACCTCCCCCCTTTCAACAAAATCTGCACTGAACCTGGTCTCTGGGCACCACTCTACGACGTTTCTCATCCCGTCACTTACATGAGGACAAGCGGCACATACGACGTAATCGTCATCGGCGTTGGAGGAATGGGTTCCGCGACGGTCTACGAACTCGCGAGCCGCGGCATGCGAGTCCTGGGCCTCGAACGCTTCAGCATACCGAACGACTCGGGGTCGTCCCACGGCGTCAACCGCATCATTCGGTTAGCCTACTACGAGGATCCGTCCTACGTGCCGCTCCTACGACGCTCGTACGAGCGTTGGCGCGAGCTGGAGGAGGCAAGCGGCGAGAAGCTGCTGTACGTGACCGGTTCGGTGGACACCGGGAGCGAAAGCGGCAAGGTTTTCACCGGCTCCTTGCGGTCCTGCCTGGAGCATGACCTACCCCATGAGCCCCTTACCAGCGCCGAGTTGACTCGGCGTTTTCCAGGCTTCCGGTTCCCGGAGACATGGATGGGGGTATATCAGCCCGACGGCGGGTTTGTCCTATCGGAGCGGTGCATAGCCAACCACGTTTTTGGCGCATTGGAGCGTGGCGGCGAGGTGAGGGCCCATGAGGCGGTGCTGGACTGGAGCGACACGGGAGACACCGTGCGCGTCAGGACCAGCCGTGGCCAGTACGAGGCAGGGGCGCTGGTCATGACGGTCGGCGCCTGGGCAGGGCCTCTGTTGCCGTCGTTGAGCCATCTGCTGACGCCTGAACGCCAGGTCCTTGGTTGGTTCCAGCCGCTCCGCCCTCAACTCTTTACCCTTGGCAACTGCCCAGTCGTGATCGGCGAATTTGAGGAAGGGCAATACTATTCCCTCCCCGTGTTCGGCATCCCGGGGTACAAGATCGGCAGGTTCCACCACTTGCATGAGGCGACGACCGCCGATGGCCTTGACAGGGACTGCGGGGAGGAGGACGAGGCAGTGTTGCGGACGGCTTTGGCCCGCTACTTTCCCGATGCCAATGGGCCGACGGTATCCCTGAAGCCCTGCATGTTCACGAATACACCTGACAGCCACTTCATTATCGATGCTCTGCCGGGTTCACCAAACGTCTTCTTCGCAGCGGGGTTCTCGGGCCACGGATTCAAGTTCTGCAGCGTCGTGGGGGAGATCATGGCCGACTTGGCCACACGTGGAGGGACAAGCCACAACATCTCTCACCTCCGCCTTGGTCGCTTCTAAGGTGATCGCCCACGAGCGCCGTCGCGTTTCGTCGCGTACTACAACCTGCCTCGCAGACTCAATGACTGCACTTGGCTCTCAACAGCGATCCACGACTTGTTGGTCCAACATGACAAGTGGTGCAAACTCTGGGGCCAAGTCCTGTTGTTGTTCAGGGAAAATGTCCGTAGCTAACTGTTCAGGGAAATTGTCGTTCCATGCAAGGAGTGATTTCTGACTTTGGGCTAGCAAATGCCCATTGGCGCGCGGAGCTCGCAATGGGCTACGTGGTAACGCTCGATGGCGAAGGCCATATACAGTCCTTTCGCACGAGTTGGCAAGGTGTTACAAGCGACGCCTGCTCCAGCATTGTTGCCACCGGCTCAAGCTCTAGCTACAGCTAGCCCTCTTGACCCTTGCGGGCCCCGTGCGGCAGGAGCAGCCAGATGGCGCTGACGGCTGTGACGAAGCCTACCAGCACCACCAGTAGTGCGTTGCGATACGCAGCGGTTATGTCGCCGTCACCAGCGAGGAATAGGGTTAGTAGCATCGCCATGAAGGACGAGCCGATGGCGTTGCTCGCGTGGCCTGTCAGCACTTGCACGCCTGGCGCTAGGCTCATCTTGTCTGGGGGCACCGCGTCGAAGATGACCTTCAAGTTGGGCGGGATGAACATTCCCATTGCTGCGCCGATGAGCGAGAGCGCTGCCACGACGAGAATCGGTGCGGGCGCAGACCCCAGCAAGAGCAATGCGAGCGTTCCCATAGCCATCAGGATCTGTGCAGTGATGATGAAGCCCTTCGTCCCTACGCGGTCGGCCAGCGTCCCCGATATCGGTCCGAACACCGGCTGGCCTGCGCTGAAGGCCATCTGCACCGTGCCGGCAAACGTTCCGCTCCATCCGAGCCCCTGAATCAGGTAGAACGGGAGCAGGAAGATGTGTGACGAACGGGCCATCGCCATCGCCAGGAACCGCGCAACGGCGGCCGCGAATCCCGGCGCTGCGAACAGCTCCATTGGAACGAGGGCTGCCGCATGCCGGCGCTCTACGTAGACGAATGTCATTGCCAGTGGGATGGCCGATCCCGCCAGCACGAGGCCCAGCGGATCGCTGATCGACTGCCCCAATCGCTGCATTCCAAGGCTCAGCGCGATGAGGAATGCCGCCATCAGGATGAGCCCCCGGTAGTCCAATCGCCGCATCGCGCCGCGCAGCGACTCGACAACTGGCGATTCGCGTACGAACGCGAGTACGCCCACGAATAACACTGCGTACATCGAGCCGGTGAGGAGGAACAGGTAGCGCCAACCCAATGTGTCCGCCATACGCCCCGCGACAACTGTGCTCAGCAGGATGCCGATGCCCAGCCCCAGCGCGATGACACCGAGCGCCTGCCCGCGCTTCTCCGGCGCGAAGCTGCTGACGGTGAGCGGGCTTAGGTTGGGGACGATTAGCGCGTTGCCGAACCCCCCCATCAGCCGGAACAGGACGAGTCCCCAAAAGGGCGCGACGAGGAAGATGCCGAACTGTGCGATGCAGTCGACGGCTACGCCTACCAGCACTACCTTCCTGCGTCCTATTGTGTTGCCGAGGTACGCGCCGACGAGGATGAAGGACGCAGTAGACAGATAGTAGACGACGACTGCCCATGCAACGGCGGCGCGCGTGAGGTCGAAATCGGCCTGAATGAATGGGAGCAGGACCAGGGCCCCGTTGATATGAAACGGCCCGGCGATGTCGAAAATCCACTGCACCCCAACCTGCCGGGTCCGCTGCCATGCCGTCAACGTCATCCGATTCGTCAATCCCTAGTAAGTCATTCGTGCACCATGCTGGCGCATTGGCACGGGGTCCGTAAGCCCATTAGCGTGCAGAATCTGCGCTTGCGGGTGGGGAGAATCTCCTCACCCGCCAAGGAGGCGCGGCGACGACTCTCACAGGGGGAAAGTGAAGCGTGCCGCGTTCTACACCTTGAGCGCTTGCTCCATCCGTCGCAGCGCTTCCGATAGGTTGGCCTGCGAGTTGGCAAACGATATCCGGATGTAGCCGTCGCCGAGATGGCCGAACGCTGTGCCCGACAAGAGCGATACTCCTGCCTCGTAGAGCATCTTGTGCTCGAACTCCCGGCTCGACAGCGCGGTGCCCTCGATGTTCGGGAAGACGTAGAACGCCCCCTTCGGCTCCCGCACGCGGATGCCGGGCAGTGCGCGCAGGCCGTCGACGATGACGCTGCGGCGCTCTCGGAACTCGGCCACCATGGCCTCTGTGGGCGCCTGCGACGAGTGGAGCGCCGTCACTGCCGCTTGCTGTACGAAGGCCGCCGTACACGAGACGCTGTTGGTCACCAGGCGCGAGACGGGTTCGACAAGGGGCTCCGGCATTACGCCGTAGCCGATGCGCCACCCCGTCATCGCATACGACTTGGAAAGGCCGTCAAGAATGACCGTGCGCTCACGCATGCCTGGGAAACGCGTAATCGATGCGTGTGAGCCCTCGAAATAGAAGTCCTTGTAGATCTCGTCGCTGAGCACGACAGCATCGGCCTCGCATGCGATTTCGGCGATGCGCCGCAGATTCTCCTCTGGGATGACACTGCCGCAGGGATTGTTGGGCGAGTTGACGATGATGAGCTTGGTGCGGGGTGTAATCAGCGTGCGCAGCTCATCCACGTCCGCAGCGAAGTCGTTCTCCTCGCGCAACGGCCACGGCACAGGCGTGGCGCCTGCAAAGCGGATCATCGACTCGTAGATGGGGAAGCCGGGATTGGGATAGATGACCTCGTCACCCTCGTCTGCGAGTGCGAGGATCGTGAAGAACATGATGGGCTTGCCACCGGGCGTGACGATGATGCTGTCGGCACCCACGTCGTAGCCCTGGCGCTCCGTCTGGTGGCGTGCGATAGCCTCGCGCACCTCCATGATGCCTGGCGATGGGGTGTAGTGCGTATGGCCGGCGTCCAGCGCGTCTTTGGCGGCGCCGCGGATGTGCTCCGGCGTGTCGAAGTCCGGCTCGCCGATGCCCAAGTGGATGATGGAGCGCCCTTGCGCCTCGAGTGCGCGTGCGCGCGCCAGCGCCTCGAACGCCGTCTCCGTACCGAGCCTCGACATGCGCGCAGCGAGGGTTATGGTCATGCGCTTGCTCGTCTATCCCCCGGATATCGGCCGCAGGAAGTGGACCTCGGAGTCCGACCGCAGTTTCGAGCGTAGCCCCTCCACGGTCTGCTCGCCGTCGATGACGGCGGCTAACCCCGGCCTGATACGGTCACCTTGGACGACTTCGCTGATGAGCGCTGGATGGAGGGCCCCTGCCTCGTTTAGCGCTTCTCGCAATGTAGCACCCCCGACCTCCACACGGTCTGCGCCGCCAGTGTGACGCCGCATGTGGATGGGGATGAAGAGGGTGGGCATCTACGAGCGTCCGTTATCCTCGACTGCCTTCACCGCCTTGAGCACGCGCGACGGCTTCATTGGCGCATCGGTCAACCGCGCGCCCGTCGCGTCTGCTATGGCGTTGGCTATCGCGCCCACCGGCGCGATGATGGGCGTCTCGCCGACGCCGCGGACGCCGAATGGGTGGGTCGGATTTGGCACCTCGGTCAGGATGGTGTCAATCATTGGCAGGTCAAGGGAGGTAGGCATCCTGTAGTCAAGGAAGGTCGAGTTCTGCATGGTGCCCTCGTCCGTCCAGAAGTACTCCTCGTTCAGGGCCCAGCCGATGCCTTGAGTGGCACCGCCCTGTATCTGCCCCTCGACATAGGAGGGGTGTACAGCCTTACCGGCGTCTTGTGCCGCCGTGTAGCGGATGACGTCCACCTTGCCGGTCTCCGGGTCGACTTCGACGTCCACGAGGTGCGCGCCAAAGCTGCCGCCGGAGCCACGCTGCCGGATGGAGCCGCTTGCTGCCAGAGGCCCGCCCGTTTCCGTCAGCTTGCCCGCTAGCTCTTTGAAGCTGATTCTCAGCTCTGAGTCTGACACGCTGGAGAAGATGCCGTCGGCGAACTGAATGTCGTCTGCCGATATCTCCCACAGGATGGCTGCACGCTCCTTCATCGCCGCGATGACGTTGTGTGCTGCCAGGTAGGCTGCATACCCGGTTGCGTTGGCCGTGCGACTGCCGCCGGTCACGTCGGTGTACCCGACGCTGTCGGTGTCGACGACGACGGGGTGCACCTCTTCTGCGCGCAGGCCGAGCACTTCAGCCGCCTGCATGGCAACGGACGCGCGCGTCCCGCCGATATCCACCGAGCCTTCGACCAGCCCCACCTCGCCGTCGGAGTTCACGTTGATGGTGACGGTCGATTGCATCCCGCCGTTGAACCAGAAGCCGTTGGCGACGCCGCGTCCGCGGAGCTTACCGTCCTTCGTGACCTTGTCGAGGTGCGAGGCGTAGTGCGGCGATTCCTTGAGCGCCTGCAACTGCTCTAGATTGCCGACGCGTGGGAAGACGGGCCCGTCGGCCCGTCGGTCGCCCTCCTTGACGCCGTTCAACAGCCGAAATTCGATGGGGTCCATTCCAAGCCGGCGGCAGATTTCGTCCACAACCGACTCTACAGCGAATGCCGCCTGCGTGGCGCCGGGTGCGCGGTACGCCGCTGTCTTGGGCTTGTTGACTAGTATGTCCCAGCCGTCGATGCGCGAATTGGGGACGCGGTAGCAGGCAAGGGAGCACATTGCGCCTGCGCCGACGGGCGAGCCGGGGTAGGCTCCTGCTTCGTAGTAGAGGTCGACCTCCGCCGCGGTAATCTCGCCAGCATCGTTGGCTCCCATCTTGACGCGGATGCGCCCGCCCGGTGTCGGCCCCGTCGCCTCGAATATTGACTTGCGGTCCATCACTATCTTGACGGGGCGCCCCGCCTTCTTGGAGAGGATGGCGCTCAGCGGCTCGAGGTAGATGTTGATCTTGCCGCCGAAGCCGCCGCCGATCTCCATCGGCGTTACCTTGATGTCGGTCTCCGGCACCTGCAGGATGGGCGCGAGCGCGCTCCGGACGCCGAATGCGCCCTGCGTGCTCGTCCAAACCTCTATCTTGCCGTCTGACTTCCATAGCGCTGTTGCGTTGTGCGGCTCAATGTAGCCTTGGTGCACCATCGTCAGCGAGAACTCGCGCTCGACGATAACCGTTGCTTCCGAGAACCCCTTGGCGAGGTCGCCGAACTCGTGGCGGAAGTGGTCGGCGACGTTCGTGCCGCGCCGTTTCTCGCCGAGGTCGTTGCCGATGTGGTCGGGCAGCACGAGCGGCGCGCCTTCGGCCACCGCCTCATCGACGGTCAGCACGGACTTCAGAACCTCGTACTCCACGTCGATCAGCTTTAGCGCCTCGAGCGCCGTGTTGTGGTCGACGGCTGCTACGGCGGCGACAGGGTGGCCCTTGTAGGTGACCCTGCCATGCGCCATCAGTTTCAAGCTAGCGTGGGCAAGGTTGGTGACCTCTTCCCCCGTCTCCAATTCGATGGATTCGGCGACGGGCATGTCCGCACCGGTCATCACTGCGAGCACACCAGGCGCAGCACTTGCCTTGGAGGTGTCGATGCGCTTGATGTTGGCATGTGCGTGGGGGCTGCGGAGTACGGCGCCCCAGACAAGGCCCGGCAACTTCATGTCGCCGCCGTAGAGGGCCTTGCCTATCACCTTGTCGAGGCCGTCGTGTCGGATGGGCCTCGTCCCGATGACTTTGTACTCTTGTGGCTGCTCGGTTGTGGTCATGGTGGCTCTGCTCCTAATTGGCGTGCGCGTTCTACTCGCTCGCCTTTTGAACGGCGCGGACTATCTTGTCATAGCCGGTACAGCGGCACAGGTTGCCGGCAAGCCATAGGCGGATGCGCTCTTCGCTCGGCTTCGGCTCGCTGTCCAACAGCGCCTTTGCTGACACGAGGAACCCTGGCGTGCAAATCCCGCACTGGAGAGCCGCCTCTTCCAGGAACGCCTGCTGCAAGGGATGCAGGTGCTCACCGTCTGGCGCTATGCCCTCCACGGTCGTGACCTCATGGCCATCGGCCTCTGCGCCCAGCACGAGGCAGGAATCGACGATGCGTCCGTCGAGCATGACGGTGCATGCGCCGCAGTTGCCGTCGTTGCAGCCCTCCTTGGTGCCGGTGAGTCCGGCTGCTTCGCGGAGGGTGTCGAGAAGGCTCTGGTAGGGGTCGATGAGCAGGTCGTAGCGCTGGCCGTTGATAGTGGGACTCACAACAACCTTCTGGGTACCGGATGCGTTCTGCGTCATAGATTAGCCTCGTGCTCTTTCTAGGGCTGCCATCAAGGTGCGGCGCGTCAACACACGCACCAATTCGCGCCGATAATCGGCATCGCCGCGCATGTCATCGATGGGTGAGCAGGCGCTAGCTGCTGCATCGCCCGCCTCGGCAAGTGCCTCCGCAATCGGCGCTTTGCCGGCCAGTGCGTTGCCCGCCTCGAGCGCCAATATGGGCGTTGGGCCGACCGCGGCCAGCGCGATGCGCGCGGACTCGATGCGATCGCCCGCGCCGTTCAGCGAGACGGACGACGCGACGCCTGCAACTGCGATGTCCATTTCGTTGCGCGGGATGAAGCGCTGGTAGGCTGCGCCAAATGACGACGGCGGTAAGGGTATGGTGAGGCTGACGAGAAACTCCCCGTGCCCTAAGACAGAGCGCCCAGGGCCCGCGCAGAAGTCCTCGACCGGAATCGACCGCTGGCCTGATGGCCCCGCGATGTTCGCCTGTGCGTAGTGGACGATGAGCGGCCCTATGCCGTCTGCGCTTGGTGATGCGTTTGACAGGTTGCCGCCGATGCTCGCCCGCGACTGTATTTGGATGCCCCCGATGAGCGAAGCGGCGTCGATAAGGCCAGGGTACGCCCTTGCAACCTCCTCGGACTCATAGATTTGGTAGCACGGGACCGCTGCGCCGAGCGTAAGTCCATCCGGGCTCAGGCTCAAAGTGGTCAATTCGGGGATGCGCTTTATGTCGACCACTGCGTCGAGGTCGAATCGACCCGTCCTCGTCTGCACGAGCAGGTCGGTTCCGCCTGCCAGCGGCCGGGCACGCTCGCCGTGCTCTGCCAGCACCGCCACTGCTTCGTCAATAGTCGTCGGCGCCACATACCGGAAGGGGTGCACTGGATACTGCCTCCTAAGACGGCTCACCTATCTACTTGGCCGCAGCGCGCATTATCGGCAAGGCGCTCACGCGCCGCAAGCGAGGCTGCGTTCATCAACGGGGTCGTAGCCGTGCACTCCCACGTCCAATCGCACGATTGCGCCTTTTCCCGCAACGCTAATCCACGCGGACTTTCCCTGCCACGTGATGTTCGTCGTACGCTCGCCAGTAGCGTAGCTTGCGAGAACACGTCCCGCGTCCACGTCCACCACGTCTACCGTTCCGTTGACCCACCTTGCCGCCCACAAGCGGCCATACTCATCGAACATCATGCCGTCAACCGTGGGGGACTCGAACTGTACGACGGTCCGCTTGTTCGTGAGCTCGCCGCTCGCCGAAAGGTTGTACGCGAGGATGCTGCTCGTCCCCGTTTCAGCAAGAAAGAACCGCCTCCCGTCGGGGTGAACGGCCAGTCCGTTTGGGAAGGCGACGCCGCTGTCAAGCCGCCGGACGCGCATCGGGTCGCCGGTGCTACCTACGTCGATCCGGTACACGGCGCCGAGGGGTTCTTCGGAGCTGCCGGTGAAAGGGTCTGAGAAGTAGATGTTCCCCTCGCGGTCAAGCGCAACGTCGTTTGGGCCGAGGTATGGAGCGCCGTCGAACGCGTCGGTGAGAACCTCCATCTCGCGTGTCTGCGTGTCGAAGCGCGTCACGCGTTTGCCTCCGTAGTCGGCGCAGACGATGCGCCCTTGGGCGTCGTGCTTCAGGCCGTTGGCCTGCCCGCCTGTCTCTACCCACACGCTGGCATCACCCTCCGGCGTCAAGCGCCCAATGGTGCCAAGTCGCTGGTAGTTCACAAAGTAGAGGCTGCCTTCCCGGTCGAACGTCGGCCCCTCCGCAAATGCGATGTCGTCGACAACGACATGC
>DAOUJX010000043.1:0-12234 GCA_034422075.1 Dehalococcoidia bacterium
GTCATCTGCGAGGTGCTGAACGACGACGGCACGATGGCGCGCAGGCCGGAGCTCGAGGCGCTCGCCGCCAAGCACGGCATCACCATCGTCACCGTCGCCGACATCATCAGCTACCGCCTGGAGACGGAGCGGCTGATCAGCCGCGTGGCCGAGGCGGAGCTCCCCACCAGGCACGGCAACGCCCGCGTCATCGCCTACCGCTCGGCGGTCGACAAGGACCAGCACGTCGCGCTGGTGTTCGGAGACGTCGCGAAGGGCGGGCCCCCGCTCGTGCGCGTCCACAGCGAGTGTTTGACAGGCGACGTGTTCGGGAGCATGCGCTGCGACTGCGGCACGCAGCTGAGCATGGCGCTTGAGGTGATTGGAACGGAGGGGCGCGGCGTCTTCGTCTACATGCGGCAGGAGGGGCGCGGCATCGGCATCCACAACAAGATCCGCGCCTACGCGCTCCAGGACGAAGGCGCTGACACCGTGGAGGCGAACGAGCGGCTCGGCTTTCCCCCCGACCTGCGCCACTACGGCATCGGCGCGCAGATACTGCGCGACCTCGGCGTGAGTGCGATGCGCTTGCTGACGAACAACCCGAAGAAGATCATCGGGCTCGACTCCTACGACCTCGAGATCGTGGAGCGCGTGCCCATCCAGGCGCCGGTCCAGGCCCACAATGCGCACTACCTCGCGACCAAGCGCGACAAGATGGGGCACCTGCTCGGCCCGCTTGGCGAGTTCGTCGAGGGGGGCTAGCCGATAGCCCGCGCACTCCGTCACCGCTACAATGACGGAGTCATGCCACGCCAGCACAGCGCCTCTTCCAAGGGCACAAGCGCGAGTTCCGACGGCCGCGGCCTGCGCATCGGCATCGTTGCGGCGCGGTTCAATGAAGTGATCACGAGCCGCCTGTACGACGGCGCGATCAGTGCGCTGCGAGGCTGCGGCGTGGCCGACCGGGACGTGGCGGCCGTCTGGGTGCCGGGGGCGCTCGAGCTGCCATGGGCTGCCCTCCACATGGCCAGAGCGCACGGGCAGCTTGACGCCATCGTCGCGCTTGGCTGCGTCATTCGCGGCGAGACCTACCACTTCGAGGTGGTGGCAGAGGGGGCGGTGCGCGGCATCCAACATGCGTCACTGGCCGCCGACCTGCCCATCGCATTCGGCGTGCTGACGACCTATGACGAGGAGCAGGCGCTGGCGCGCTCCGGAGGCGAGCACGGCAACGTCGGCGCCGACGCCGCGGAGACCGCGGTCTACATGGGAAACCTGCGGCGCCATGGCCTATCGGCCACGCACGACCCCGACCTCGTCGGCGCACAATCGGTCTTAGGAAGGAGCACCGATGGCTGAGGCTGCAAACCGCGCGATTGCGGAACGGCTCGACGACGACCTCAAGAGCGCCCTGCGCTCCAACGACAGCGTGGGCAAGGAGGCGATTCGCCTCATGAAGGCCGCGCTGCAGAACAAGCAGAAGGAGGCAGGCAAGGACGTCGACGAGCAGGGCGCGGTCGAGGTGCTCTCGCGCATGGCGCGCCAATACCGCGAGAGCATCGACACCTACGGATCGGCGGGAAGGCAGGACCTCGTGGACAGGGAGCAGGCGGAGCTCGACGTCCTCATGCGCTACTTGCCGGAGCAACTGGACGCCGATGCCATCCGCGCGCTCGCCGAGCAGGTCGCTGCGGACGTATCCGCGAGCGGCCCCGGCGACAAGGGCAAGCTGATGGGCAAGCTCATGCCCCAACTGCGTGGCAAGGCCGACGGCTCCGTGGTCAACCGCGTGGTCGAGGAGCTGCTTGGCTCGATGGGCGAGGCGTAGCGCATGGCCCCGCGTTTCGGCATCGTCGTCTACCCGGGCACGTGGAGCGACACCGACTGGCACCATGCGCTCGTCGGCGTCGCCGGCTACGACGCCGACTACGTGTTCCACAAGGAGACCGACCTCGCCCGGTTCGACTGCATCGTCGTCCCGGGCGGCTTCTCGTACGGCGACTATTTGCGGCCCGGCGCCATCGCGCGCTTCTCGCCCGTCACCCAGGCGCTGCGCGACTACGCGTGGGCGGGCGGGCCGGTCATCGGCTCGTGCAACGGCTTCCAGGTGCTCTGCGAGGCGGGCCTCCTTCCCGGCGCGCTGCTGCGGAACAGCAGCCTCGAGTTCCGCTGCCGCCAGCAGTGGGTGCGGACCGAGCGCGCGGCGGCGCCCTTCACCGCGAACTTCGAGGAGGGCGGCGTCCTGTCGATACCCGTCTCGCACGGCGACGGCAACTACTTCGTCGACGACGAGACGCTTGCAAGCCTTGAAGAGAACGGCCAGGTCGCCTTCCGCTACTGCGATGCGGAGGGCAACGTCTCGCCGCAAGCGAACCCGAACGGTTCCCGCAACAGCATCGCCGGCGTCGTCAACGAGGCAGGGAACGTCCTAGGTCTCATGCCGCACCCGGAGCGCGTCGTCGAGCCGTTGCTTGGCGGTACCGACGGCCTGCGCATCATCCATTCGATAGCCCGTCACATCGGGGCGGTGGTCGGCTAGCCGGTGGCGCTCGGCGTTGCACTCGCGCTCATAGCGACGGTGGCGTTCGGCGCCGGCGACGTGCTCGCGCGCAAGGCGATCAACACGCTCTCGCCGGGCGCGGTGCTCATCGTCACCGTCTCGGCAAGCATCGTGGCCGTCGGCGTCATCGGGGTGGTGATCGTCGGGTTCGAGCCCTACTTCAACCAGAGCGCGACGTTCTACGGGCTAACCGCGCTCATGGGCCTGCTCGCCTACGTCAGCGGCAACCTCTTCTACTTCCATGCGCTCAAGCGGGCGGGCGTGACGCTCGCGGCGCCCCTGATTGGCGCAGGGCCGCTGTTCGCCATCCTGCTCGCCGTCGTCATCGGCGGCGAGCGTCCGAACGCGATGACGCTGCTTGGCGCGTTCGTCATCGTGCTGGGCGTCGTGGTGTTGGTGAGCGAGCGGAGGCGGGTGACGCGATGAGACTGGCCATCGAACGCAATGTGTCGACCGTCACGTCCGGCATCCTGCTCGCGGCGCTGGCCTCGGCATCCTTTTCCAGCGCTGGGTTCATCGCGAGCCAGCTGATCGACGAGACGAGGCCCGGCGTCGTGCTGGCGTTCTACGAGGGCGCATTCGGCCTGCTGTTCGTGCTCGGCGTCAATGCCCGCGCTCTTACAGGCGCGAAGTCAGGCTGGCGACCGGCGATGCCCTGGGTCATCGGCTCCGGCCTCGTGTTCGCGGTGGCCATCGGGACCTTCTACACGGCGTTGGAGCGCCTTCCGTTCAGCACGGCCGCCCCCATCGTCGGCGCGGTGCCCTTGGCCTCCTACACGTTCGTGCTCCTGCTGTTGCGCGGGCAAGAGCGAATCACGCCGCGCGCACTGCTCGGCGCAGTGCTCGTCGTTGGCGGCGTTGGACTGGTAGGAGTTTCGGCGTAGCCATGGCCGTCTCGCAGGAAATCCTCGACCAGATTGCGCTGACGCGGAGCGAGTACGAGCTGGTCGTCCAGCGCATCGAGCGCGAGCCCAACGCCCTGGAGCTGGGCCTCTTCGGCGCGCTCTGGAGCGAGCACTGCGGCTACAAGCACTCGAAGCCTCTGCTTCGCCTCTTCCCTACCGCGTCCGATGCCGTCCGTGTGCAGGCCGGGGAGGAGAACGCCGGCATGGTGGACATCGGCGACGGCCTCAGCGTCGTCTTCAAGGTCGAGTCGCACAACCACCCGTCGGCCGTCGAGCCCTACCAGGGCGCGGCTACCGGCGTCGGCGGCATCATCCGCGACATCCTCGCGATGGGCGCACGGCCCGTCGCGCTGCTCAACTCGCTGCGCTTCGGTGACCCCGGGGACGCGCAGACGCGGCGCCTCTTCGAAGGCGTCGTGGCGGGCATCTCCGGCTACGGCAACTGCGTCGGCATACCGGACGTGGGCGGCGAGATCTACTTCGCGCCGTCCTACGGCGGCAACCCGCTTGTGAACGCGATGTGCGTCGGCGTGCTCGCCTCGGACGAACTGATGCGCGCCCGGGCGTCCAATCCGGGCGCATCGCTCATGCTCGTCGGCGCATCGACCGGCCGCGACGGCATTCACGGCGCATCCGGGCTCGCATCGCGCACGTTCGAGGAGGAGCGCGAGATGCGCCCAACGGTGCAGGTCGGCGACCCGTTCCTCGAGAAGGTGCTCATCGAGGCGTGCCTGGAGGTCGCGCGCAGCGGCCACCTCGAGGGCATGCAGGACCTCGGCGCGGCGGGGCTCACCTCGAGCACCATAGAGAGCGCGGCGAGAGGCGGGATGGGCATCGAGCTCGACGTAGCGCTGGCGCCCCGAAGGGAACAGGGCATGACGCCCTATGAGGTCATGCTCTCGGAATCGCAGGAGCGGATGCTGCTCATCGTCAAGCAAGGCCACGAGGACGACGTCGCGCGGATGCTCGAGCGCTGGGACCTGCACGCCTCGGTCATCGGGAGCATGACCGAGGGCGGCGATGCTCGCATCTTCGACGGAGGCGCGGAGGTGGCCAGCGTCGATATCGAAACGCTCGTGGACGCCCCGCAGTACCGCAGCGACATCGTCCGCCCCGAGTACATTGCGCAGGTGCAGTCGTTGGCAATGCCGCCCGCTCCACCGCGTTCCGATGCCGGGCGCCTGCTGACCGAGCTGCTCGCCTCGTCGAACATCGCAAGCCGCCGCTCCGTCTACCGCCGCTACGACCACGAGGTGCAGACGAATACGGTGGTCAAGCCCGGCGCGGCTGACGCAGCCGTCCTCCGGCTCAAGGGGAGCGCGCGTGGTCTGGCGATGGCCACCGACGGCAACGGGAGGTTCGCCTACCTTGAGCCCTACGTCGGCGGCGCGATGGCCGTCGCGGAGGCGTGCCGGAACGTCGCCGTCACCGGAGCGAAGCCGCTTGCCGTCACCGACTGCCTCAACTTCGGCGATCCGGACAAGCCGGACGTCTACTACCAGCTCGCCGAGTGCATTCGGGGCATGGCGGACGCCTGCAAGGCGCTCGGCGTGCCCGTCGTCAGCGGCAACGTGTCGCTGTACAACGAGACGCGAGGCGAGGCCATCTACCCCACGCCGGTCGTGGGGGCGGTGGGCGTTCTCGAGCGCGTCGAGCACCACCTCGGCGCGGCCTTCACCCAGCCCGGCGATGTGCTGCTGCTCCTCGGCGCAGCCGCGCTCTCCGGCGGAGAAGAGGTGCTCGCAGGCAGCGAGTACGCAGCGCACATCCACAACCTCGTCGGCGGGAGGCCGGATATCGACCTCGACGCGGAGGCGCGGCTACAACGCCTGCTCCTTGCACTCACGGAAGAGCGCCTGCTCCACTCGGCACACGACTGCTCCGACGGAGGCCTGGCAGTCGCCATCGCCGAGTCGGCGGTCCTGGGAGGAGTCGGCGCGTCGGTCACGAAGGACGCGCCGGAGCGCTGGGATGCCGCGCTGTTCGGGGAGCGCGCGTCGCGGGCCATCGCAAGCGCCGCACCGGATGCGGCTTCTGCGGTGCTCGCCCTCGCCGAGGGCCACGGCGTGCCGGCGGCGCGCATCGGCAGCATCGGCGGAGACACGCTGGCATGGACTGGCCTCTTCGAGGCGTCCATCGCGGAACTGGCCGCAGCGTGGGAGGGCGGCCTCGAACGGGCCCTAGGCCGCGACTAGCGCAGTGACCGCCGATCTTGCGCGGCTGCGACGGCCTGCGCCTCGGCGCAGGCTCGCGGTACGCGGACGGTACAGGGCCTGAAAGCGCCCTCGTCGGGTATCATGGGCAAGAGCTTGGGTGTGGTGTAGATGAGCAGAATCGCAGTCGTCCCATTCGACCTTGGCGGCAACGAAAAGCCCGAGAGTGTCGAGCCGTATCCCTTCAACTTCTTCGACGATGCCGGGAGCATCTCGATTCGGCAGGCGCCGTTGTCACGACAGCTGTACGAACACCCAGGAGGCAGTAGGCCGCTACTGCAAAGTACCGAGGAGGCGCGAGCGCTGAGGCGTTGACCGTGCCGGTCAAGCCGCGCGCCGGGCACGTGAGCGGGCCTGTGGGGTCATGCTCCGGCCAGGGCCGCTGGCACGGCGGATTCAGCGGATTGGACATGTTGAGAGGAAAGGTGAATTCGCCGGCCCAAGTAGAGCCGCGCGCCGGGCGGGGCATGCTCGTAGCCCGCCTCGTCGTCGCGGTGGCGTTCCTGGACCTGTTCATGCAGTTTCCGGTGATCGGGCCCTATGCCAGAGAGCTCGGAGCCACCCCGACGCTCGCCGGCGTCATCGTTGCGGCCTACTCGCTCTCCAACCTGTGCGGCAACCTCATTGCGGGCATCTTCCTGGACAGGTGGGGAAGGATCGTGCCTTTGCAAGTCGGGCTGCTGCTGACCTCGCTTGCGCTGTTCGGCTACGTGGCGTCTGACACGCCGCTGCAGCTGCTGGGGGCAAGGTTGGTTCACGGGCTCAGTGCGGCGGTCCTGGCCCCCGGCGCCTTTGCGCTGATCGGAGACCTGTCGTCGGAGGGCAGCCGTCTTCGAGCGATGGGAAAGAGCAGCACCGCCATCGCCTTCGCGGCGGTCGTGGGCCCGGCCTCCGCCGGTCTGATAGCGAGTGCCGCCGGCTTCAAGGCCGTGTTCCTCTGCAGCGCATCGCTGATGCTGCTGATGTTCCTCGTGTTCGTAGTATCAAGGGCGCGGCCGGACACCGTAGAGAGCCGTCCCGTTGGGGGAGAGTCCCGCGGGGTCGTCTATGGGGCGCTGGTGGTGTGCTACGTGGCCGTGCTGGCGATGACGGTCGGACAGGGCGCGCTCATCACGCATCTGCCGACCTGGGTCCTTGCGCAGGGCAAACCCGAGTACTGGGTCGGCATTCTGTTCGCCTCCTACGCCGCGACCGGGATGGCGGTGATGGCCAGCCCCCTCCTGGACCTGGGCAAGCGATACCGGCGCTGGTTCTCGCTGGCCGTGGGTCTCTCCTTGATCGCGGTCGGCCTAGGGGTGCTGGGCGCACTCCAGAGCACGCCGGGCACGCTGGCGGGCATGGTCATCTTCGGCGCCGGGTTCGGCGTGACCTTTCCCTGCCTGACGTCAATCGTGGTCGACGCGACGCCGGTGAGTGCGCGGGGCAAGGCGTTCGGCGTCTTCTACGCCATCTACTCGCTGGGCGTGGTCATCGGGGCAGTGGCCAGCGGCCGGCTCCAGGAATCCCTGGCAGACTCGACCCCCGCCCCGTTCTTCCTTGGGATGGTGGTGCTGGCGCTGGCCGTGCCGGTCACCTACGTCATCGATTCGATCCGAAGGACGCGGGTCGGGAGCTGACAGCGCCATGGAAGAGCCCCTTCGAGCGGGCGCTTGGCCGAAACGAGGCAGTCCCGCAGGAATCGGCGCCTGTTCCTCTTGACCTCTGACGACTAGCCATCCCCGATAATCGCCGACGCTGCTCCGCTGAAGGCGTGACAACAGGGTCTGGCACCGTCGCCCCCATGCGAGGCACACTCAATTGCTCTATCCTGTCGTGTTGGCAGGCAGCGACCTGCCCCTCTGCCCAAGAGGCAAGCCCACGACAAGGACAGGAACCATGAGAGTCATCTTTCTAGAGGACGTCCCCGGTACGGCAGACGCCGGAGAGGTCAAAGAGGTCAAGAACGGGTTCGCGCGCAACCACCTGCTCCCGCGGGGGTTGGCGGCGCCCGCCACACCCGACGCACTGCAGCGCGCGGGCGCCATCGAGCGGGCGGCGCAGGCGAAGCGCGTGCGCGAATCGGAGGACTGGCAGGTCGTCGCCGACGCGCTCGACGGCACCCGCGTCGTCGTCGAGGCGCGCGTCGGGCCGAACGGCCGCCTCTTCGGCTCCGTGACGGGGCGGCACGTCGCGCAGAAGCTGAGCGAGATGACGGGGCGCGACCTCGACCACCGCCAGGTGCTGCTGAGCGAGGCGATCCACGACCCCGGCAACTACGAAGTACCCATAAGGCTGTATCGCCAGGTGCAGACGTCGGTCACCCTGGCCGTCGTGCCGGAGGGCTACGTCGAGCCTGCGGCCGAGGAGCCTACGGACGAGGAACCTGCGGGCGAATCCGCACTGGAGCCCGAGGCCGTGGAACCGGCCGCCGAAGCCGAAACGGAGGAGGGCGCCGAGTCCGACGCCGCATCGGAAGAGCCAAGCGAATCGGAGCAGTAGCGACCAGGAGCCGATGTACGCCGAACAACTGCCACCACATGACACATACGCTGAAGAGGCGGTGATCGGCTCGCTCCTCATCGACGGGGAGTCCATAAACCGGATCGCGACCCAGCTCAACCCCGAAGACTTCTACCGTGCGAGCAACCGCTGGTGCTTCGAGGCCTGCCACGCGCTCTACCAGCGCGGCGAGGCCATCGATGAGTTGAGCGTCGCCCGCGAGTTGGGCCTACGCGAGCGGCTCGACGACGCGGGCGGGCGGCCCTACCTCAGCTACCTCGTGCAGGTCACCCCGACCTCGACGCACATCGAGCACTTCGCGCGCATCGTGAACCGGACGGCAACGATGCGCCGCCTTATCCAGGCGGGCAGCAAGATCGAGTCCATCGGCTTCGCCGACGCCGCCGACGTAGACCAGGCCATCACGCAGGCTGAGGATGAGGTCTACCGCGTCCGCGGCACGGCCGCAGTGCGCGACTTCACGACGCTGCGGCAGGTGCTGGACGAGTACCTAGAGGAGACGGCGAGCCTCGAGGGCGTGACGCACCGCAGCGTTGCGCCCATCAATTCCGGCTTCACCGACCTCGACGCCGCACTGGGCGGCCTGCAGCGCGGCGACCTCGTGATACTGGCCGCACGGCCCTCGCTCGGCAAGTCGACGCTGGCGATGAACATCTCGCGCAACGCATCGCGCCACGGCGCGGTCAGCGCGGTATTCAGCCTCGAGATGAGCCGCGACCAGCTCGCCCTGCGGCTGCTCTGCGCCAGCGCCGAGGTCATCAGCCATAGGCTGCGGCTCGGCCTGACGACCGATGCGGAGGAGGCGCGCGTGATGGAGTCGATCGGCGAGCTGTCCGACCTGCCCATCTACATCGACGACTCCGCCGTGCAGACGGTCACGCAGATGCGCTCCAAGCTCCGCCGCCTGAACACCGAGCGGGCGGTCGACCTGGTCGTCGTCGACTACCTCCAGCTCATCAGCGGCTCCGGCGCGCGCGGCGAGAACAGGGTGACGGAGCTGGGCGAAATCACGCGTTCGCTGAAGGCGATAGCGCGCGACATGAACGTGCCCGTCATCGCCATATCGCAGTTGAGCCGCGCCATCGAGCAGCGCCCCGACCACCATCCCCTGCTCTCCGACCTGCGCGAGTCGGGAAGCATCGAGCAGGACGCGGACGTCGTCGCCTTCATCCACCGCGAGGACAGGTACCTTACCCAGGAGCAGTGGGAGCAGCGCAACCCGACCAAGCCCTACCCCGAGAACCTGGTGCAGTTGGTCATCGCCAAGAACCGCCACGGCCAGACCTCGACGATCGACCTCTACTTCCGCGGTCACTTCTTCCGCTTCGAGAACCTCGCCACCGCCGATAGCAGCCGGGAGGTGTGATGTCCTCCGGATCCCAGCGCGCATTCCCCTCGAAAACGAGGCATGCGCCCGTCCCTGCCGCACGGTCGCGCGAGGCAGCGGCGGCATTCAGGGAGACCATAGATAACGACGCCATTGGCGGGATTGGGTTTCGGCGCTCCTAACCCGTTGGGAGATGAGAGGGGAAAAGGCCACATGGAAAGCCTGGCCGACATCCTGAGAAGGCTGCAGCAGCAGGGTCCAAGCGGCCCTGCGGCGGGGGTTGAGGCGGAAGCGGCGGCAGAGGCCGAGCCCGTCGTCCCGCCCTGCCCCATCTGCGGCGGGCGCGGGTGGCTGCGCCGCAACGTCTCCCTCAGCCATCCCGAGTTCGGGCGGGCCATCCCTTGCTCCTGCCAGCTGGAGATGAGCGAGGAGCAGCGCCTCGCGCGGCTGCGGCGCTACTCGAATATGGGCATACTCGCCCACGCCACCTTCGAGCGCACCGAGCCCGACGGCAGGGGCGCGCTGCAGGACTCACAGCGGAGATTCCGGATAGCAACGAGCGCCGCGTCCGCGTACGCCGACGACCCGCGCGGCTGGCTCATCCTCACGGGCGGCAGCGGCATGGGGAAGACGCACCTCGCGGCGGCCATCGCCAACCGGTGCATGGAGCGCGGGCAGCCCGTCTTCTTCGCGTTCGTGCCCGACCTGCTCGACCACCTGCGCGCGTCCTTCAACCCCGAGCACGAGCTCACCTACGATGAGCTCTTCGAGCAGGTCAAGACCATCCCCGTCCTCGTCCTCGACGCCCTGGGGTCGCAGGCCGGCACCGAATGGGCGGAGGAGAAGCTCAAGCAGGTGCTCAACCACCGCTACATGGCGGAACTGCCGACCATCATCACGCTAGAGGGGAGCATCGAGGAGGCGGACGAGCGACTGGCGAGCCGCCTGCACGACGACCGCATCGCAAAGGTCATCGACCTGGGAGAGGAGCCTCGCTCCCGGCTCAGAGGCATCGGCTCGATCGAGCCGACGATGCTGGCGTCCATGACGTTCGAGACCTTCGACACCAATGGGAATGGCGCAACCGCCGTCCAGCGGGAGAAGCTCCAGAGGGCCTTCAGCAAGGCCAGGGAGTATGCGGAGAGCCCGGAGAAGTGGCTCGTGCTCTTCGGCGACACAGGGGTAGGCAAGACCCACTTGGCGGTTGCCATCGCAGGGCACCGGCTCCGCGAACAACAGCCTGTTTTCTTCGCCTTCGTCCCCGACCTCCTCGACCACCTGCGCGATACGTTCAGCCCCTACAGCCGGGTGCGCTACGACAGGCTGTTCGAGGAGGTGAAGAACGCGCCATTGCTCATCCTCGACGACATGGGCAGCGAGAACGCCACCGGCTGGGCGCGCGAGAAGCTGTACCAAATCATCGCCCACCGCTACAACTCGCTCCTGCCGACCATCCTCACGATGCGACCGCGGGGGCCGGGGCGCGAGGACCCGGTGGACTCCCGCATCAACGACCGGCTGGTCACAACGCTCATGCCGATTGAGGCGCCGGACTACCGCGCCAAGAGGCCCGCACAGCATCGGCAGGCGGCGGGATGACGGACTGCACCTTTTGCGGCATCGTTGCGCGGAGGCTGCCGAGGGACATCCGTTTCGAAGACGACGAGCTCATCGTCTTCCGCAACCTGCTGACCTGGGCACCCGTCATGCTGCTCGTTGCGCCCAAGGCGCACATGACGCAGGCTGAGTTCTGGGAGTCGCCGCTGTTCGGGCGCGCTGCGGCGGTCGCCGTCCGCATCGGCAGCGAGGACGCACCAGGCGGCTACCGGCTGCTGAGCAACTTCGGTGCGGACGCGCTCCAGACGCAGCCGCACGGGCACCTGCACATCGTCGGCGGCGCTTGGCTCGGCCTCTACATCGACTTCGAGGGCAAGAGCGTCTGGCAGCCTGCCTATGGCGCACAGCCATGACCAGCGTGCTGCTCGCGGGGCTGGGGGGATTCGTGGGGTCGGCGGCGCGCTACGCGCTCAGCACGTGGGTGGCCTCGCGCCTGGCGGCCGGCACGTCTTTTCCCTGGGGCACATTCGCCGTCAACGTCCTGGGTGCGCTGGCCATCGGCATCATCATGGGCGCGGTGATGGAGAAGGGTGACTTGCCGGAGCGGGCGCGCCTTCTCCTCGTCGTCGGAGTGCTCGGGGGGTTCACGACCTTCTCCGCATTCTCAAGCGAGACCTTCACGCTCTTGCGCGCCGGCGAAACCCCCATCGTCATCGCCTACGTTGTCGCATCGGTCGCGGCGTCGCTGCTCGCGGTCTGGGCGGGCTACGCCGCCGCACGCGCTATCGTCGCCTGACGCGCCGGCGCCCGCTAGCACGCTACGCCCCGCTTTCGGTAGACTGAACTTCCCGCAGCCCTGACGGCAGCGGTTGTCACGGAGCAACGCAGATGGCCACGGCCTCCAAAGCGCCCATGCGCTACGACCCGCGCGCCCTAGATCGCAAGTGGCGGCAGCGCTGGGAGCAAGACGACCTCTACCGAGTCGATGACGCCGACCCGCGCCCCAAGTGGTACGCGCTAACGATGTACCCCTACCCGTCCGGGGACCTCCACATCGGGCACTGGTACGCCATCTCGCCGGCGGACGCCTACGCGCGCTTCATGCACATGCAGGGCTATAGCGTGCTGTTCCCCATGGGCTTCGACGCCTTCGGGCTGCCCGCGGAGAACGCGGCCATCAAGAACAGGGTG
>DAOUJX010000044.1:0-35550 GCA_034422075.1 Dehalococcoidia bacterium
CGGCAGTTGCGCTTGGTCTCATCGATGTGATCGCCGCCGAACTTGTCCAGCATCGCCTCGGCAAGCACGAAAGCGACCATCGCCTCGCCAATGACGCCGCAGGTTGGTACGAACGTGATGTCGCTGCGCTCGTAGTGCGCCTCAACCAGCTCGCCCGTCGTCAGGTCGACCGTTGGCAGCGGATTGATCATCGTAGCGATGGGCTTGACGACGGCGCGGACGACGATGGGCTCTCCGTTGGTCATGCCCCCCTCGAGCCCGCCGGCGTTATTGGTGCGGCGCGGGAACGGACGCGCCCACGTACCGTCGTGCGCCTGCTCCCACTCATCGATCGGCAGGATGACGTCTTGCACCTCGTGGCCCGGTATATCGGCCTCGGCAAAGCCTGTGCCGAACTCCACGCCCTTGACCGCGTTCATGCTAGCGACGGCGGCGGCGAGGCGCGTCGAAAGCTTGCGGTCCCACTGAATGTGCGTGCCAAGGCCGATGGGCATGCCGGTGGCGACGACCTCGATGACGCCGCCGAGGCTGGTGCCCCGCTCGCGGGCGTCATCAATGGCGCGCGTCATCGCCTCCGAGGCTGCCGGGTCGGCGCAGCGCACGGGCGACTCCTCGACCGCCGCCCAGTCGATGGGCGGAGCAGCTTGCGAGCGGACGCCACCGATGTTGACGACGTGGCTGTGCACCTCGATGCCGAATTGGTCGAGGAAGGCGCGGCAGAGCGCGCCGACGGCGACGCGCGCTGCGCTCTCTCGCGCGCTGGAGCGTTCGAGGATGTCGCGCGCGTCGGTCGTGGCGTACTTGGCAGCCCCGGCCGTATCGGCGTGGCCGGGGCGCAGGCGGTGGATGGGCGTCACATCGCCGTCGACGGGCTCCTTGCTCATCGTGTGCGTCCACGGCTTGCCGTCGGGGCCGTTGCCGGTGGCGTGATCACGGTTCTCGATGACCATCGCGAGGGGGCTGCCGAGCGTGCGGCCATGGCGGACGCCGGCCTGAACGACGGCGTAGTCGCGCTCGATCTTCATGCGCCCACCGCGCCCGTAGCCCATCTGGCGGCGAGCGAGATCATCGCGGATATAGGCCTCGGTAATGGGCACGCCTGCGGGCAGGCCTTCGAGGATGGCTGTGAGCGCGGGGCCGTGCGATTCGCCCGCGGTCAGGAAGCGGAGCATGGTTTGGCCTCTACGATGCGTTGCGCACCCGCATTGTACACTAGGGCCGCCGCCTAGACGGGCGCGATCGGCGCGTCGGCAGCCTCCTCAACGGGGTCGTGGACTCGCGGCTGGACGATGTATCCCTCGCGCACGACGCCGTTCCCGGGGTCGAGCATCGGCGCATCGCCCTCCAGCTTGGCGCGCCCCTCGTAGAGGCAGTAGGCGGTCCACGCGGCCATCGCAGCATCCAGCTGGTCGTCGGTTGGCAGCGGGTCGTCGTGGATGCGCACGCCCTGCTCTGTCAGCAACCCAAGACGCTGCTGCCGCCCGGCGATCGTACGCTTCTGCGAGAGCGCGCTATCGGTGAGCGACGCCCAGCCACCGTTCGGGTAGACCTCCATCAGGTTGGCTTCGCGTATCGGCACGTCGTCGAGGCCGAGCAGCCGGAAGCGCGAGCCGCTGCGCACGAGTGCGTAGAAGAGGCGCACCGCGCCGGTAATGAGGCCGTCGTACGGCCTGCCGCCCTCCGGCATGGTATGCAGGGTGCGGCCCGGCGCGTTGACCAGCCGTTCCGACACGCGGGCGGTCGCGTCCGGGTCGGCGGCGAGCCCCTGCGGACCGTCGATGGCAATCATGAAGGGCTTGCCGAGAACCGCCTGCGGCACGATGCCGCGCCCGTCCTCCGCGTACTCCCACGTCCCGAAGGAGCACTCAAGTTCTGGGGACAGCACCGCAACGGTGGCCGGCTTGGGGTTCTCTACCGTCGGATCGGCGAGGTCGATGCCGATGAACCACCGCCCGCCGGTGACGCCGAGGGCGCGGCGCTCGCTCTCGCGGCGCGTGCGGTGCCTGCGCCACTTGGCGACGTAGCGGGCCGTGACCGCGCCTGCAATGAGCGCAGCCCCCAGCGCCTGATACCTCCTCGGTGGCATGTGCACAGCGATGCTCTCAGCCTAGATAGGGCATTGTGCCACAGATGAAACGCGCCCCGCGCGGGCTTGGAGTGCGGCCATCGACCGGAAAGGCGCCCTCACCTCAGCCCGCTTCCTGCGGGAGAGGGAGGAAGAGCGGCGGGAGCTTCCTATGAGCGGCTGGCGTCCAGATAGGCTTGGAGGATGAGTGCAGCGGCCATGGCGTCCTGGGCTCCGAGGGCGCCGCGGGAGGCGCGCGATTCGCTGAGGCGACGGTCGGCCTCGACGGAGGTGAGGCGCTCGTCCCAAGTCTCGACGCGCAAGCCAGTGCGCTGGGCAAGGGCGTCGGCGAACGCAAGCGCTTCCCGGGTTTGTGCGCTCACGCGGCCTCGCAGCGTGAGCGGCAGGCCAACGACGATGATCTCCGCGTCACGCTTGGAAGCGGCATCGGCGACGGCATGCACGGCGTCGCCTTCGCTGCGCCGGTCGATCGCGCCAATGGGGACGGCGACGCGCGACGCACCATCCGCAGTCGCCAGGCCGATTCGCCGCGCGCCGAGGTCAACGCCGAGCAAGCGCATCAGGTAGTGCGCGACTCGACGGCCTGCACCGCGGCCGCGAACGCGTCGGGGAGCATGCCGGGCTCGCGCCCTCCCGCCTGCGCGACATCGGGGCGTCCGCCGCCGCCGCCGCCCATACGGCTCGCAGCGGCCTTGACGATGTCGCCCGCGCTGTAGCCGCGGGCGACGAGGTCCTTGGTCACCATCGCCACGAGGAAGGGGCGACCATCGAGGACTGTGCCTAGGACGACGATGCCGCTACCCAGCTTGTCGCGCAGCCAGTCACCCATCTCGCGCAGCGTGTCGGCGGATGCCGCGTCGGTCTGCGAAACGATGAGGTTGACTCCACCGACCTGCCGGACACCCGCGAGCAGCTCCTCGGCCTGCTGTAAGGACGTCTGCCGGCGGGCGGCGGCACCGGCCCTGCGCGCCTCGTCTGCTTCCTGAAGGAGCGTGTCGACGCGGCGAGACACATCGGCGGGAGCGACGCCCACCTTGGCCGCGACGGCGCCAAGGAGCGCAACCTGCCGGTCGACCCATGCATCTGCGCCGCGCCCAGTGACCGCCTCGATGCGGCGGATGCCCGTGCCGAGGCCGCTCTCGCCGACGATGCGGAAGTAGCCCACCTCGCCGGTGCGCTCAAGGTGCGTGCCGCCGCAGACCTCGTAGGAGAAGGGCGCGTCGGTCTCGCCGATGTGCAGCGTGCGTACGCGCTCGGGATAACGGTCGCCAAAGAAGGCTAGCGCGCCCGCCGCAATCACCTCGTGGTAGCCGCCCTCGCCCTTGCTGCAGGACAGATCTGCGCGCACTGCCTCGTTCATGACTTGGTGTATCTCCGACAGCTGCTCTGGCGACACCGGCGCGGTATGGCTGAAGTCGAAGCGCAGGCGGTCGGGAGCGACGAGCGACCCCATCTGGCGCACGTGCGAGCCGAGGACACGGCGCAGGACGGCGTGGAGCATGTGCGTGCCGGTGTGGTTGCGCATGATGTCGGCGCGGCGCGCACCGTCGACACGCGCCGTGACGCCATCGCCGGCGCGCACCGTACCGAACTCAACGACGGCGTCGTGGACGATGGCATTGGGGATGGGCCGGTGCGTATCCCGCACGCGAATCCTGAACCCGTCTCCCTCGATGATGCCCGTGTCGCCGACCTGGCCGCCGCCCTCAGGGTAGAACGGCGTCTCACGCAGGACGAGCGCTAACTCATCGCCCCTCGATGCCGCATCGGCGGGCACCCCGTCCTTGAGGAGCGCGGCGATGACGGTGTCGGTGGTCAGCGCGTCGTAGCCGGTGAAGACGGAGTCTCCGACGCCATCGAAGCGGCGCGCTGTATCGCGCCCGACAGCGAAGCCTGCGGCGGCGCGGCTGCGTTCGCGCTGCGCCCCCATCTCACGCTCGAAGCCCTCGATGTCAACGCTCAGCCCGTGTTCGCCAGCGATCTCTTGCGTGAGGTCGAGCGGCAAACCATAGCGGTCGTACAGGTTGAAGGCGGCGCGGCCCGGAATGGTGTCGCCTCCGCCTGATGCACGAACCGTCTTGACGGTATCGGCAATGTACGAGTCGGCATCATCAAGGAGTGCGCCGAATGCCTGCTCCTCCTGGGCGATGGACTGCAGGATGTAAGAACGCCGCTCCGTGAGTTCCGGGTAGGCGGCAGCCATCCGCTCGACGACGGCCTGCGCCGTCTGCTCCATGAAAGGCGTATCCACGCCCATACCGAGCGTGCGGCCAAAACGGATGCCCCTGCGGATCACGCGTCGAAGCACGTAGCCACGTCCCTCGTTCGACGGCACGACACCGTCGGCGAGCAGGAAGGTCGCGGCGCGCGCATGTTCCGCCACGACACGGATTGCATGGTCTACATTGTCTTCAATTCCGTAAGACTTATTGGAGAGCTCCTCGAGGCGCTGCACGACGGGCGCGAGCAGGTCGGTCTCATACGCCGACGGCTTGGCCTGCACAATGGCGGCGATACGCTCGAGCCCCATGCCCGTGTCAATGCCGGGCGCCGCCAGTAGCGTGCGCTCGCCGGACGCGTCTTGGTAGAACTGGACGAACACCAGGTTCCATATCTCGACGAAGCGCTCGTCCGCTCCATCGTCACCCGGGACAGCGCCGGGAGCGTGCGACTCGCCGTGGTCGTAGTGCAGCTCGCTGCACGGGCCACAGGGACCCTCCGTACCCGCCGGCCCCCAGAAGTTGTCCCTCTCACCAAGGCGGATAATGCGCTCTTCCGGCACGCCGACCTCATCGCGCCAGATATCGTGCGCCTCTTCGTCGTCGAGGTAGATGGTGATCCAGAGGCGCTCAGGAGGAAGTTGGAGGACGCCGGTAGTGAACTCCCAAGCCCAGGCGATGGCCTCGCGCTTGAAGTAGTCGCCAATGCTGAAGTTGCCCAGCATCTCGAAGAAGGTGTGGTGGGTCAGGTCGCCGACCTGGTCGATGTCGGTGGTGCGAAAGCACTTCTGCACGGAGGTCATGCGCGGGTTCTCCGGCACCTCATCGCCGATGAAGTAGGGCTTGAACTGCACCATCCCGGCACTGGTGAGCAGCAGCGTAGGGTCGCCGCCGGGAATGAGCGACGACGAGGGTACGATGCGGTGGCCGCGCTCCTGAAAGAAGCGCAGGTAGGCATCGCGCAGCTGCTCTCCCGAAGAAGGTGGTGAGGCGCTCACAGGGTCATCGGCTCCTGGCGAACATTGTACAAGGCGGGGCTTCGGCGGTGGAAAGGACGCAGCGCGGCGGGCGTGGGGCTATCGCCTCTGTATAATCCCCTCGCCTGCACTGTTGCGTCACAAGGGGAGGCGGCTTGGCTGAGTCTGCGCCCATTCTGGAGGTCCGCAGCCTGGTGAAGGAGTTCGGCGGGGTGCGGGCAGTCGATGATTGCTCGTTCCAAGTCACCCGCGGCGCCATCACCGGCCTAATCGGCCCCAACGGCGCGGGCAAGACCACCCTTTTCAATCTCGTCTCCGGCGCGATGCGTCCCACCGGCGGCGAAATCCTCTTCGAGGGCCAGCGCATCGACGGCTTGAGCATGCATCAGACGTTCGGACTCGGCCTGATGCGCACCTTCCAGATTCCGCGCGAGATGCGGCTGATGACCGTCCTGGAAAACCTGATGCTCGTCCCGGCGCCACAGACTGGCGAGCGGCTGTGGGCGTCGTGGCTCACGCCTTGGCGCGTCGCCCGCGAGGAGCGGCGCATCGAGGACCAGGCGCTCGAGGTGCTGGAGCTCGTGAATCTCGGCCATTTGGCCAACGAGTACGCCGGCAACCTTTCAGGCGGCCAAAAGAAGCTGCTGGAGCTCGCGCGCACGCTCATGGCAAAGCCCAAAGTGGTGCTGCTCGATGAGCCCTGTGCAGGCATCAACCGCTCATTGCTGCGCGACCTAGCGGGCAACATTCTGCGCGCGAGCGTCTACCGCAACATCACTTTCGTCATTATCGAGCACGACATGAAGTTCATCATGACGATGTGCGATCCCGTCATCGTCATGGCAAACGGCACAGTGATTGCTCAGGGCACGCCTACGGAGGTGCAGCAGAACCCCGAAGTGCTCGAATCCTACTTGGGAGGCGCCGTCCGTGGCCCTGCTTGAGGCATCGGGCGTCGTCGCGGGGTACGGGCAGACGGAGATACTGCACGGTGTCTCCATCAGCGTCGGTGAAGGCGAGATTGTCACCGTCATCGGCCCAAACGGCTGCGGCAAGTCCACCCTCATGAAATCGCTTGTCGGGCTGGTGCAGGTGCGCTCCGGGAGCATCACGTTCAGGGGTGACGAAGTGTCGGGATACCCGCCGGAGCGCATCGTCCGGGGCGGGCTGTGCTACGTACCCCAGACGGACAACGTCTTCCCCTCACTGACCATTCGCGAGAACCTTGAGATGGGCGCGTTCGTGCGCGGCGACGACTACAGCGGCAGGGTCGAAGAGATGTTCCGGCTGTTTCCTGACCTTGCGGCGCGCCCGCAGCGTAGAGCAGGAAGCCTATCGGGAGGGCAGCGGCAGATGCTGGCGATTGCGCGCGCGCTCATGCTCGACCCTGACCTGCTGCTGCTCGACGAGCCGTCTGCGGGGCTGTCGCCTGCCATGATGAACGTCGTGTTCGAGCGCATTCGTGAGGTGAATGCATCGGGCGTGGCGCTGCTCCTAGTCGAGCAGAACGCGCGGCAAGCGCTCCAAATGTCCGATCGCGGCTACATCCTCGTCGCCGGTGAAAACCGCCTGGAGGACAGCGGCAAGGACCTGCTCAACAACCCCGACGTTGCGCGCCTGTACCTGGGAGGGTGAGGGTAGTACCGATGGCGACGCTGCAACAGGCCGCACGGCGCTTTGGCCTTGTGTGGACGCCAGGTGTAACGACGGCGGTCCTGGTGCTGGTCGTTGCGGGCGTTGGGTTCCTGCCGTTCGTCAAAATGGGTCTGGTGGTAAACGGCGTCTTCCTTGGCGCTATCATCGCGCTGGGCGCCATTGGCCTGACGCTGGTCTACGGCATATTGCGCTTTGCCAACGTCGCGCACGGCGATTACATGACGCTGGGCGCGTACGTCGCCCTGTTCATCCTGGGAACGCTGCTGCCGCGTCTCGGATTGGACAGCGCGGGGCTGGGACCGTTCTCGTTCGGCTACCCACTGCTCATCGCGCTGCCGATGACGGTCGCCGCAGTGACCGTCATCGTCATTGTGCTCGATTTCGCCATCTACCGGCGACTGCGCGCACGCGGTGTGAACGTGATCGTCATAGCGATGGCCTCGCTCGGCCTTGCGATTGCGCTGCGGGGGCTCGTCCAGATTATCTGGGGTACCGCGATCCAGAACTACCCGCGCGAGTCGCGGCAGGCGTTCCAACTGCCTATGGACGTGCGCGTGCCGCCCGACGCGCTCTTCATCGTGGGCGTGGCAATTGCGCTGGTGGTAGCGGTCTACTTCGTGCTGGAGCGCACAAAAATGGGCAAGGCGATGCGCGCGACGGCAGACAATCCCGACCTCGCGCTGGTCAGCGGCATCGACACGCAGCGAGTCATCTGGTGGACGTGGGCGATGGGCGCGGTCCTGGCTGCCACTGCCGGTGTGCTGCTGGCCGTCTTTCAGGCGCAACTCTTCCCCGCAATGGGGTGGGAGTTTCTGATACCCCTCTTTGCAGCCGTCGTGCTGGGAGGCATCGGCAAGCCGTACGGTGCGCTGGTGGGCGCGTTCGTCATCGGCATCACGTCGGAGGTCTCGACACAGTGGCTGAACCCCAGCTACAAGCCGGCCATCGCGTTCGCGATCATGATTGGGATGCTGCTCGTCAGACCGCGCGGCCTGTTTGGAGGTTCCGGCAACTAATGCGTACCGACCTCGATAGGGAGCAAGAGGGGTGGACTTAGCCGGTTTCGCAAGCTACCTGGCGGGTTTCGCCATCATGGTGGGCATCTACGGGGTGTTCGCCCTGGGGCTCAACGTCCACTGGGGCTACACGGGGTTGCTCAACATCGGCATCGCCGGCTTCTTCGCGCTCGGAGCGTACACGGCCGCCCTGCTCTCGACGCAGCCTCCCGACGAGGCGCTGTTCGAGGACTTCGTCTTCGGCGGCAACTGGGCGGAGCAGTGGTTCTTAGACCTGGGATTCGATCTGTGGTTCTTCCTGGTCATCGCAGCGGCAGCGGCGGCATGTGGGCTGGTCGCCCTCCTCATAGGCTACGTCACCCTTCGCTTGCGCGACGACTACTTGGGCATTGCAACGCTCGGCATCGCGGAGACGGTGCGGCTGTTCTTCCTGAACGAGAAGTGGGTGGCCAACGGCTCCAAGGGGCTCTATCGAATACCAAGGTTCTTGGAGGACTTGGTTGAGCCGAAGTACTACGACTACCTGTACATCGTCGTCGTGCTCGTGGCGATCGCGGTGTTGTACCTCGCATTGCAACAGGCAATGAGGTCACCGTGGGGCCGCGTGTTGCGCGCTATTCGCGAGGACGAAGTGGCCGCAGAGGCGAGCGGAAAGAACGTGTTCAAGTTCAAGTTGCAGGCGTTCGTGCTGGGCGCGGTCATCATGGGTATCGGGGGCGCGCTGTTCGCCCACCACTTCCGCTTCCTCGCGCCGCCGACGTTCGAGCCGCTGCTTGCTACCTTCATCGTCTGGGCGATGCTGATGGTAGGCGGCAGCGGCAACAACCGAGGCGCGATTCTGGGCGCATTCGTAGTATGGGGCATCTGGTCGGGCAGCCAGTTCCTGCCCGGTGCGCTCGCCGACCCCGACGTGCGATTCTTCCTGATCGGCACGCTCATCGTAGCGGTCATCCTGCTCCGCCCAGGCGGCCTGCTCGGCGAATCGCGCCGCATCGCGCGGCAGGCGGACACGGTAGAGCAGTGAGCACCGGAAGGCGGCCTGAGCTTCTCTCCGGCAGGCAGTCGGCGCTGGCCAACTCCCCGTCTTAGCGGCCGATCGTTTCGGATAGCACGCGAGGGGGCTTCGTGCCCCCTCGCGTGCTATCTCGCCGCTCTCGAGTGCGCGGAACGCGCGTTCCGCTCCAGCCCTTACGGTTCGAGGTATCTGCCCGTGGACTGGATCTCGCCGTCCTTGACCTGCCAGATCTCGATAGAGCCCAGCACGTCGCCATTCGCGTCGAAATCGACCGGGCTGCCGGCGCCCTCGTAGTTGATGTCTTGGCCGTCAGCAATGAGGCGCAGCGCCTCGGCAACGCTGTCAGCGCCTGGGCCGACGATGACGCCCGGCGGGTTCGCGATGTCGCGGAGGGCGTCGCGGATGGCGGCCGAATCGGTGGTCGTACCGGCCTTTGCAGCAGCGAGCATGATCAGGATGGCCGCATCGTAGTGCTCGGCCATGAAGGGGTGAGAGGGCAGCGCGCCATACGCCTCCTCATACGCCTGCTCGAACGCGTCCCGAGCGGGTGTCTGGGGGCTCCCTTGCACCGTGCCCACCGTCCCGTCGAGTGCATCCCACGCATCGATGCTGTCTATCCACTCCGGTCCTTTGACGCCGTCGACAAAGAGGAAGGTATCGGCATAGCCACCCTCGAGCGCCTCGCGAACGTAGACGGCGGCCTGGCCGGTGTAGCTCATTGTGATCAGCGCGTCGGGGTCGTCGGAGGTCGCGCGCTCCAGCTCCGAAACGTAGGTCGGCTGCATGTCCTCGTGCGGCGACTTGCCGGACACGCTTCCGCCAAGCGCGGTGAAGGACTCCTCGAACTGAGCCGCCAATCCCTCGCCGTAGGCGTTATTGATGAACATGATGCCAACGTTCCGGTAGCCCTCGTCGTACGCGAGCCGCGCAAGCACTTGGCCCTGGTATGCATCCGATGCGGTGGTGCGGAATATGAAATCGTTGTCCTCGAGCACTGAGATGCTCGGCGCCGTGGATGCACCCGAGACTTGCAAGATGCCCTTAGGCACCGTGACCGCCTGTGCAACGGCGATGGTCACGCCGCTCGAGAGTGCGCCGACGAGGGCGACCGCGCCCTCGGTATCGACGAGGGTGCGCGCGGCGTCGACACCCTGAACAGGGTTGGCGCCCGTGTCTTGAGTCTTGTGCTCGACCATCGCGCCATCGATTCCGCCCGCCTCGTTTACGTGACTGACGGCCAAGTCGATAGCGTCGCGGATGGGCGGCCCGAACTCGGCAAGCGAGCCGGTGTAGACATTGAGGCTGCCGAGCACTAGCGGCTCATCGCTACCGCAAGAAGTTGTCGCGGTGACGGACAGGACAAGCAATATCGCCAATCCAAGCGCTGCTAGGCGGCTACGCTTCGTGAACATGGTTCCTCCTGACGCGGCTGCGCAAACAGCGATGCGAAGAATGGCCTCTTACAGGTCGCCTGCGACCCAGATGGGTAGCGTGGCGTGCCCTTC
This sequence comes from Dehalococcoidia bacterium, assembly GCA_034422075.1. Classification (GTDB taxonomy): domain Bacteria; phylum Chloroflexota; class Dehalococcoidia; order Lucifugimonadales; family Australimonadaceae; genus S34-282. The sequence goes on from DAOUJX010000044.1 coordinate 10,475, forward strand.
CTTCTCTACCGGCGCAGGCTCGCGCAACTCCTGGCGTGTCGTGTATTCGTAGGCGATGAAGCCTATGGTAGACGCGGCGACCGCAGCCGCAAGCAGGCCTAGGGCAAGTAACAGTGCGTAGACCGTCCTGCTGCTTCGTCGGGGTGCGCTCTCAATAGCCATAACAACCTCCAAAAGTACTACAACGGTATGCGCCGCACAAGTGGATGTGTGCGCTACCTCGCAGCTGTCATCAGCCTAGCGAGCGCCTGCTAGACTGCGCGGTGCTGACGTATGCTCGACCTGTTCCAGCACATCGACGAGACCGCGAGCGTAGCCGCCGTGCGTCCATGCGGGCTGTTCGTCGATATCGACGGCACGCTCGCGCCGATACGGCCGCGCCCCGAGATGGCCGCCGTCCCACCGGATGTGCGCGATGGGTTGGAGGCCATCGCTGCGCACATGACTGTCGCCGTGCTCACCGGACGCAGCGCCGCAGACGGCAGACGCATCGTCGGCAGTGGCGCCCCTCTCTACGTCGGTAACCACGGCATGCAGTGGCTGGAGGGCGACAGGGAGTGGACCGCAGCTGAGGCGGCTCCCTACACCAGCGCTATCCGCGACCTCGCCTCCGACATCGTGGCCCGCTTTTCCGACCACGCTGGCATCCTCGTGGAGGACAAGGGACCGACGCTTTCCGTCCACTACCGCCTGACCGCTGACCCCAACGCTGCCCGCGCCGCAATCCTCGACTTCCTGGCTGCGCAGGGACGCACCGAGGGGTTGGGGGTGTCGGAGGGTAAGCGCGTCGTCGAGGTGCGCCCGCCCATCGAATTGTCGAAGGGCACATCGCTGGCGCGCATCGTTCGACAGCGGAGCCTCGCCGCAGCCATCGCCATAGGTGACGATATGACAGACGTTGACATGCTACGCGCCGTCGGCACACTCACGGGCTCTGGCGCCCTGCAAGCGGGCCTCGCGATCGCTGTGCAGGGCGAGGAGACGCCGCCCGCGCTGCTGGAGGCCGCAGACTACCGCGTGGATGGACCGGAAGGGGTGGCGCGCTTCCTACGCCAATTGGCCGAACAGTCCTAACCGAGCGCCGAGACGTCCTGCAACTGCGTCCGTAGCCAGTGCGTGATGTCCTCTCGCTCGATGACGTCAACCATCGCCCTGTTACGGGCGGCGCGCTCGTCGTCGGACATCGACAGGGCGCGGTGGAGCGCCTGCGTCGTCCCCTCGACGTCCGCAGGCGCAACCGGGAGCGCACCGACCTTGAGCCGTTCGTGCGCTCCCGCCGCCTCCGACAGGATGAGCACACCGTTGCGCTCGTTCACCACGGGCCCCTCTTTGGAAACGAGGTTCATGCCGTCGATGACGGAGTTGACAAGCAGCACGTCGTAGTGGCGCATGGCGGCGATGGCTTGGATGTAGTTGTTCTCGTAGAACACCTTCACCGGCTCCCACTCTTCCGATCCAAAGCGGCGGTTGATTAGCGTCACTGCTTGGTCGATCTCGTCGAGGTAGCGCTGGTACTGGCGAATGTGCGTGCGGGAGGGGACGAGGAAGGCGAGAAACTGCACGTTGCCGTGCAGGTCTGAATGGCGTTCGAGCAGTGTCTCGTAAGCGGAGAATCCACGGATGATGTTCTTGCTCGGCTCGGCTCGGTCGACGCGCACGATGGTCTTCTTGCCCAAGACTGGCCGCAGGCGCTGCTCGTACTCGGCGGCGCGCGGGGAGGTTGCGATGGAGCGCACCTCGTCGACGTTGATGGAGATCGGGTAGGCGCGCGCCAGCGTCTCGCGTCCGCGATACCGTACCGTCCGCGCGTTGTAGTCGACCTCTGTATCGGCTAGGAAGATGTCGCATGAGTTCAGGAACGCCTGCACGTCGCGGTCGGTCTGGAAGCCCACGATGTCGGCTTGGCAGATGCTGGAACAGATGGCCTCCCGCATCGTCATCGGCAGCAGTTCCCAGTAGGACGCGGACGGCCACGGGATGTGGATGAACAGTTGAATCCGCGCCTCGGGCAGCCGCTCGCGCACCATGCCGGGCACGAGGTAGAGGTGGTAGTCATGCACCATGACGAGCGGGCGGAGCGTGGAAGAAGCGGCCTCGTCGGCTATCGCATCGGCGAATTGACGGTTCACCTCTGTGTACCCGGTCTCCCACGCGTCGTACACGGTCGCGTCGACGCGCGGAGTGTAGGCGGAGCTCCACATGTAGTGCTGGACGAACCAGAGTAGCGGGTTGCAGATGATGTTGTAGTACTTGTGGTAGACCCGCCGAGGCGTGTTGATGTAGCGGACGGACACGCGCTGCCCCGGAAGGGGGGACTTGACGGCCTTGCCGCCGTTGGCATCCGCGATGCGGCGGTCGCCCTCGCCCATCGCGCTGGCAATCCACGTGAAGTCGACGTGGCTGGTGAGGCCGCTGAGGGCAGTAACCACACCGCCGGACCCCCGGCGCGGCTGGAGTTGGCCGTCATGCTGAAGGTGCCACTCCATCGGCCCGCGATTGGAGGCGAGTATGAGATGCTGACTGCTCAGGAGGTCGCCGAGCACCTCCCAGACCGAATCGCGCTCCGACAACGTTGTCGTACCGCGCATAGCGTCACCCTCCTCACCGCACCAGCGGCGGGCAACCGAGCACGACCGGTCGCTATATCCTTCGAGGGGGTATGAGGCGCACCAGATGCGCCAAGTTCCGGTCGTCACCGACGGGCACCGGGCCCCATGCGCAAGCGATTGAGCCGCTCCCCTCGACAGCCCTCGCCGCGCGTACGCGCCGACCCAGCGCGACAAACATACCACACCCAGGGGAATGCGCGCCTTTCCAAGAGGGAAGACGGGCAGAAGTCACTGGCGCGGTCCTTGCCCCCTATTCTGCTTCCTGTAGCGCGCGTAGCAGGGCAGGCAGAAACTCGCTCCACTCCGCTATCACCCCAACGTCACAGGCGCGGAAGAACTGGGCGCGCTTGTTGTTGTTGATGACGACAACTGTGCCTGCGCGCTGTATGCCCACGGTGTGGTTGAAGTCGCCGCGTACGCCGACGCCGATGTAGAGTGCTGGCGCCACCGAGCGTCCCGTGAGGCCCACCTGGCGCTGGTGCGGCATCCATCCCGCCTCTACCACGTCGCGCGTGCAGACCAGCTCCGCGCCCAGGTAGTCGGCGAGGGGCTGCAAATCCGCGATGTGCTCCTTGTCCCCGACACCCATGCCGACGGCGACGACACACCAGGCATCTTCGATCGCAACGCCCTCCTCCTCGATGCGGCGCGAGTCGACAACGCGGACCGCCGGGGAGTGGGGCAGCGATACAGAAAGTTCGAACGACGCGCCCTGTCGCGCGGGGTTGGGCTGCAGTCGCTCGAGCAGGCCGGGGCGAATCGTGGCCATGTAGGGCCGCGTCCTGGAGAGTATCGGCGCAACGATATTGCCGCCAAAGGCCGGCTTGAGCTGCACAAGCCGGCCCTCTTCATCGACGCTTAGGCCAACGCAGTCCCCTGTGAGTCCGAGGCCTAGACGCCCAGCGACGCGCGCCGCAAGATCTCGCCCGTTGACGGTCGACGGCAGCAAGACCGCATAGGGCTGGTGCTGTTCGATGGCTTCCGCGATGGTCGCGGTGTAGGCATCCGTTGCATAGGCGGCGAGGCCATCGTCAACAGCCAGCGCGACGGCATCGGCGCCGGCGGCGATGAACGCATCACCCTGCCCCGCAACGCCCGGTTCTCCGGAGAGTACGCCGACAACGTGCCCGTCGATAGCGTCGGCGACAGAAGAGGCTGCTCCGAGCAGCTCGCTCGTTGCGCTGCGGAGTGCTCTCTCGCCAGGCTCGGCGACGACCCATACCGCGGGACCGGAAGCGGGGCGAACGGCGGGCGAGGCAGTAGGCGCCTCGCTATCGCGGGCGGTGCGGGCGGCGGGGTCGAGCAGACCCTTGCCTCGCAGGTATGCAGCCACCTCGCGAGCGGCGGTCTCTGTAGGTGTCTCCTCGTCAAGGACGCGCTGCTCTCGCTCCGACTCGACGAACTGTATCTCCGCCACCCAAGTGGGCGAGCCGGCGTTGCCAAACATAGTCGAATCGGACGACAGGTCGGCGGCGGTGATGTGGTGCGCCTCGCGCTCGCGCGCAGCTTGCATCGCCTCACGCGCGGGAAACGTTTCAGCCGCGATTCCCTCTACGACGGAGAGGACGGCGGGGAGCGTGCATTCGACGATCTGCACACCGTCCTCCGTCTCTCGCTCCGCCCGCGCCATGTCCCCATGGACGATTTCGAGCGAGCTAACGCTCGTGATCTGCGGGAGGCCCAGGAACTCGGCGACTTCCGGGCCCACCTGCCCCGTCTCGGCATCGACGCTGTGGTAGCCGAAGAGCATGAGGTCGTACCGCTCGCGCTTCAGCGCGAGGCTGAGCGCGCGGGCGGTTGCTAGCGTATCGGAGCCGGCGAGCGCCTGGTCCATGATGTGGAAGACGCGGTCTGCACCCATTGCGAGGCATTGCTGCAGGCCTTGGAGTGCGCCGGGCGGGCCCATCGTGTAGACGTCGACATCGAGGCCGTATTGGTCCCTATGGTCGACCGCCCATTGGACGGCGAGTTGGTCGTAGGAGTTGAGTTCGCTGGGTACGCCGTCTCGGACAATGCGACGCGTTTCGAGGTCGAACTTCATTCGCGCGACGACCGGTACCCATTTCACGCAGACGGCTACTTTCACCGGCAGGCTCCGAAATACGGGATAGGCGCCGATTCTAGCAGTCGCGCTACTCCGGGACGCGCTGCCGGTACTGGAGCGCCTCTGCGCGATGGGGGCCATGCCTATCGTCTTCGCGCCCGCGGTATCGGCGATGGCGCAGGCGAGCTATCAAGGCAACCCATGAGGACACAGCAGGGGGTGAGGCAACTATCTTGCCAATTGAGAACGCACGATCTCCATCACACCCGCGGGGGCTAATCCCTCTTCGACTAGGAATTGAAGCCGCGCCTTGCCAACCACGTACGCGCCCGACGAACGGGGCGGGGGAAAAACGGCTCGCCCCTGCTCATTCGCATACCACACCATCATTGTCCCGGTCATCCATGTACGGGTAGGCGGGATGGTCACGCACGACTGGAGCAATCCCGTGACGACGTGCCTCGGCGCAGGTTATACGGCCATTTCTGTTGTCATCATATCGCTGGAGGGCGTCGCCTCTTTCACCATCCTGTCGCGGGCTGGGCGTTGCCGCTTGCAGGGTGGCCGATGGATCCATGACCATCTCGGTGGACGTGCATCCTGCCAAGACCCCTTCGAGCACGTCGCGCTCCCGCTGGTCGATGGTGAGACCGTACCGATTTCGCACCTCTACCACACGGTTCGCAAACCAGCAGCGGTTCAGCCCAGGGAGCCACTCCGCCGCGTCTTTGCCGCTCTTCTGCGAGCGATTGACGGCTGGGCTGGCGAGCGTCAGGTTCAGCAAGTCGGAGGCGAACCGCCTCCTCGTTGTGTCATCTGCTGCGCAGAGGCCGCTGTCATGGGCCTCCGAGCGCGCGACGATGTGCTCAATGTCCGTCTCGGATGTACTGGTGAATGACGTTCCGGTATATGGGCCGTAGACGATACCGCCCATGCTAGCGACGATACGTTGCTCGACTGACCTTGGATAGGGGTAGTCGTCGGAGTCGTATTGCGAACAGCGATGCTCAGGGGTGACGACGAGTCCGCGCCATCTGCCGAGGGCAGTTGCCATCTCTGGGGTCGCCCCGGGTTCGGAAACTGACGCGGTAACAGGGGTTGATGCGCCGCCGGCTTGGGTCGGAGTGACTGTGGCAGTTGTAGCCGTAACCCCCTCTGGAGGCGAAGGGGTGTGGGCAGGAACTAGGTCAGGAGTCGCTAGGCCCGAGTTGCAAGCTGCGAGTGCGGCAACTAGTAGCGGTAGCAAGAAGCGGCCAAGCAACACGCCTTGAATTCTAGCAAGCGCAGCGAACCGCGCCTGCGCCCGGCGTACGAGCATCCCACCCGGTAGGGATCATTCTGCCCACCTAGAGTGGGGCCGGGAAGGATACTGGTCGGAGGCAGGACGCCTGAGCTAGGTAGCTTGATTCGCTCAGTGGTCGCTGCTGGATTGGGCATGCAAGGAGTTGGCTGGCGCCTATCCCTTGGTACTTGCGCGTTGGCGGACGATGGAGAAGGCGGGCATGCCCAGATCCATGCCTACCTCCACCTCGACTATCGCCCCATCGAGCCCCGCAACGGGGCAGGTGCTGGCTTTGGTCAGCATGCCTGTCCTCCCGAAAGCGTTGGGCTAGCGGTTGGCCGATGCGCACCTGTGGGAGCAACGGGCAAGTGGCGTACCTCTCGTGCCGGGTGGCGACACCTATCGAGGGCACGCACGGCTTGTCTTGCGACGGCTAAGCCAGGTTGTCCCGCAGGCGCTGGAAGAAAGCGTCGAATTGCGACTTGGCAGCGCTGCTCATGAAACGCTGGCCGACCCTCGCAAGAGCACCGGTCACCCTCACGTCTCCGTCGAAGGTGAGGAGGGTCGCATCTTCGTCAGGCTCGAGCGAAACGGCAGCCTCGCCCGACACGTTCGTCATCGGGCCAGCTCCCCGGACGGCCATCCGGTAGGAGATGGGGGCGTCTTTGTCCAAGACCTCGAGCGTCCCGTTGAACGAACCGGAGAAGACGCCCACCTTGACGTTGATATCCATTTCGTAGTTGTCGGGCGAAACAGTGGTGAACTTCTGAACGCCGGGGATGCACTGACCAACCACATCGGGATCCATGAGGGCCTCCCAGAGGCGGTCGCGGGGGACTTCGATGCGGTAGGTGCCGTTCACTCTCATGGCAGAACCATAGCAGGCGGCGCACGCTCCGTGCGGAGTGCGGTTTGTGCAGCCTCCAAGGTCGCGGCGCACGCGGCAGCAGCGGGTGATTGCCTTGTTGATACACGCGGCCTTTGCTAGACTCGCGCCGCCAGGGCATACGAGCGCTAGGTCTCAGTTAATGTGCATCAAGGGAGGGTGTGCATGACGAACGTTCCAGTGGAAATCACCATCAATGGAAAGCCTTATAGCGGGGAGGTCGAGCCGCGGCAATTGCTCGTCCACTTCATCCGGGAGAACGCAGGGCTGACGGGCACGAAGGTAGGGTGCGATACCAGCCAGTGCGGCACATGTACGGTGCAATTGGACGGGGCGATTGCAAAGGCGTGCACGGTGCTTACCGCTCAAGCGTCGGGCAGTTCCATCAAGACTATCGAGGGGCTTTCCGACGGGGTGGAGTTGCATCCGCTCCAGGAAGCGTTCTGGAACAAGCACGGCCTGCAATGCGGGTTCTGCACGCCTGGAATGATCATGGCGACAGAGGAGTTGCTCCGGGCCAATCCCTCGCCGACGCGCGAGGAGATTCGCCACGGCCTTGAGGGCAACATCTGCCGGTGCACCGGCTACCAAAATATCGTGCGGGCGGTCGAAGAGGCCGCCAGTGCGATGAGAGGGGGTTAGGCCATGACTACCCGCGTATTCAGTTCAGGCATTCGTCGCCGTGAGGATCCCCGGCTCATCACAGGACGGGCGTCGTACACGGACGACATCAAGCTGCCCGAGATGGCGCACGCTGCCATCCTCCGCAGTCCCTACGCCCACGCGGCAATCAAGTCTGTGGGCACGAGCGGAGCCGCAAGTCAGCCGGGTGTCATCGCGGTATACACGGGGGCCGACACGGCGAAGGCGCTGAACGCGATTCCCTGTGCGTGGCTGATACCCAACTCCGACCTGAAGACCCCTGCGCACCCCGCCATTGCTGCGGACAAGGTGCGATACGTCGGCGACGCGGTTGCCGTGGTGGTTGCGGAGACTCGATACCAGGCCGAGGACGCGCTGGAGCACATCGCGGTGGACTACGAGCCGATGGATGCGATCGTCAGCCCCAAGGGAGCCGCGCAGGACGGCGCGCCCCAGTTGCACGACGATGTGCCCAACAACATTGCGTTCACCTGGGCGATGGCCGGCGGCGACACCGACGCGGCCTTTTCGGAGGCGGACGTCACGGTCAGTGACACCATTACGCTGCAGAGGCTCATCGCCAACCCGATGGAGCCGCGCTCGGCCATCGCCCAGTGGGTGGCTGCCACGGGTGAGCTGACGCTCTGGAACACCTCACAGAACCCTCATATCGCACGATTCCTCACGTCGGTCGTTACGGGTGTTCCAGAGCACAAGGTGCGGGTCATTGCGCCTGAGGTCGGCGGTGGGTTCGGAAGCAAAATTCCCTACTACCCCGACGAGGCGATCACCGCCTTCTGCTCCATGCAACTGGGTAGACCCGTTAAGTGGACGGAGACGCGCAGCGAGAACTACCAGATCACTACCCAAGGCCGCGACCACGTCGAAGAGGTGGAGATGGCGGCCACCTCCGATGGCAAGATCACGGGCCTGCGAACGACGGTGTACGCAGGATTGGGCGGATACCTTTCGACGGCGAGCCCCGGGGTGCCGACCATCCTGCACGGCCTGATGTACTCGGGCGTGTACGACATACCGAACATCAGCGGGACCGTCTACGGCGTGTTCAACAACGGCGCGCCGGTGGACGCCTATCGCGGCGCCGGCCGCCCGGAGGCGACCACGCTCATAGAGCGTCTGGTGGACCTCCTTGCCGCAAGACTGGGCATGGATCCGGTTGAGGTACGCCGGAAGAACCTGATTCCGAAGTTCGAGAACGGCCACGACGTTGCGACGGGCCTCACCTACGACAGCGGCGACTACGAGGCAACGCTTGATGCCTGCCTGAATGCCGCGGGATACGCCTCGCTCCGGGCTGAGCAGGAGCGGGCGCGCCAGGAGGGCCGCTGCATTGGCATCGGCGTCTCGACCTATGTCGAGATCTGCGGCCTGGGGCCTTCCCAGGTGGCGGGCGCCGTGGGGTTCCAGGGCGGCCTTTGGGAGAGCGCCATCGTTCGGTTTCATCCCACGGGCAAAGTAAACGTGATGATTGGGTCCTCGCCGCACGGGCAGGGGGAAGAGACGACCTTCGCCCAAATTGTGGCAGAGGAGGTGGGAGTGGACGTGGACGACGTCGAGGTAATCCACGGAGACACCGATTTGACGCCGATGGGCTGGGGCACGTACGGGAGCCGGACGACGGCGGTGTCCGGCGCGGCGGTCGCTCTGGCAACGCGCAAGATCAAGGAGAAGTCGAAGGCGCTGGCGGCGCACCTGCTGGAAGCGGCGACGGAGGACATCGAGTACGCTGACGGCCGCTTCTTCGTACGGGGCTCGCCCGATCAGCACAAGACGATACAGGACATCGCGCTCATGGCGAACGTGGCGTGGAACATGCCGGAGGGCATGGAGCCGGGCCTGGAGGCGAGCGCGTTCTACGACCCGCCGAACTTCACGTTCCCCTTCGGCACGCACCTGGCGGTGGTCGAGGTGGATCCTGCTACGGGCCAGATCGATCTGCAGCGCTACATTGCCGTGGATGACTGTGGCGTGCAGATCAACCCCATGATCGTCGAGGGCCAGGTGCACGGCGGAGTCGCCCAAGGAGTGGGCCCGGTGCTGTGGGAGGGTGCCGTCTATGACGACGACGGACAGCTCCTCACCGGCACCATGCAGGATTATGCGCTGCCGCGAGCCGACCGCCTCCCCGACATCGAGGTGCTCTCCAACACAACGCCCTCGCCGCACCACCCGCTGGGAGTCAAGGGCGTGGGAGAGGCCGGCACCATCGCGTCCACTCCCGCCGTCTACAACGCAGTGATGGACGCCCTGCGACCCCTGGGGGTCAACCGTATCGATATGCCATTGACACCCGAGAAGGTCTGGCGGGCTGTTCGGGCCGACCAGAACGGAGGCTAGCCATGTACCCAGCGCAGACGACATACCATCGCGCCGGCTCGGTTTCCGAGGCTGTGCAGTTGCTCTCTGCCAACGAGGGCGCCAAGGTGCTGGCCGGCGGCCACAGCCTGATTCCGATGATGAAACTGCGCCTGGCGGCGCCCGCTGCCCTAGTGGACATTGGGCACATAGCGACGCTCAAGGGCATCAGCGCCAGCGGCGACGGCCTCTCCATAGGAGCGCTCACGACCACAGGAGAGATCGCCGCAAGCGACCTGGTGAGGGAGCGCGCGCCGCTCATGGCGGAGGCTGCTGCACAGGTGGGAGACCCAGCGGTGCGGAACCGGGGGACCATCGGGGGCAACCTATCCCACGGCGACCCGGCCTCCGACCCGCCAACCGTCCTGACCGCAATGGGCGCCACCCTCAACGTAACCGGACCCGGCGGCGAGCGCAGCATCGCTGCGTCTGATTTCCCGACCGGGTTGCTGGAGAACGCTCTGGAGGAGAACGAGATTCTGACCAGCGTCTCCGTTCCCTCCGTGCCGTCTGACGCTGGGTCGGCCTACGTCAAGTTCCCGCACCCCGCCTCACGGTACTCGGTGGTTGGGGCCGCGGCCATCGTCGCAGTAGAGGGCGGGGCCTGCTCGTCGGCGCGCGCAGCCGTGGGCGGCGTGGAGACGACGCCAACCAGGGCATCGTCCGTTGAGGCGGCCCTGGTCGGGTCGGACCTGAGCGATGGCGCGCTCGATGCAGCTGCCGCAGCACTTGAGAGCGACCTCACGGGCGACCCGATGAGCGACATATTCGCCTCAGCCGAGTACAGAAAGGCGATGGCGGTGGTCTACCTGCGTCGCGCTCTCGGAATTGCCGCGTCACGTGCGGGATAGGGTCTTCGGCAGGACATAGGCGGAGCAACGCAGCCGGGCGCAGCACTTAGGAGGATACAGAGGTTGGGGCAAACTCCCGTCGCATCGGCGCCGACTTCCGTTGACGACCTCCAAGCCGCGCTTCGCAACGAGCTGTACGTAGCAGACCGCGGCCTGGCGATGTCCGTTTACCTGGCCTTGCAGCTCAGGCGCCCGCTGTTCCTGGAAGGTGAGGCGGGTGTTGGCAAGACGGAGGTGGCAAAGGCGCTGTCGTCCGCAATGGGCGCGCGCCTGATACGCCTCCAGTGCTACGAAGGGCTGGACGTGAGCCAGGCCGTCTATGAGTGGAACTATTCTCGCCAGCTGCTGCACATTCGGCTGCTGGAGGCTTCAGAAGGTGTTGATCGCAAGGGCATGGAGAAGGAGCTGTTCAGCGAGGAATTCCTCATCAAGCGCCCCCTTCTCCAGGCGCTCGAGAGCTCCGGCCCGACGGTGCTGTTGATAGACGAGCTCGACCGCGCCGACGAAGAGTTCGAGGGGTACCTTCTGGAGATGCTTTCCGATTTCCAGATCACCATCCCCGAAATTGGCACATACGAGGCGAACGAGCCGCCTGTGGTGGTCATCACCTCGAATCGGACGCGTGAGATCCACGATGCTCTGAAGCGGCGGTGCATGTACTACTGGATTGACTACCCGGACCTCGACAAAGAGATGCAGATCGTGCGCAGCAAGGTCCCTGGAGCAGGTCAGAAGCTGGCCACACAAGTGACGTCCTTCGTACAGGAATTGCGCTCGACTGAGCTCTACAAGGTTCCCGGTGTTGCCGAGACGCTCGACTGGACGGCGGCGTTGGTGAGCCTGAACGAGAATGAGCTCAACCCGTCGGTGATAGACGATACGCTGGGCGTCATGCTGAAGTACCGGGAGGACGTGCAAACCGTGAGGGGAGAGCAGACCCGCGCGCTCCTGAACCGGGCATTGCAGCGCGGGACGCGACGGGGCGGCAGGCGTGGCTAGCGGCGAAGCCGGCCACATTCTCCACAATCTCCTGCTGTTTGGTTACCTACTCAGGCGCTTGGGGCTCAACGTCCCCGCAGGACAGATGGTGGACGCCGTCCGCGTTCTGGAGAACATCGGGGTGTCGCGCCGGATGGACGTATGGTCGGCGCTGCGCACGCTTCTCGTGCATCGAAGAGAAGACCTTCCGATATTCGACGAAGCGTTCGAGGTGTTCTGGCGCCAGCGCAAGGAGCGTATGTCGTCGCTGGACCTGCGTTCGATGGGCGAGCAGCGTCGTTTTCGAAGGGTCGAAGCGGGGCCGCCTCCCCCAGGGCCAACGGACGACGCCGGCGGTATGGAAGCGCAAGACCGGGATGAGCGGTACGACCGCATCGACCTGACGCGGACGTTCAGCGCCCGTGAGGTGCTACGGAATAAGGATTTCGCGGAGTTCACGCCGGACGAGATGCTGCAGGCCAAACAACTGGTTGCTTCGCTCCAGTGGAATCCCGGGACGAGGCTGGCCAGACGCAGAGAGCGGGGAAGAGGGCCCGCACTGGACGTTCGGGGAACGCTGCGGGACAGCGCTCAGTACGGAGGCGAGCTCCTGCACCTCAAGACCCGCCGGCGCAAGGAGAAGCCGCGCCGACTGGTGGTGATCTGCGACGTGAGCGGCTCCATGGAGCGTTACACTCGTATGCTGCTGCACTTCATCCACAGCCTCTACGGAGGGCTGGAAGGCCGGGTGGAGGCGTTCCTGTTCGCTACCCGCCTCACGCGCATCACCAAGCAACTGGGGTCCCGCGACATCGACCAAGCCGTGGCAGAAGTCGCCAAGACGGTCCCGGACTGGTCAGGCGGCACTCGCATTGGGGCGGCGCTCAGGGAGTTCAACTTCAGGTGGATACGGCGAACGCTCGGTTGGGGCTCTATCGTTCTCATCGTGTCAGACGGGTGGGATAGAGGCGAGCCGGAGGCGCTGAGCGAAGAGATGGCGCGTTTGCAACGGAGCTGCCGGCGCCTGATATGGCTGAACCCCTTGGCGGGGAGTGCTGACTACGAACCGTTGACGCTGGGTATGCAAGCGGCCGCCCCGTACATCGATGACCTACTGCCGGTGCACAACCTTGCGGCGTTACTGGACCTGGCACGCCACCTGAACGGCTTAGCAACCGCGTGGCCCGTGCGCAGTCAGGGCGCTGCGCCGATAGCGGAGATGGCTGAGGTCGTGTCCGCAGCGCCGGCCGGCCAGCGCTCATGGCACGCGGACGCCAACCCCTCCTTTCGTCACCCCATGTGGGGGCGCGGCTCACGGGAGTGAGGGACGAGGGGCTGCTCCAAGTAGGTCGGCTCACCTACGTCTTGCTACGCACCTCCGTCTCCGAGCGCCGGGCTCTTGGTGTGCCAGACGGTGGCCTCTTGGTATGCGTTGGCTGCGCGCAAGACCCGCCTGTCCTCGAACAGCGGACCGGCCAGCTGCAGGCCTATCGGCAGTCCCTTGTCATCAAAACCACACGGGACAGAGATGGCCGGGATGCCGTTCATGTTGAAGATGTGCATCGTCCGGGTTATCACCTCCTGTTCCGTGAACGTCCGTCCCCGTATGGTGACGGTCTCCGCGCCCAGTGGAAGGGCCGTCATCCCTAGACTGGGCAGCGCCAGCAGATCGACGCGCTGGAACGTCTGGGCCAGCCGGATGCCGAGCAGCCGCCGCGCGCGCTGCGCCCTTACGTAGAGGGGCGCTGGAAGGAACCGGGCGCTTTCCATGCGCCGGCGTATTACCTGGTTGAACTCCCCGGCCTGCTCGCGGTCTCGGAAGCGCTCGTAGTGGACGTCCACGGCCTCTGTGCCGGCAATGGCGATGAGCATAGCGCCGGAGTAACGGAACTCCGGGATTGACACTTCCTCCACCGACGCGCCCAGCGACTCCAACACCTCCACGGCCGCCCTGAACGCAACCTCAACCTGCGGGTCTACAGCCTCATTGATGTAGTCCCACGGGATGCCCAGGCGCAGCCCGCGAATACCATCCCCAATGCCCTCCGTGTAGTCCTCTGCCTCGCGCGCCACCGTGCTGGGATCACGAGGGTCATGCCCCGCGATGGCATTCATCACCAGGCCGGCGTCCTCTGCGGAACGCACTAGCGGGCCGGCGTGGTCAAGCGTGGCGGAGATGGGCGTAATGCCGTAGCGGCTCACCAGTCCGTAGGAGGGCTTGAGGCCTGTCACGCCGCTCAGGCATGCAGGCTGCCTTACCGAACCGGCAGTATCGGAGCCCATCGCCATAGGGAGCATCCGCGCGGCTACAGCGGCGCCAGAGCCGGAGCTGGATCCTCCGGGGATACGGCTCAAGTCCCACGGATTCCTGGGATCGCCATAGGCAGGGTTGTGCTCCTTGGCGCCAAAGGCGAACTCTACGGTGTGCAGCTTGCCCATGAGGATGGTGCCCGCTCGGGCCAGCCGTTCGGCGACTGCCGAGTCCTCGCTGGGCACGAAATCCTTGTCGACGGTTGAGCCCGACGTGGTACGAATTCCCTTGGTCCAGTACAGGTCCTTGAGGCCCATGGGGACGCCATGGAGCGGGCCCCGATAGTCTCCTGCGGCGATCTCTCCTTCCGCTCGCCGGGCGGCAGCCAAGGCGTGGTCGTCGAGCCGTGTGACGAATGCGTTCACCAGCGGATTGGCCGCCTCGATCCGCTCTAGATGCGCCTCCGTCACCTCAACCGGCGAAACCTGCTTCGCCTCAATCAACCGCGACAATTCACCGATAGTCATCTGGGTAAGCGCAGCATCCGCCATGGCTAGCCCTCCTCTTGGCCAGCGTCAGGAAGGCCGTATCCGGTGGAGTACATCGAGGCCGGCTCCACACCGGTCAGGTCCGGCTCGTCCAGAATCGAAACGAGCCGGAGCGCTCCCTTCGCCTGCTCATACAGCAGGTCCAGGTACTCCTTGTCGCTAGTCTCCACCCCCGCCACTTCAGCCATCTCCAGGAACGCCGCCTTCGAAAGCCCTTCCTTGGCCATGCCGAACCTCCCCGTTCAAACGTGCCGAGGCGGATTGTACTCCTACCTACCTCAGTCACCTGAACGGGGAGTCTCCTGCACATTGCTGGGGACAAGAGCACTGCCTGAGTGGTAGCAGCAGCGCCGGGCAAGAAAGGGCCGAACAGCATGCCGCCCTGCAGACCATAGGCGCCAGCGCCCATGCTGCGAGTCGGCACTTGGCCTGTGCTTGTCGGGCCACCAAAGCTAGTGTTACAACAGCCGAAAGCAACCCAGGCACGGCTGCTGCTTGGAATTACTCGTGGCCATTTGACGGAGGCCTAGAAAGCACGCTCTGATGCTATTGATCTTCGGAGGCCTCCCCGCGGTCGGAAAAACAGCCATTGCCACCAGGCTGGCACGCCACATAGAGGCCGTCCATCTGCGCATCGATTCTATCGAGCAGGCGCTTCGCCGCTCCAACATAAGGGTTACAGGGCCCGAGGGGTACGAGGTCGCTTATGCGATCGCTGAGGACAACCTAAGGTTGGGCCGTACCGTCATAGCCGATTCGGTGAACCCGGTGGAGTCAACGCGCCTCGCATGGCGGAAAGTCGCCCAGCGAGCAGGCACGCGTTGCATCGAGATTGAGATCGTCTGTTCCGACCAGGCGGAGCACCGACGCAGAGTCGAGACACGGGTGGCCGACATCGACGGGCACCGATTGCCCGCGTGGCAGGAGGTACGCTCCCGAGAGTATGCCCCCTGGGAGGCCAGTATCGTCATAGATACAGCGGGGCAGCAGGTCGATGCGAGCGTTTCGGCACTGCGCATGAGGCTGGAGAGTGTGGAGCCGTAGCTCAAGGCGAGTAGCGGTGCCGGAAAGTGAGCGGAGCTGATGGCGAAACTCAGACCGGTCTAAGGCGCATCACCCCTCAACCTAGGGCGTGGTTCCTTTTGCCCCAACACGCCTGATATGCGAGACTCACCGCCGTGCCGAACCTGCCCCATGCCGACGTTGTCGGGAGCCTCATCAGGCCGGCGGAATTGCTCGTCGCGCGCGAGGACGTTGCGGCTGGACGGATCACCGCCTCCGAGTTCAAGCGCATCGAGGACGCTGCCGTCGATGGCGCCGTGGCCGCCCAGGAGGAGGCAGGGCTCGAGGTACTCACCGACGGCGAAATGCGCAGGCTCTCGTTCCAGAGCCAGATGCCCGAGGCAGTCGAAGGGTTCGGCGAGTTCGATATCGACGCGTTCCTTTGGGGTGATTGGCAGGGCGACGAACAGGTAGGAGACTTCCACAAGGAGCGGCCCGCAACCCTCGGCGTCGTGAGCCCGCTCCGGCGCAAACGCCACCTGTCGGCGGAGGAATTCACCTACGTGCGCAGCCGAACAACGCGTGTGGCGAAGGTGACGCTGCCAAGTCCCAGCCTGTTCGCCAACTTCTGGTCGCCTGCAAGGTCTGCCGAGGCTTACCCCACGCTCGAGGCGTTCCTGGCCGATGTCGCGCGTATCGTTCGTGATGAGATCGAAGAGCTGGTCAGACTCGGCGCGACCTACATCCAGCTCGACGCCCCGCACTATCCATTGGTGCTGGACCCGGCGTGGGCGGCCTTCTATCAGGCCCAAGGCGGGTCCGCGGAAGACTGGGTCGCCCAGGGCATCGAACTGGACAACGCCGTGATGGACGGCTTCCCGGAGGTGGTGTTCGCGTTCCACCTCTGACGGGGCAACCAGGCCGGCCGTTGGCTAGTCGAAGGCAGTTACGACCGGATTGTCGAGCCGGTTCTCCGCCGTGTGAACGCGCAGCGGCTGATGCTGGAGTACGACGACGAACGCTCCGGCTCGTTCGAGCCACTGCGTGGCGTGCCCGACGACAGGACGGTGGTGCTTGGACTGGTCACGACCAAATCAGCACGCGTTGAGGCCCCCTCGGAGCTTGCAGCGAGGATTGCCGAGGCCGCTCGTCACTTTCCCCGCGAGCAGCTCGCTATCAGCCCTCAGTGCGGATTCGGCACATCTATCGTCAGCAGCCCTCTCACCATAGAGCAGCAGAGCGCGAAGCTCCGGGCCGTCGCCGAGACTGCACGCAACGTCTGGGGATAGGTCCTGGGTCATCCGCGCCCGCCAAGACCGTTCGAACCCCCCTGCCTCCGTCGGGGGCTGCGCGTAGCAGTGGACCGTGCCCCGGTCGAGGGCTCGCCACCTCATCGGATAGCCACCATGCTGTCCCATCACCGGCGTGTGATGGCAGACCCTGCAGCAGTAGCCTAGGGTGTGGCGCGATCCGAGTTGCCATTGGTGCGCGGCTTGAGAATGCTGCGCCGGAGGCAGCGGACACAGAGAAAGCGGTGCGAACGTGGAATGGGTGATAGCCGGCTTTGCAGTGTACTTCGCGATGTTGATTGGCATTGCGGTCGTCGGCGCGGGCCGCATGCGGGACATGGCGGAATACACCCTGGGCGGTCGGCGGTTGAGCAGCTTTACGGCGGCGCTCAGCACAGGGTCGTCGACGACGAGCGCGTGGACGATGCTGGCGCTCCCGGCGCTGGCCTTCTCGGGCGGTTTGGTGGAGATGTGGGTTCCGGTGAGCGCAGCAGTGGGCATCTGGCTGAGCTGGACGCTGTTGGCGAAGCGGCTGCGGCGCTACACCATAGCGGCCGACAACGCCCTCACCATTCCAGAGTTTCTGGAGGCACGGGTCGGGGATACTTCCGGCATCCTCAGGACGGTGGCAGCGGCAGTCACCATCCTGTTCGTCATCTTCTACGTCAGCTCCGGACTAGTCGGCGGGGCAAAGCTCCTGGAAACCGTCTTCGGGCTAAATGCGGGTACAGGGATAGCGATAGCGCTCATCGCCATCGCGTCGTACACGCTGATCGGCGGGTTCATGGCAGTGTCGAGGACGGATGTCGCGCAAGCGCTCCTGATGCTGGGCAGCTTGCTGATCATCGCAATCATGATCTTCGTGGTGACGGTGCATCCCTTCTCCCACGCCGGCGAGGAAAGGCAAGGGTTCTTCAACCCGCTAACGCTAACGGATGGGACCTCCATTACACCGGGGTTTCTGCTATCCGCGATGGGGTGGGCCATAGGTGGTCTGGGCGCGCACCGGATTTTGCAGCGCTTCATGGCCATAGAGAGAGAGAACCACATCCCACGAAGCCGCAACATGGCGCTCATATGGCTCTTCGCAGTGTACGGGCTTGCGTTCATCCTCGGGATAGTGGCGCGTCCGGCATTGTTCGAGGCGGGCATGCTGCACGAGGTTGCGGATCCTGAGCGGGTCTACCTGGTGGTATCAGAGGTCTTCTTCCACCCGGTGGTAACGGGCCTGCTCTTGACGGCGGTGATCGCGGCGGTGATGAGCACCGCAGACTCCCAGCTGTTACTGGCGTCAGCAGTTGCGGCGGACGACCTGCCGTACACACGGCGCAAGGCCAAGGTGCTGGCGCCCAACGCTCGCGTATGGCTGGGCAGAGCGCTGTTGCTGGCTATTGGGATCGTTTCCGCAGTGCTTTCTGTCTGGTTCCCCGAGTCCATATTCAACCTCGTCAGTTACGCATGGGGCGGCATGGGGGCGGCCTTTGGCCCGGCGATGATCCTGTGCCTGTACTGGCGGCGCTTCAACTCGTGGGGAGCGCTCGCGTCGGTGGTGACCGGAACGCTGGCAGCGACCCTATGGCAGTTCCTGAGCGGCGGACCATCTGGCATCTGGGACATTCAACCCGCAACGCCCGCCTTCGTCATCGCGATGGCGGCAGCCGTGGGGGCTACGCTGGCAACACCACCACCACCGCCCCACGTGACTGAACTGTACGACCGGGTCAACGGGGGAGTGCACGCTCGCTAGCCCCACCACAGAGGCACGTTAGGCCCCATTGGCACACGCAGGCAGGCTTCCTATCACTCTGACCCGCTCCCGCGCGATACAATCAGACTTGGCGGCGCAGGTAGGTGGTGTGCCATACTGGGCAAACGGTCCTTCTCTGCTCAGTGCGCTCGGCTTGCCGTAGTGCTGCCCCGCGGCTTCAGAGGCAGGCCAACGTCAGGCATCGTATCAATTGACAAGAGCCAGAAATCGCAATCACCGTGGGAACCCCCTTCGTTGCCATGAGCGCCTTGGGAAAGCTGGCGTTTTGGAGATTCCAAGGCAACCATGAGTAGGGTCACGCACGCCCTTGCCAGAGTGAAGAAGGCACTGACTTCGTGGTTCGTCGCCCCTCTGTTGCTAGCGGCCATCGGCGTCGCTGTGGGCGCCGTGCTGTTCACCTATACCTCTCCAGGCAAGCCTAAGATCGGAGTGATCGATATCCCCTTCACTGTCCTTAATGAGGATTCGACCTATGTGATCAGCGAATTCCTCAGCTATGCACGTCGAGACGACTCCATCAAGGCTGTGGTGATTAGGCTGACCAGCCCCGGGGGTGGAGCTTCGTCCAGCGAGCGCCTCTACTTTGAGACGCGTGAGCTGCGGGAGGAGAAGCCCGTGGTGGTGGTCATGAATGCCCTCGTTGCCAGCGGCGGATACATGATGTCTCTAGGAACGAATTACGCCATTGCCCAGCCATCATCCCTAGTAGGAAACGTGGGCGTCATTTCCACCGCGGACCCATTGATTCCTCCGCCGCCGGAAGAGAACGTGCTGGTTACCGGCCCGTTCAAGGCGTCCGGCTTTTCCAGGCGACAACACGTTGAACTGGTAGACCAGCTCAACCAGTCCTTCGCTCAGTTGGTTGTGGTCGAGCGAGGAGACAGGCTCAAGCTATCTGCAGAGGAGCTGGCGCAAGGACGCATCTATGCCGGCATCGACGCGCTCCAACTGGGCATGATCGACGAGCTAGGCGGCGACACCGAGGCCATGGAGAAGGCTGCCGATCTCGCGGGCATCTCCGGCTACGGCATCGTGGACGTCAACCTGGAGGTGCTGCGGCACTTCGCCCAAGCGTCGGAAGACATTTTCGCCTCCCTGAACGCTGGGAATGACCCCGTTCTCGCCGAGGTGCTGGCTTCACTCCCCGAAGGGAGCGAACCAGGCGCTGCGCTGAGTGTTGACCCAGAAGAGACGGCGGCAAGGCTGCAGGGTCTGCGCAAACTGCTGCTTACCGGTAGCCTGGGAGAGGAGGGGGAGGACCCCCTCCCTAATTTCCCATTTGATATAGCCCAGCCGAACATCTACTACCTGTACGTGGGCAATGATCTCTAAGCTCGTCCTCTTGGCTCTGCTGCCCCTCTTCGCTGCCGCCACGTTTGGAGGAGCCTTCGTGTTCTTCTACAGGGGAGGCTATACACCCCCACCATCGGTCGATGTCCCGTACGAACTCATCACGGTCCCGGGCTCCGATGCGGGTACATTCGTCGATGCGCCTGCGCCGCTGGCCAGGGAAGGTCTCCTCATAGTGGACAGGCTGCACGCCAATGCGTTCACGGAAGCGGAGGCGCTTGTTATCCGCACGCGCGTCGCCAACCGGGGGTACAACGTCGAGTTCGCCGGCGGCTTGGAGCCCCTGCCGGCGGAGATCCGCATCAGGCTCCTAGAGGATCGCCTTCGAGGCGCTGATAGCCTGCTGGTCATGGTCCCGCAAGTCCCCTTCTCCGCCTCAGAGATCGCATTGGTGGAGCGGTTTGTGCGCAAGGGCGGCAAGTTGGTGATGGTCTCAGACCCGACGCGCCCGTACGAGCTGAATGCGCTGGCTGAGCGTTTCGGCGTGGAATTCCGGCCCGACTACCTGTACAACGTCACCGACTATGACCTGAACTTCCGGCACATCTTCCTCAGAGAATTTCAGCCGGACCAACTTACGACCGGAATCGGCACCGTCATTCTGCATACCGCAGGGTCGATCGACTCCTCAGGGCCGCCCGTGGCCTTTGCAAGTCCCGGTACAAAGTCGTCATTGGTGGAGGCGACGCAACCCTTCTCTCCTATTGCGTGGGGCGAGAGCCGTAACGTTCTGGCGGTGGCGGACTTTACCTTCATGGTGCCGGCGCACAACGAATTGGTCGACAACAACCGGTTGATCTCAAACATTGCGGACTTTCTCACGACTACCGAGCGAACATTCGAATTGGCAGACTTCCCCCACTTCTATGGGGGAGGACAGGGCGGCATGGTCGACATCCTCCTGGGTCGCTCCTCGCTTTGGAATCAGGGCGCTCAGGTCAGAAGCGGCCTGTCTATCTACCATGGCATCTCTTCCGATATCCAGGCCGCCGAAGACGTGAGCCGAAACGCCGTGTTCCTGGGGCTCTACGAAGATGCGCCACGGATGGCTCAGCACCTACAAGCCGCCGGAGTCCGGGTCGACGAGACGATAGGTACGCCCTTCGCTCCGGATACGGAGCAGGAGGGGACGGCCATCACCGTCGTAAACCGCAACCAAGACCGCCATGTGCTGGTACTCTTGGCCGACACACCGGCAACCTTGAGTGATGGCGTAGTACGCCTGCTGAGCGGCTCCTTCAGGGAGGACTTGGTCAGCGACTTCGTGGCGGTGTACCGCTTGCCGGGATATGCCTCGACATCGCAGGGCTCTAACTTCGCGATTGACTCTGGGGGGGGTGCCTAACCGTTTCATGAAGACGCGACCCGATATCCGCCTGGTGCTTGCTGCATTCGTGTTGGTGCTGGCCACGGTGGCCGCCTGCAGCAGAAGCGACGGTCCAACCCCCGAGGCAACGAGCCTGCCCGAAGCGCCCGTCTCGACCGGCACCCCTGGGCTAGTGCCCGACCAAGCGACGGCGAGCGACTTTGCCACCCAGCAGGAGGCTATCGGGCAGGACTGGGCCCAGATCCGCCATGACATCGACTCGTGGCGCGGCGATCTAGTCGTCTGCGACTCCACCGCTGCCCAAAGTGCCTTGAACGGCTTTGCCGCCGATTTCAACAGCGTCACCGAACTGGCCAGGGACCTCCCGAGCACACCTTCGACCCGCGAGATGGCCGACCTGCTAGTCACGGCAGCTGAAGGGGAGGCAGCAGCGTTTCGCCAGTTGCGCGACCGGTGGCAGCCCAACGGCGTTGCGCTCTTCGAACTGGTCGAAGAGCGCCGTGCTGCGGCCGCCCGCGCGCAGCGGACGGCGGAGGCGGAAATGGTGGCCGCTGCGCGGAGCGATTCAGAGGAGGCAAGCCCGCATGCCCCAGAACCAAGCACTACACCAATGGCCGATGCGCCCACGCTAGAGCCCACCGTCGTGGAGCAGGAGCCGGCTATGCCTCACCGCACCGAGGACTTCGAGGCATTTGGGAGGGCCTACCAAAACCTTCTGGCGGAATGGGATGCCTTCCACCAGCTCTACGACGAATGGCACAGCACCGAAGGGGGGTGTGACCGCGGCGCCGTAATCCAAGCCATCGACCGCTTCAGCCTTCGCATGGGCGAGATTGCCCAAAGGGTGCGCGTCCTTCCCCAGACGGGGTATCTGTTGTCCATCCAGGCATTGCTCGTGGAAGCGGCGGAGCGCGAAACGAGCGCCATGAAGGCGTTGCGCACCTCCTGGCAGCCCTTCGCCTCTGACCCGTTCAGACTGGTTGAGCAGGAGCGAGCCAACGCCGATAGGCTGCGGCACCAGGCAAGTATCAGTCTGCAGGAATTCCTCGAGCGCTTCTAACGGGTCCGACTCCCCGCAGTCACCCCAGCCCCAGAGCGAAGGCCCGCCTACTGCCCGCGCACGTGCGCTCCGGCCTCCACCATCTCCGCGAAGTAGCGGAGTGAGTCAGGGTTTGCCAGGGCGTCTCTGCTCACGGCCTGCTCCATCGGAACGCCGTTCAGCACCTTCTTGATGGGCACCTCCAGCTTCTTCCCGCTGAGCGTACGCGGCACCTCCGCTATCTGCTGCATCTCGTCCGGCACGTGGCGAGGCGAGAGTGTGGTGCGTATCGCCCCCGCGATACGCCGGCGCATCGCATCGTCCAACGCGCATGCCTCACGCATCACCACGAAGAGCAACAGCTTGCCCTCGACGCCAAGTTGCGTCGTGTCGATGACGAGGCTGTCCAGCACTTCCGGGATGTCCTCGACGACACGGTAGAACTCGCTCGTCCCCGTACGAACGCCGTTCCGATTCAGCGTCGAGTCGGAGCGTCCGTAGACGACGCTCGCACCCTCCTCGGTCACCTTCACCCAGTCCCCGTGCCGCCACACGTCCGGGAAGACGTCGAAGTAGCTCTCGTGCAGGCGGGCGCCGTCTGGGTCGTTCAAGAAGCGCACGGGCATGGAGGGCATCGGTTCAGTGACGACGAGTTCGCCAACCTCACCGACCATGGAGGCGCCGTCGTCGCTGTAGCTCTCCACCTTGCAGCCGAGGCAGCGGCACTGGATCTCACCGGCGCGTACCGGCAGCGTCGGGCCAGCTCCAATGAACGGGGTGATCACGTCCGTTCCGCCGCTGATAGATGCGAGCAGCACATCTTTCTTGACGTGCTCATACACCCATGCGAATCCCTCCGGCGGCAGCGGCGCGCCGGTCGAACCGACGGTGCGCACCGCAGTCAGGTCAAGCAACGCACCGGGCTCTATCCCCGCCTTCATGCAGCTGAGAATATAGGGCGCGCTAACGCCGAACGCGGTGATTTGCGTCCGCTCAGCCATTCGCCAGAGCGCGTACATGTCGGGGTAGCTTGGGCTGCCGTCGTAGACGACGATGGCCGAACCGACCAGCAGGCCGCTCATCAGGAGGTTCCACATCATCCAGCCGGTTGTGCTGAACCAGAAGAAGCGATCGCCCTCATCAAGGTTCATGTGCAGCGAGAGGAACTTCGCGTGCTCGATCAAGACACCACCATGCCCGTGCACGATGGCCTTCGGCATTCCCGTCGTGCCGGATGAGTAGACCACGCACAGCGGGTGGTCGAATGGCACGGGCTCGAACAACAGCTCCCCGTCAGGGACGATGAAGTCTGCCCAGAGCGAAGTTGCGCTCTTCAGAGAGCCAAGGTCGGGAGTGTTCTCTGAGTACGGCAGCACGACCGTCCATTCGAGCGTCGGCAGCGCCGCCTGGATGTCCGCCACCGCTTCGCGCGAGTCGAACCATTTGCCGTTGTAGGTGTAGCCATCCGCCGCGAACAGCACCTTTGGCTCGAGCTGCCGGAATCGCTCGATGACGCTCTGCGTGCCGAACTCCGGTGGGCAACTCGACCACGAAGCCCCTAGTGCCGCCGCCGCGAGCGCCGCTGCGATAGTCTCGGGCACGTTCGGCATGACGGCTGCCACGGCGTCGCCGCGGCCCACTCCCAACGCCCGTAGCCCTGCAGCGGCCTCCCCCGTCCGTTGGTGAAGGTCGTCCCACGTCCACTCTATCGTCGAGCCCGACTCATGCACGCCGACGATGGCGACTCCGTCCCCGCGCCGCGCAAGGGCGTGCTCTGCGTAGTTGAGCGTAGCGCCGCTAAACCAATGCGCGCCCTCGACATGCATCCCCCTGGCGCCGGGAGCGAGCACCTCTCGATATGGCGTATGCGCCCGCACTCCGAAGTAGTCCCAGAACGACGCCCAGAAGCGCGCGACGTCCCCTACCGACCAGCGCCAAAGTTCCTCGTAGCTCTCGAAACGAAGACCGCGCGTTTCGGCGAGCCACCGCTCATAGTCGGCGAGACGCGCACTGGCCTTGCGCTCATCGGACGGCGTCCAAAGCAGTGCTCCCTCACTCACTGCGCCGCCGGTATACGGCTCACCCGTTGCCATGCTGCACCTCGCCGGGGCGCTCAGTGTAGTGCGAGGCTAGGTCACCAGCGCCACCCGAGAGGACAACTTACCACCACTCCAAGTGGGCAGGCACCTGACGGCAAAGGCCCTCGTCGGGTGATAGGCGGTTGCCAGCAGCGGCCTCGCTAGGCCGATTCATTCGCCCTGTGATTGTTCAGCGTCAGAAGATAGTGGCCAAATACCAGTACCAGCGACGCCAGTATGATGTGAAACAGCGCTGGGACGCTGCTCGCAAACCAAGCGTTTTCCGACAGCAGCGTCAGGCCCGTGATGAAGCGGAATGCCATGACCGTGAAGTAGGTGCCGCCCAGCACGAAGCAGGCACGGTATTGCCACGCACGAGGGGAGATGGCGTTCGTTTTGACCCGCCAGAGTACGACGCCAATCACAGCCAGGATACCCGCCTGAGACCCCAGCAGCGCCGGATAGGGAAGGGACGAACCTTGCCACACTTCGAAGGGCGGAAGGAAGTGCACTTCATGTATCGCCTGGGCCAATTGGGCTGCCACCCGCAGGGCGAATAGCCCCGACAGCAGGAGCATCAACAGGAAGTGGC
Organism: Dehalococcoidia bacterium; assembly: GCA_034422075.1. GTDB lineage: Bacteria > Chloroflexota > Dehalococcoidia > Lucifugimonadales > Australimonadaceae > S34-282. Next base: position 35,387 of record DAOUJX010000044.1, read on the forward strand.
TACGGCCCATCGCCAAGCTCCTTAGTCCGTTGCAATTGCGTACCAGGGGCCACTCGTCACTCCTTGTACGACTGGCCCTTTCGGTCGAGCGTGCGAAGGAGCCAGGCCCACTCCAAGTCGACCGATTCTGCCTTGAACAGGGCGGCGGTCTTCTCGATGACGGG
>DAOUJX010000045.1:0-1510 GCA_034422075.1 Dehalococcoidia bacterium
CGCGGCCTTATCTCCCCAACACCGCATCCTCCACCCCTCCTCCTTCCTCCTCCTACGCTGCTACAATCTTCGAGCGATGGTTCAGGCGAGTCCGGCGCCACAGCGCATCGAGCCCCTCAGCGGTGACGACCTGCTCGACATCTACACGACGATGTCGCTCGTTCGCGCGCTCGACCAGCGGGTGTGGATGCTCAACCGCCAGGGCAAGGCGGCCATCGTTGCGTCGTGCCAGGGACACGAGGCCGCGCAGCTCGGCAGCGTCTGGGCGCTTCGCCGCCACACCGACGCCTTCTTCTCCTTTACCTACTACCGCGACATGGGCGTCTGTATCGCGCAGGGCCTCACCCCGCGCGAGATCATGCTCGGCTTCCTTGCCAAGGCGGGCGAGCCCATCAGCCACGCGCGCCAGTTCCCTCTGCACGGCGCCAGCGTCGAGCGCGGCTTCATGAACCTGTCCAACGTCGTCGGCACGCATGTGCCGCACGCGGTCGGATGGGCGCTTGCCGCCAAGATGCGCGGCGAGCCGACCGTCGTGGCCGCCTACTTCGGCGACGGCGCAACCAGCCAGGGCGACGTCCATGAGTCGATGAACTTTGCGGCGGTCCACAAGCTGCCCGTCGTCTTCGTCTGCGAGAACAACCGCTATGCCATATCGGTCCCGCAGCACAAGCAGATGGCGATCGAGCGCATCTCGGACAGGGCCGCCGGCTACGGCATGCCCGGCGCCACCGTCGACGGCACCGACGTGAGCGCCTCCCACGATGCCGTGGCCGAGGCCGCCATCCGCGCGCGAGAGGGCAACGGCCCGACGCTCGTTGAGCTGGAGGTCGAGCGCTACCTGCCGCATACCAGCGACGACGATGACTCGACCTATCGCCCGCGCGAGGAGGTTGAGGCCGGCGCCAGGCGCGACCCCCTCGCCAAACTGCGCGAACTGCTCTTCCAACACGGCCTGCTGACAGAGGTGCAGGACACCGCCATTCAGGCCACCGCCCAACGGGAGGTCGACGACGCGACGGACGACGGGGAGGAGGCGCCGTACCCCGATCCGGGCGACGTTCTGGATGGGGTCTACGCCGACTGATGGCCGTCCAGACCGTCATCGAGGCCGTGCGCGACGCCATCCGCGAGGAGATGGAGCGTGACGAGTCGGTCTTCATCCTGGGCGAGGATGTCGGCCTGCGCGGCGGCGTATTTCTCGCGACCCAGGGGCTTGCCGACAGGTTCGGCGACGAACGCGTCATCGACACCCCGCTCGCCGAGTCCTCCATCGCCGGCGTCGCCATCGGTGCTGCGATGGCTGGCATGCGCCCCATCGCGGAGGTGCAATTCGCCGATTTCATCTGGCCCACGATGAACCAGATAGTCGGTGAGGCTGCCCGCGCCCGTTACGGCACCTATGGCAACGTCTACGTGCCCATGGTCGTCCGCAGCCCCTACGGCGGGCACGTCCGCGGCGGCCTCTTTCACTCCCAGTCAGTCGAGGCCTCCTTTGCCCATACGCCTGGCC
>DAOUJX010000046.1:0-35935 GCA_034422075.1 Dehalococcoidia bacterium
GAGGAGCGCATTGGGTGCCAGAATCGCAGCTGCCATGGCGCCAAGGATTACCTGACCCAACGACGGACCACCACGGTTCGAGAGCTGGAGCACCGCAGTGGCGCGGCCCCGAATGTTGTCGGGCACTGCCATCTGGAAGATGGTGGAGCGCACGATCGTCCCTATCCCATCTGTGGCACCAACCAGGGTGAGCGCCGCCAGCGAGAGGAGGTAGTTCCGCGACAGAGCGAACATTGCTATTGATGCCAGATAGGCGATGTAGGAGGCCGCCACCACGAGCCCTTTGTGCCTGAAGTCGCCGGCAACGAGGAGCGCGCCAGCCCCCAATAGGAACCCAGCTGCCGGCGCGGAGAAGAGCAGGCCGTAGCCGAAGCTGCCGGTGTCCAAAATGTCCTTGAACACCGGCACAAGCCCCCGGTGGTTCGTGAACAGCATCGCGACAATATCCAGCAAGAGCATGGCAAGTATCACCTGGGCGCCAAAGACGAAGCGGAAGCCCTCGAGCATCGACCTTAGGTCCATGTGCCTTCGGCCCCCCGCGTCACTGGGTGGCATCGCCTTGACCAGGAACAGCGTGCCGACCGTGGGGATGAACACGAAGCAGACCGCTGCGTAGGTCCAGCCCGTGCCGACCAGACCAATCAACAGACCTCCTATTGCCGGCCCGATGAGCATCGCGCCGTGGCGGGCGGCTTGGTTCAACGTGATTGCATTCATGAGATGGGTTCTGGGCACGAGGCGAGGGAGCATCGCCATTCGCGCGGGACCTTCGAACGTGTTCACTGCAGACGTGACCAGGGTGGTCCCATAGATGTGCCACACTTGGATGCTGTCCGTCAGCATGAGCACGGCCAGAGCGCCGGCCAGTACGAAATTGCCCGATTGCGTGAGAATCAGCAGAGTCCGGCGGTCCACGATGTCGGCTATCGAGCCTCCAATGAATACGAGGAGCAGCATCGGCCCGAATTGAAAGAGGCCGAGGAGTCCAAGGCTGAGCGGGGAGCCGGTAATGTCCCAGATCACATAGAGGTTTGTGACCTGCCGCATATGGAAGGCCACAAAAGCGGCCATGAAGGTGATGAGAACCAACCGGAATTCGGTGAACGCGAGGGAGCCCAGTGGCTTGACTCGTCCGGTGCTTGGGCCGTGGTCTGTCGGCTCTGCTCGCTGGTCTAACGGTTCAGCCACTCAACGCTCCTGTGACCGAAGCGGTTCGCCTCTCATGGCTACGGTACTGCATAGCGTGAGCCAAGTGGAGTCTGTCCCACAAGCCCGCCTCTTTTGTGAGCCCATTGCGTTACGCCATGTTGGGGCAACGGGTGGCCCAACCTTGGATTGAAGGCGCCTGCGCGTGTCCATTGTCTAGTCGTGCGCACCTCGGCCCGCCTCCACGCTACGGGAAGACCGCACGGTGCGCTATGGTGTGGCGAACTCTCGACAAGTGCGGGCTACGAGAGACCAGCACACCATGGTGAGCCCACGAAGCCTAGCTCAGGGATGTGTCCTTGGGTCGATACCCGGCATTGTCGGACTGGTGCTAACGGCCATTGTTGAGGGCCCAAGCAAGGACAACGCAATGGTCTTCCTCTCCTTTGCAGGCGCCTTGGCGCACTGACGGTGCTCGTTCTAGCCTTCATCCGCCGGCGAAGGCGGGAAGTCCCGACCAACGGCAAGCGCTATTCCATGGTGAGGGGGTTCTTCGTAGGCATCGTTCTCGGGATGAACGGCCTCATCTTCACTGCCATCTTCGCGAACTGCCTCGGCCTTGACCCAGGCAGCAAGATCAGAGTGGACTGCGAACTCACCAGGACCGTTTGGCTGTTTTTCTTTGCATCCCTTTTCGTCCTCGGCGGGCTGTTAGGAGCAATGACCGGATGGTTGCTCGCCCTCAGGCAAACTAGACCTGCATAGCGCCTGCGCACGTTTGCCCGCCATAACCGGCCACGCTGGTTACACGACGCTTATTGGATGAGGCAGCGGCTGGTTGAAGAGGTAGCCCTTCTCGTTGAAGGGCACGTTATCTGGTTGCGTATTGCCTGCGGTATCGGTCGCGCGCGTCATGATTTCGCGGTCGCCCGGCCTCGCGTCCCAGGCGAACTCGAACCGCGCCCAGGAATAGTCTTGCTGCTGACCGGTTAGTTCCGCACGCTTCCACGTACGCCCGGAGTTGGTGCTCCATTCCACATGTGCGATGCGCCCGGCGGGGGAGTGGGCGTACCCGTGGATACGGTGGTGCCCCGCCTTGAGATGCGCCGGCCAAGGCAGAGCGAGCGCGCTCTTTATCACCTGCGTTGTCACAGGCTTGCCTCGCGACTCGCCCTCCGGTGGATAGCGGTCGCCGACGAGGACATAGGAGGTTGTGTTGTTGCGCGTCCACACCTCCTGAGACGAAACGACAATGCGCCCAAGCCACTTGATATTCGCGCTGCCTGCCCAGCCCGGCACAAGGGCGCGCAAGGGAAAGCCATGGTCCTTGGGCAGGGGTTCACCATTGAGCGCGTAGGCCAGCAGCGTGTCCGGGTGCATCGCCTTCTCCGCCGGCAGGACGTAGCGAAAGCCCTTCTCCGGTGATTCGGAGTCCAGCCCTACCAGCAGGACGCTAACAGCGCTGGCGTGAACGCCTGCCAGGGTAAGCACATCTCGCAGCGCGGCGCCTACCCATTCGCCGTTGCTGACACCTCCGGTCATCCATTGCGTGCCCGATGCCTTCTGTCCCTTCAGAACATCGAACATGGCACGGTGATTGCCGGCGCACTCTAGGTAAGACATCAATGTGCGGCTGGGCAGGTTTCTAATGTCGTCGTAGGTCAGCACCATCGGCTCCGCGACCGCATCACCCTCCACGGAGAGGCGCCAGTCTGAGGCGTTCAGGTCCAGGCCGACGGAGTTGTTTCTGACAAAGAAGTGACGGTTGGGCGTGATGAGCCCCTCCATGTTCTCTAGACGGGCTTCCAGGCTCCTCTCATGCCGGATGAACGGTTCGGGGTCTTTGAACCATGGACCGCTGGAAGCTGCGTCGGACTCAGTCCCTGCAGCCGGCTGCGGCGTTTCAATGAGCGGCATGCCGACACAGGCGGTGAGAACTGCCACAGTGCCACCCGCCAACATCAGGCGTAAGAACTGGCGGCGGCCCATCCCTCGTGCGCTGACATACTCCCACAGGCTTTCCTCGTTCCACTGCGCTGCCGAGGATTCGGGCTCGCCATTCGCCATTTCCATCCCACCACGGTTAACGTTCTGCACGTATTAGAGGAAAGGCGACTGCACCCTGTCCAGTGTCTAGCTGTGCGCGCTTTGGCCTGCCGTGGCTCTACGGAAGGGCCATGCAGTGCGCTATACTGGGGCGCAAGGCGAGTGCCGAGGTGGCGGAACCGGTAGACGCGCTACGTTCAGGGCGTAGTATCCGTTCGGATGTGCGAGTTCGAATCTCGCCCTCGGCACCACTCTCGCCATTGGAGCCTGTGCGCGCTTGTAGCTCAGTGGATAGAGCGCATCCCTGCGGAGGATGAGGCCGTGGGTTCGAGTCCCACCAAGCGCGCCATCTCGCATCTCTAGATCTGAATAGGCGCCGTTTTCGTCGCACGATTGGTGGTGGGCGCACTTCCTCGTTGTATGCTCCCTGCCGCAGGGGCGCGCTGCCTCACTATGCCAGCCCGACCTCCTCTCGCGAGCGCATGCACGAGTCGATGACCGCGTAGACGATGATCTTGGCCACGTTTGCGAGGTGCGGCATATGGCCCACGCCCATGCCGCTGAGTCCGTAGGTGTAGCCCTGGAGCACGTGAGACGGCGAAGGTGGCTGTCCGACGCGCGCCAGCGGCACGCCTAGGTTGCGAATGGCCGACGCGTCGGTCTGGCCGCTCGTACCCGTGCGCGCGTGATGTTGCTTGCCTTCTACGTGCTCCCAGCCGCGCATCGTCGATTGGATGATCCAGTGATACGGGTCAGTGGAGGCGCCGGGGTAGGAACCGAACATCTCCCACTCGATGCGGATGCCGGGGTGACGCGCCTGTATCTGCGCCATACCCTCCGCGAACTGATGCTGCACGTCCGCCGTCGAGCTGCGCGGGTTCACGCGCACATCTATGAGCATCTCCGTCGACGCGGGCGAGAACGACGGCTTGTGCGGCCAGCCGCCACGAATGGTCGAGATGCCGCCCCACGGCGTGCATAGGCCCGATGTGTTCGCCTTGCTGTACTCGTTTAGCCACGCCTCGATCTCAGGGATGATGACCGCCGCCTCAAGGATGGTGTTCTTGTAGTCCGGCACGTCGTGCGGGCGGCCCGCGTAGCCAATGTAGCCACCACTCACCGCCACCTTAAACCAGCACAGCCCTACCTCCTCCCATGCAACCGCGTAGCCTGGCTTGGAGATGATGCCGAAGTCGGGCGATACGCCGTGGTTGAGCATGTAGCTCACGCCGGAGCCGAGTCCCGAATTCGCCGTCGGGCTGTTGGGCGGCGCCTTCACGGGCATGCCGCCACCGGCGAACCCGCCGATGATGCGCCCCTTCAGTGGCACGCCTGCGCGTGTGATGGCGTCGATCGCGCCCCAGATTGCGGTGACCATCCCCTTTGGGTTGTTCGCGCCCAGCCCGATGACATCGCCATGCTCGTCTGTGTACGCCGGAGTCAGCATGTCGTCGCTAAAGCGCGGCCCGACCCACGGGAGGTCGTAGTCGTCAACCAGGTCGATGTGGGTGTCGATGGGCGCGTACAGCAGCATCTGCGGGCCGTCGTCGTCGCCGTAGCGCCCGACGGCGTTGCCCGTGTTCTCGTCGATGTGCTGGTAGAACGCGTCCATCCCCAGCGCGGATAGCTGCTGGGCCATCCACTCGCTCACCTCGCGCTCGAACCCCGTCGGGCTGTGGATGCTGACCACGTCGAGGCAGAACTGGCGCATCCTGTCCTCATCGAGCGCAGCGTAGGCCTTCTCCAGCCACGCCTGCTGCTCCATCGACAGTGGCAGTTGAGCCACCTCTACGTCGGTCGGAGCCTGCCCCGTCGTCGTCATTGGCTCCTCCTTGTGCTCCAAGGTTGGCCCATGATGACACCCTCTTGCCCCGAACGCTAGGGTAGTTGGTGTGCCGCCGCCCGGAGATACGCCAGATTCGCTCCAAAAATGCATCAAAAAGTGCTTACCTTCACGCCGCCGTCACATAGCATTGCACTCTAAAGCCTACCCTTAGGAGGACAACTGATGGAGGCAAACGAACACTACTGCGTGAAGTGCAAGGCGGCGACGACCCCGAACAACGTCTCGACTGAACCGAAGCCGACCAAGAACGGGCGAAAGATGGAGCGGGGCATCTGTCCTACCTGCGGGACCAAGACCTCCCGCATTCGCTAATCACAGCGCAGATACTAAGAGAGGCCCCGGTGCGCACCGGGGCCTCTTCATGCCCTGCCAGATGAGCGCACGCTCTCGCTAGTGCGCCAAGTCGCGGTGTCGCCCGAGGAATTCCAGCAGCGCCGAGTTGAATGGCTCGGGCTGTTCGATGTTCACCAGGTGGCCCGCCGTCTCCACTACCACCAGCTCCGCATTGGGGATACGCCCCAGCATCAGCTCACCGTGTGACGGTGGCGTGAGCCGGTCGTCCTCCCCGAACACAAGCAGCGTCGGCACTGCGATGGTGCCGATGTCCAGCGTTGCGGGCTGTTCGCCCGACGCGGTTATCGTCTTGATGTACGACTCCTTGTGGAGCGCCGCCATCGAGTCGACCAACCGCTGGAACGACTCCTTCGACGAGCGAGGCCCGATGAGCGTCTCTGCCACGGGTGGTGCCATCTCCGCCGGCGTCTTGCCCTCCAGCAGTGGCTTGACGCGTAGTTCCACGAACCGAGCCCGAGCCTCCGGCGACTGCTTGATGTCAGACGATGACGTGTCGCACAGCACCAGCGTTCCAACGCGCTCTGGGTAAAGCTGATAGAACTCCTGCGCGATGCGCCCGCCCATTGACAGCCCGACCACGTGCGCTGTCTCCGCACCGTAGTGGTCGAGCACGCGCGCCAGGTCGTGCGCGTAGTCCGTATAGAAAAGCGGGCCCTCATAGTCGTCCGACAGCCCGTAGCCCCGCGCGTCCCATGACATCGCCGTGTAGCCGGCCTCTGCCACCGCCGGCAGCTGATCGTGCCAGTTCGTGCGGTTGCCTCCGACGCCGTGCATGAAGATGACGAGCGGACCTTCGCCCTGCCGGTCAACCGCGATTTGCGGCGTCCCGGGCACATGCTCCGTTGTCCACGTCGTGCTCGGCGGCCTCGTTGCCTCGATCGTCATAGCTCCCTCCTATCTGCTCACTTAGAGCGTCCCCGCCGCATAACATACAGCATAGGCGGAAGGAAGGTAGGGGAAGGGTGGCACCCATCTCATTGGGTGGACAGCGGGGGTCCAGATTTGGCCGGTACCTAGGAAGCTCAAGAGGTCCACACGTTAGTGCACAATGCCTCCTTAGGAGTATCCGCGTTGCTCATTGAGAATGGTGCTGACGCCAATGCGGTCGATCCGGAAGGATGGATACCACCACACCAGGCCCTACGTGCGGCAACGATCCCAGACTACTTGACCTGCTCCTTGACTACGGAGTAGACGTCAATGCCTGCGACCGAGGAGGCTGGAAGTCGCTTCTCTTCGCCGCCCATTGCGCGATGGCCCCCTCTATGCCTGCGCCGCTACTTCGCTGCGGCGAGGGCCACCCTCCCTCTTCCTTGATTCCCGCCAATAGGATGGTGCCAAATGAGACTATGAGACTACTAGGAAAGGCTTTGATGGGATGAGGGCTATCCCAGCAATTCCACGTCCTCCGCGGGGCGCCATTCCGTGCCGCGATAGTTGTCGCCATGCTGCCATTGGCGCAGCTCGACGTGGACACCGTCCGGGTCGAGTATCTCGGCGCGGACGCCGTGGAAGGTGAGGGGATTGGGGTTGGGTGCGCCGGCTAGGCGGACGCCCTGTTGCTCCAACGCGGCCACCGTGGACGACATGTCGTTGACGCGGAGCGCGAGCATGCGGAGACCCGTCGCCCTCTGGTTCACCTGCTCCTCATCCGCCCTGAGGATTTCGATCATGAAGTCGCCCAGCGCAAGGCACGCGACCTCTGCGACGCGCCCGCCGCGCTCGGCGCGCACCCAGCGCGTCACCTCGAAACCGAGCACGTCGCGGTAGAACGCCACCGTCTTGGCTACATCGCGCGCATTGAGCTCTACGTGGTCGACTCGGCTAATCATCGTTGCACCGTCCCCTGCATGGTGGATGCATGATACGCTCGCAGCGCCCGCAGTGACTCATCGAGGAGGCAGCCATGCCAGGTCCACTAGCCGGAGTCCGAGTGCTGGACGTCAGCCGAATCCTATCGGGGCCCTTCTGCACGATGCTCTTCGCCGACCTCGGCGCGGACGTCGTCAAAGTGGAGCGCCCGCCTGCGGGCGACGTCGCGCGGCGGCTCGGCCCCCTCGTGGGCGAGGACACCTCCTACTTCATCAGCGTCAACCGGGGCAAGCGCAGCATCGAACTCGACTTCTTCTCCGAGCAGGGTGCCGACCTCTTCCGCCGCCTCGCCGAGCGCGCCGACGTCCTCGTTGAGAACTACTCGCCCGGCACGATGGCGCGGGCAGGGCTCGCTTACGACGACCTCGCGGCGCTCAACCCAGGTCTGGTCTACGCATCGATATCGGGGTTCGGTCAGAGCGGGCCGTACGCCAACCTGCCGGCCCTCGACGCCGTCGTGCAGGGCATGGGCGGCTTGATGAGCGTCACGGGTGACGCCGACACGGAGCCATTTCGCCCCGGCGTTTCGCTCGCCGACAGCCTGGCCGGCCTGTTCACGGCGCTCGCCGTCACGGCGGCCCTCTACCAGCGGCGCGCCAGCGGCAAGGGCCAGTACATCGACATGGCGATGCTCGATTGCCAGGTGACGCTGATGGAGAACCCCATCGGGCGCTACTTTGCCACCGGCGAGACGCCCACTCGCATCGGCTCGCGTCACCCTGCAGCCGCGCCGTTCCAGACCTTCCGCACCGCCGACGGCTTTATCGTCGTCGCGCTCATATCGGAAGACGCGGCACTGTGGGAGGCCTTCTGCGAGGCGGTGGAGACGCCGGAACTCGCTGCCGATGAGCGCTTCACCGGCAACCGTGCGCGCATCGCCAACAGGCCGGCGCTCGAAGGGGTGCTGAACGCCGCCTTCCTCACCCGTCCCACCGCCGACTGGCTGCCACGGCTGCACGCCGCCAACATTCCCGCCGGCCCCATCCTCGACGTTGCGCAGGTGACCTCCGACGAGCACCTGCTCAGGCGCGGGATGATTGCGGAGATTCCGCAACCCGGCGCGGGGCAGTGGCGCGTGGCCAACACCCCATTTGCCATGTCCGGCGCAGAGACCGGCCCTGCGGGGCCGTCGCCCGCAGTCGGTGAGCACACCGACCAGGTGCTGGCCGACTGGCTAGGCGTCTAACTCGTTAGACGGGCGGCCTCGCGAACGGACGCGCCGCCTTCTCGTAGGCGTGTCCCGCGCCGAGAACCGTCGACTCCTCGAACGGCCGCCCCGCCAGCTGCAGGCCGATGGGCAGCCCGCCCTTGGAGAAACCGTTGGGGATGGAGAGGGCCGGCATGCCGGTCATGTTCATCGGGCCCATGAAGTTGGAGATCATTAGCACCGGCAGCAGGTCGAAATCGAAGTCGCTCGCCGGGGTTGCCATCGTCGGCGTGGCGATGAGGTCGACACGCTCCATCAGCGCGGCGTATTCGCTGCGCACCTGCGAGCGCAGCCGCATCGACTGCACATAGTCGCCCGACGAGAACATGCCCCCGAGAGTGAAGCAGAGTTTGGCCGTTTGGCCGTACAGGTCGGGGTGCTTGCGCAGGTTGTCGACGTGGTAGGCGTGAGCTTCCGCAATCATGATGAGGCTGTTGGCCTGCGTTGCGTGCTTGAGGCTCGGTATCTCGACCACCTCGACGGCAGCACCGAGGTCACGGAGCGCGCTCAACGAGTCGTGGAACGCCTCGTGCACCTCGTCATCGAGCATGACATCCGGGCTCGCAATATAGGAGCGCGGGAAGCCGACGGTCAGTCCGCTGAGGTCGTCGCGCAGCGCGCTCCGGTAGTCAGGCACTGCTGCCTTGCTTGATGTTGGGTCGGCGGGGTCGTGTCCGGCCATCGGCTGGAGCATCAGCGCAGCGTCCTCAACCGTCCATGTCATCGGCCCCGCGTGGTCGAGCGACCACGACAGCGGCAGGACGCCCGCGCGGCTAACGCGGCCGTAGGTCGGCTTTATCCCGACGATGCCGCAGTACGCCGCGGGGATGCGAATCGAACCGCCTGTATCGGAGCCGAGAGTGCCCATCGCCAGCCCGGCGGCCATCGCTGTTCCCGAACCGCTGCTTGACCCGCCCGGGCTTTTGCTCAAGTCCCAGGGGTTGCGCGACAGCTCATCCAAGCTGGTGTCCGGCCCGCCGAGCGCGAACTCGAACATCGTCAGCTTGCCGAGCAGCACGGCGCCCGCCTCGCGCAGACGCCCCCACACCGTGCAGTCCTCTTCCGGTACGCGGCCCTCCAACAGCTTGGACTGCCCCGTCGTGGCGATTCCCTTGGTGTCGTACAGGTCCTTCAGCGCGATGGGTATACCGTGCAGCGGCCCTCTGTAGCGCCCAGCTGCGATTTCGTCCTCCGCTGCATGGGCGGATGCAAGCGCTTCGTCACGAGTAACGAGGATGTACGAATTCAGCTCGCCGTCCAGCGCGTCGATGCGGTCAAGGAACGCCTGCGTCAATTCGACCGGCGAGAGATCGCCGCTTTGGATGCGCGCCGACGCCTCGGCAATGGACAAATAGTAGAGCGGTGTGTCTGCCATCACGCACTTCCCTCGGCGCCCTGCGGGTCAAAACGCCCTGCTACCTCGTCCGCTGCGCCGAGCTTGACCTCATAGATGCCCTTTACAGCGTCCATGTAGCCGTCCCAGCACGCGGCGATGCGCTGCAGGTCGTCCTGCGACAGCGCTACGCCCGTGCGCTCCGCGAATGCATCAAGATCGCTCATGCAGCGCCTCCTTGCCCCATTGGGCCCGATGATAGAACCGCGTACCTACTGCAACAACCTAGCCCTCGGCCATCGCCGGCCGGCGATGCGACCACGGGCGCGCTTCCTCGAATGCGGCTGACGCCCGCAGCACCGTCGCCTCATCCTGGTGCTGCCCGACAATCTGTAGGCCGATGGGCAGCCCGTCGCTGGTGAAGCCGCAGGGGATGCTGGCCCCCGGGTGTCCGCTCATGTTGAAGGGGTAGGAGAACGGGGTGAACCCCCAGAATGCCGTCACTGCCTTGCCTTCGATGACCGTCGGGTTCTGGCCTATCGGGAAGGCCGCCGTCGCAGTCGCTGGTGTTGCGAGCAGGTCATACCGTCCGACAAGCGCTTTCATGCGCGCACGATGCCACTCCAGCTCGCGTAGCGCCAGAACCAACTCCGCCGCCGACCACTCCGACGCCTCCTCCAGTTGCGCCCGAAGCGTCGGGGTCATCTCGCTGCGCCGGTCGAAGTAGCGACCGTAGTTGGCGACGAGGTCGGACATCCACACTCGCTTGAACGTAGCCAGGGAGACCTCATGGTCCATCTCCACCGCCGCCTCCTCAACGGTCGCGCCCAGCTCTTCGAAGACGCTCACAGCCTGCCGTGTCGCCTGCGCTACCTCTGGGTCGACGGGCAGCGAGCCGAGGTTGCCACTCCAGCCGATTCTCAGGCCGCGAACACCCTGGTCGAGGCCCTCCGTGAAATCGGGCGTTGGCCCGGGCAATCCGGGCGGGTCGGATTCGTCCGGCCCCGCCATGACGTTGAGCAGCACGGCGGCGTCGCGCACGTTGTTCGCCATTGGTCCGTTCTGCGAGAAGGCGCGCCAACCGCCCGGCGGGTAGTAGGGGCGGGCTACGCGCCCTTGCGTTGGCTTGATGCCGTATATGCCCGACAGGCTCGCGGGGATGCGAATCGACCCACCCCCGTCGCTGCCCGTCGCCAGCGGGTGCAAGCCGGCGGCAAGCCCGGACGCCGTGCCTCCCGACGAGCCGCCAGGCGTACGCGCCGTGTCCCACGGGTTGCGGCACGCGTCACCGAGCATGTTCTCTGTCGTCGGCGCGTGGCCGAACTCCGGCGTATTGGTCTTGCCGAGGAAGTGGGCGCCGGATGCCCGCAGCCGGACCGCTGTCAACTCGTCGGATTCCGGCACGTAGTCTCGATAGAAGACAGAGCCGTTCGTCGTGCGGATACCAGCCGTCTCCGTCAGGTCCTTCACCCCGATCGGAACGCCGTGGAGCGGGCCGCAGTCGCCGCCCCTGGCGACGGCGTCATCGGCTTGCTGGGCTTCCGCAACCGCTCGCTCGCCCGACACGGTGAGGTAGGCGTTCAGCTGCGAATTGAGCGACTCGATGCGCCGCAGGAAGTGCTCCGTCACCTCGACGGAGGACACCTCGCGCGCCAGGATCATCTCGCGTATTCGCCATGCCGGAGTGAAGGTAAGGCTGGAGTCGGTCATGCTGCCCCCTATGTGCGGTTGGTGGTGCGTGCGGGCAGTATCACCGATACATGGCACTGCGTCACCCCACCCGCATCGAAGGGGACGGCTAGCGGACGCGCCTCTTTTGCCGTAACGTTCTTGGCCGTGTCACCGACGCAGCACTCCTTGGCCTACCTGGGCATCGATACAGGCGGAACGTTCACCGATTTCGTCCTCGTGTCGGAGGGGGCGCTCACCATCTACAAGACGCGTTCTACCCCCGCTGAGCCCTCTCGCGCCGCGACGGTGGGCATCGACGCCCTCGGCGTGCCGTCGGACGCCGCTGTGGTGCATGGCACCACCGTCGCCACCAACGCGCTCCTCGAGCGCCGCGGCGCGCGTACCGCACTGGTGACGACGGCTGGGTTCGAGGACGTGCTGCAGATAGGTCGCCAGAACCGCCGGCATCTCTACGCGCTGGAGTACGAGCCTATCCCGCCACTCGTTGACGTCGGGCTACGCCTTGGCGTCGTCGAACGTGTAGGGGTGGGCGGTGAAGTCGTCACGCCGTTGACGGATGAAGAGGTGAGGCGCGTTGCCGAGCATGTAGCCGAACTTGGTGTCGATGCAGTCGCTGTATCGTGCCTCTTCTCATTCCTGGCCCCTGAGCACGAACAGCGACTAGGGGAGGCGCTCGAGCGTATCGACGGCCTGTTCGTTTCCCTATCCAGCGACGTATTCCCTGAGTTCCGTGAGTACGAGCGCTCCTCCACCACGGTTATCAACAGCTATGTCGGCCCCGTCATGTCGCGCTACTTGGGGCAGTTCGAGAAGGCCATGCGCAGGCCGCTGCGCATCATGCAATCCTCGGGCGGCAGCGCGCCCGTTCACCTCGCGCAGCGCCAGCCGGTGCGCACTGTCTTGAGCGGCCCCGCAGGCGGAGTGATCGGCGCGCGCTACGTCGCTGGCGTCGCCGGTTTCGACCGCATCATCACACTCGATATGGGTGGCACCTCAACCGACGTGGCCCTCCTCCCCGGCTCAGTACAGGTCTCGACCGGCCACACCATCGGCGGGCTGCCTGTAGGGATCCCGACAATTGACATCGAGACGGTGGGCGCGGGCGGCGGTTCCATCGCCTGGGTCGATAGTGGAGGCGCGCTGCGCGTCGGACCGCTCTCGGCTGGCGCCGACCCCGGCCCCGCGTGCTACGGCGTTGGAACAGAGCCGACCGTTACCGACGCCAATCTAGTGCTCGGGCGTATGTCCGCGACCGACTTCCTTGGGGGACGACAGTCCATAGACGCCGACCGTGCGCGAGATGCAATCGGCACGATCGCGGCGGCACTCGACATTTCGGGCGAGGAGGCTGCGGCGGGCATCGTGCGCGTTGCCAATGCAGTCATGGAGAGGGCGGTGCGCTCCGTGTCACTAGAGCGCGGCCATGACCCGCGCGAGTTTACGCTTGTTCCGTTCGGTGGCGCGGGCCCGCAGCACGCGTGCGAGCTGGCCGAAGGCCTTGGGATAGCGCGCGTGCTCGTGCCGCGCTACCCCGGTGTCCTATCCGCGCTGGGCGTCGCCATCGGCGATACCGTCAAGGATTACTCTCGAACCGTAATGGCGAAAGCGCCGGAGGACGCCCCCACCGTCGAATCGGCCCTGCGGGGCATGGAGGCACTCGGCTATGCCGACCTCGAGGGCGAGGGCTATGCAGCCGATGAGCTGCAAATCACACGGCGCGTCGACGCGCGCTACAAGGGACAATCGTTCGAGCTGGACATTCCCTGGCCGTTGGCCTCGGCGGATGCGTTCGCCGAGGTCACGACCGAGTTCCATCGCGCCCACGAGCGGAGATTTGGCTACCACAATCCAGCTGCCCCCGTGGAGATAGTCACGGCGCGCGTGCGCGCGGTGGCGCCGTCGCAGCCGCCGCCAATCGAGCGAGCAGCCCTTGAGCCTGGCCCCGCGACCCCGCGCGGCATATCGTCGGCGTGGCTCGAAGGCCACAGCGCCGAGGTCGACGTGTACGTTCGGGACGAATTGCGCCCGGGCCAAACGTTTTCGGGCCCAGCAGTCGTGGTCCAGATGGACTCGACTACCGTCGTCCCTATCGGCTGGAGCGCTGAGGTGGACGGCTACCGCAACTTGTTGCTAACTTCCATTGGAGTGCGCCCATGACCGTTACTCCAATCTCGCTCGAGGTGTTCAAGAACCTGCTCGTCTCCGTTGCCGAGGAAATGGGCGTCACCCTTGGCCGCACCTCCTACTCTCCCAATATGAAGGAGCGGCGCGACTACTCGTGCGCCGTGTTCGACGCCGCCGGCGTGATGGTCGCGCAGGCTGCCCACATTCCCGTCCACCTCGGCGCGATGACCGCCTCTGTACGCGCGGTGCTCGACAACCTCGAACTTGGGCCGGGTGACATGGCGATCCTCAACGACCCCTACCTAGGCGGCACCCACCTGCCCGACGTAAGCCTGGTGTTGCCGGTCTATACACAAGATGACGGCGGGCCCACGCTCGCCGGCTATGTCGCCAATCGGGGGCACCATGCGGACATCGGTGGCATGGCGCCTGGCTCGCTGCCCATCGCGACCGAGTTGATACAAGAAGGCGTCATCATCCCGCCCCTCAGGCTGTATGAGGGCGGCAGGATGAACGAGCCGCTCATGGAACTGATTTGCCGTAACACGCGGACACCTGATGAGCGACGCGGCGACTTCTCTGCGCAGATAGCTGCCATTCGTACTGGCGAGCGCAGGCTGCTCGCGTTGGTAGAGATCTACACGCTCCAGACCGTTCATGAGCACATGGCGGCCATCTTGGAGTACACCGAGCGCGTCACCCGCGCCGCCATCGACGACGTTCCCGACGGTACATACCGATTCGAGGACGCGATGGATGACGACGGGCTGAGTGGGGAGCCTGTGCCGATGGTCTGCACGACAACCGTCAGGGACGGGCACGTTACGTTCGACTTCAGTGGCACCGCCATGCAGACGGATGGCTGCGTCAATACGCCGCTTGCCGTTACCGAGTCGGTGGCGCTCTACACCGTGCGCGCGGTCATCGGCGGCGACATTCCGGCCAATGACGGCGTGCGCCGCTGCATCACCGTCAATGCGCCTCTGGGCTGCATCGTGAACGCCGAGGCGCCCCATGCGGTGTCGGGCGGCAACGTCGAGACATCGCAGCGCATCGCCGACGTGCTTCTCGGCTGTTTCGCCAAGGCCTTGCCGAAGCGCATGCCTGCGGCAAGCCAGGGCACGATGAACAACCTGCTGGTCGGCGGTGAGAACCCCCGTGGCGGCAGTTTCACCTACTACGAGACGACCGCCGGTGGTATGGGCGGCGGTCCGCTGCGTCCCGGCGCCTCTGGCGTTCACTCCCATTCCACCAACACCATGAACACGCCCATCGAGGCGTTGGAGTTCGAGTATCCGATGCGTGTGCGAAAGCTGGGAATTCGGCGCGGCAGTGGCGGCGCAGGACGCCATCCCGGCGGCGATGGCGTCGTCCGAGAGCTGGAATTCTTGAGCCGTGCACAGGCCACCGTGATCTCCGAACGCCGCAAACTAGCCCCGTATGGGCTCGAGGGCGGTTCGCCGGGTAGCCTCGGTGCTAACCGCCTGCGGCGTGTTGACGGGACTGAAGAGGTGCTTCCGGGGAAGGCGACGGTCAATGTGGAGCCGGCCGAGGTGTTTATTATCGAGACGCCCGGCGGCGGAGGTTGGGGCGCGCCGTAGCCGCGTGTGACATCGCTTGGGAAAGAGTAGGGGGTGAGCCGGCTGGCTCACCCCCCTGTGCATTCCGCGTTGGTGCGCTGCTTAGCCGGCGGCGACCGCAGCCTCGTCGCGGATGGTGACGCGCTGCTCCTCAATGGCCGGCCAGTAGGCCCAACCGGCACCGGTTGTCACCTTACGCGCCGGGATGTAGTCGACGCGCTGCGCCTTGTGGCCCTTGCTCACCTCGTCGATGGCTCCGGCCACAACCGTCCAGCACCGCAACTCACCCGTTCCGCCTACGAAGTTCTCCGAACGGAAGGAGAACATCGCCTTGAGTGCGTCGGCGTTGCCCGACTCCAACTGGTCCAAGAACCAGTTGTCCAACGGCTCGTCGACCCAGCCGGAGCGTGGGCCGCGCGGGTCGTGCGACATCCCGCCGGAGCCGTAGATGGCGATGCGCTTATCCGACTTTTCCAGGATGTGCGCAATCGACCGTCCGATGGCCAGGCAGCGCTCCCCGTTCAGAATCACGGGAGGCCCGTCGTCCACGTTGACCAAGACCAGCACCATCGGGACATCCAAGTCGAACAGATAGGGCGCCGGGTTCCCCCACCCGTGGGGCATACCCCGCTCCGGCTGCGACTGCGCGTTCATCTCTTCGATGATTGCTGCGTCAAAGCCGTCTTCCACGAGGCCGTTCAGAATGGCCGAGGACAATTCCTGGTCGACCTTCACGGGGTAGCGGAACTTCTCGTCGTAGGGGCTCGGCATCGGGTCTTCGTCCATCAGCCCCGTGTTGTGCATCGTCCACGTGTCGGGACCGACGTACACCGCGAGGTTCGGGATGTTGGAGCCGTCGAACATCTCGCGCTGGTCGCCGATGACGGCCACGATTGCGTCCGGCTTGAACTTTGCTACTTCTTCCTTGATGGTCGCGAAGTTCTGCCGGATCTGAGGCACGCGCTGCGCAATGAGCTCCTCGTTCTCCAGTTCCGTCTCCGGTGGCTGCGGGTGACCGTCGTTTAGTCGGTGGTGCATCCGCTGCCAGCCATCGTACGTGGAGAAGAACAGGCTTGGCGCGTGAGAGGTGCAGATACCCATTCGAATCGGCATGTCGTCCTCCTTTTTGCTACGCGCGTCGTCGCGATCTCTTTGGTTGCGCAAGATTACCGCAATTGCGGCTTCGTGTCATCCCTGCGGAGGTTCCCAGTACGCAAATGCAGTCCCAACCGTCGCGTGGTGGAAGCGAATGTAGTCGACGAACTTCGCCTTGGCACCCAGTGACTCCATCGCCGAGCCCAGTGCGATCCATAGCCGCACCTCGCCTGTCGCACCGCGCACGGTGTCGGAATCGAGGTCCCACATCGACCCCAGTTGCTCGGACTTGCCGCGGCGCAGCCGGCTCGTTATCCAATCGTCAAGGCGCTCATCGACCCAGCCGGCGAGGTAGCCCTGCGGGTCGCCGCTCAGTCCGCCCGAGGCGATGACGGCAATGCGCTCCTCCCGCTCGTCCAGCACTTTGGCAAGCGCCCGTCCGAGCGAAGGCATTCGGCGCCCGCCGATGGTCGGTTTGCGATGTGCGTTGATCCAGACGGGAACGATCGGTACGTCGTGTGCCACGATGCGCCGCACGGGATCGGTGAGCTCTTGTCCGGCGCCGTCCTCAGGGGCACCTAGCGGCTTGAAGAAGCGGTTGACGTTTGCGTCGAACCCCTCTTCCACCAACTCGTCCACGAGCCATGCCGAAACCGCGGCATGGCTCGCTAGTGTCGCGGTTTCGCCGTCGGCGGGCTCCTCTCCAATATAAGGATAGTGTGTCGTTCCCCAGATTTCGTCGCCGACGTAGACGCTGATTTGCGGCGTCTGCGTCGCGCTGAAGACACGCCCTTTGTCTGCGGACAGCACGACTACCGCGTCGGGTCGTGCATCGGCCAACCGGCTGCGCAAGTCGTCGAAGGCGGCTTGGATGCGCGTGTTGAACGCGTCCAGCTGTTCAGGTGTCTCCTCGCCGGCGCGGTTGGGCTGAGGGACATCCTTGATCAGCGCCTTGTAGATATCCGGCCAGCGCTCACGAGGCCGGTAGAGCGTTGGCGAATGAGAAACTCCTATACCTAATACGAGGGGCATGCGTCCCGCTCCCTTCTGCTGCGATGCCCGCGTTGGCGGTGAGGCGCGCAGCGGAAGGGGAAGGTATCGCCGCGACTGCCGAGTGTCAACTGAGCGCCAGGGGTGCTACGCCCCCTGGTTGCTGGTTGGCGTGCAATCGGTGCCTAGGCGCAGTAGGCATGGTTGACAATTGCGAATTGACCGTTAGAATGCCTGCGACTCTGCGGATGCCCACCGGGTGTTCTGCGCGTTGTGTGCGCCAAGACGTAGGCGCAGAATTGACCGATTGATGAGGGAGGACATAATGAGAAAGCCCGTAGTCCTAATGGCAATCGCCGCGGTGGTTGCGCTTTTGGTCGCTGCGTGTGGCACTGACCCCACGGCGACGCCGACACCTGCGCCGACCGCCACGCCGACCGAGGCGGCGATGGAGCCCAAAGAGGATGACGGCGAAATGATGCCCAAGGATGACGAGATCCCAGTGGCGGAGTTTCGCTTCCTAGCAGGGCAGGCGTTCTATGCGCCGTTCATTGCAGGTTGGGGGGAGATGGTGAACCGTGGTACCAATGGTCGCATCACCTTCACTCCGCAGGATGCGACTGAACAGCAAGCGATGGACTTTATCCAGCGGAACCGCCACGAGTACGACTCTGACGGTATTGAGGGCACAGGCCTAATCTTCCGTTTGAACGAGGACCACGTGCCGTTGTGGGACACTGCGGACGATCTGGGCATCACCCCTCAAGAGGCCGTTGAGCGGAACATGAACTTCACAGGCGGCTTGGTGGTAACGCCTCGGCCGCAGAATCTGTGGATGTCCTTCCCTGCGGCATGCATGAACTGGTACACGCTCGACCCCGAGATCCGTAGCGTCCATGACTTCGTGGGCAAGCGGGTGCGCATGGGCCAGCCTGGCAACACGGTACTGCCCGTTGCTATCCTGCTGACGGAGGCTGCCGGCGTCCGTGGCCAGTTCGAAGAAATCATTGGCGGTGCCAAGCCAGGCCATGAGATGTTGCAGGACCGCGACGTTGACGTAACCGGCTCCGGCATCATCTTCGCTGGTCACCCGCTGGGCTCTGCGACTTCGCAGATCAACCAGGTGGCGTCGCTGACGGGCTCGCTGTTCAACGTGGACACGCCGCTAGACGTCATCGAGAAGGCGCGAGCGGACAACCCCGCATGGACCGACAACGGATTGCTGCCGCCCGTGAAGCTGCTCAAGGGCGACCTGAGTCGCGCCGCGGGGGTGAACTACGACATGGTTCGCGCGGAAGAAGAGTGGTGCACGGGCTCCATCACGGTCAACTTCATGACCGGACCCAACTCTGACGAAAGCGTCATGTACCACATTGGCCGCTCCATTGCGGAGAACCTCGATGTGGCTGATGACTACTTCGCGTTTATCGCGGATACATGGAAGGAGCGCTTGGCGCACACGTGGAACCCGCAGTCGTCCTTCCACCCCGGCATCCGCCGAGCGTACGAGGAAGCAGGCATCACCTACGGCATCGAGGGCATCCGTGAATGGGAGCAGACCTTCGACCGCGAGGCCGCTATCAGCAGGTGGCAGGCCAGCAGATAGCCGAGTGTTGTAGTAGCGCGAGAGAAATCCTCTCGACGAACCGGCCATGCTAGCATCGGTGGGCCGCCCGGCGAGCAGCCGGGCGGCCCACCTGCCTTATGGTAGGCGCTTAGCCAAGGCGAAGTACGCATGAGCATGAGGGCAAGGAAAGGACAGCAATGGCGGACGAACCCCTAGCAGACCAGCATCCGAGCGAAAGTCGTACGGAAATGGGGACGCCGGATCTGAGCCCCAAGACACGCAAAGAGCTCGTCTTGGACATCTTGTTCTGGCTATCGCTTGGGTTCATCATGCTCATCTACTTTGCGCAGTTCAACGGCATCCCCATCATCATCTGGGACCTAAGGCTCTACCCGTCTTGGGATCCGGCAGGCGCAGGCTACCCCGCTGCCCACGTAGGCGCGGCAGGCGTCATGGTCTGCTTGTGGTTTATCCGCAAGATGCGGTTAACGCTTCCCGGATGGGTCGGTGGGATTATGATGATCATCGTCTTCTCCTTTTTCGGATGGTATTTCTCAACTAACTCGCTTGACTTGCTGTTCCGCCCCTCTTATGGAACATACCCCGACCTGATTATCGGCACGGCGATGCTCGTGTCCGTCTTCTACCTGTCATGGCTCTACTGGGGTCCAGTGTTTCCGGGGTTGGGTCTGCTGTTCATCGCATACTTGTTCATTGCGGACCTATTGCCTGGCCCATTGAAGGGGCCTTCTCTTGATACACACATCATCATTTCACGTCAGGTAACACAGAGCGTAAACCAGCAAGTCACCATCTTGGCGGCAAGCTTCCTCTGGATGCTGGTGTTCTGGGGGTTGCTTCTTAACGACTTAGGCGGAGGGCGTGCGCTGATGGCCCTTGCCCGCAAACTCTCTCAAGGCATAGCGGGTGGGCCTGCGATGGGCTCGCTGATCACCAGTGCGCTGACCGGCTCGTTCGTTGGTGGCGGCGCCAGCAACGTGGCCATCACTGGCCCCGTCACGATTCCTGCAATGCGCAGCGCCGGATATACCAGCGAAGAGGCCGGCTCCGTCGAGGCGATGGCCTCCAACGCCTCTTCCATCACACCCCCCATCTTGGGCGCAGTCGCGTTCGTCATGGCTGACCTGCTCCGCGTCTCGTACATAGATATCATCATCATGTCGCTCATTCCAGCGACGCTTTGGTTCCTTGCTGTAGGGGCTTGGATAGTGACTCACGCGCAGACGAACCGGCACCGCATCAAGCCGATACCTGCGCCTGTCGTGCAAACTACTGGGTATGCTGCGGCGTGGTATTACGCGCGCTCTACCTTGGTTCTGGCCATCCCAGTTGCTTCCATCGTCATTCTGGTCGTTCAAGCCTATACGCTGAAGAGGGCGGCTTTCACGGCCTTTCTCATCACCATCATCTTGGCCTTGGTGCTTCGCGTGGAGAAAAACTACCGCGTAGTGTGGTTGAACGCCTTTCGCAACGCTGCGATGTATGCCAGTTCGATCACCGTCATTATTGTTATCGTTGCCCTCATCGCCGACACGCTGGTCTTCACTGGGTTGGGTGGCAGGCTAGGGAACGTTATCGAGGCAGCCTCACAAGGGCAGCTCGTGATTGCGGCCGCCATTATGGTCGTCGCAGGCGTGATTCTTGGTGGCCCGCTGCCTGCGCTACCTGTCTATTTCATCATGGTCGTCACATTCGTTCCTGTCCTCACAAAGATGGGGGTGCCACAGATAGCAACGCACTACGTCGCCTTTTACATGGGCGCCCTCGGTTCCATTACTCTGCCTGTAGCGGCCAGTTGCCTCGTCGCTGCCGCAATCGCCGGCACGAAGTACTGGCCGACGGCTGTCGTCACAGCAAAGGTCTCGTGGCCGCTGTGGGTATACCCGGTTCTATTTGCACTCGCGCCTGAGTTGCTGCTTCAGGGTGATAGCGGGCCGGGCATGACGTGGCTTATCATAGGCGCAGCCGCTGTCGTGATGATAGGGGTGCAGTCGGCTACCGGCGGCTGGCTCGTGCGGTCAATTCCGGTGCCTCTGCGGGCAGTGCTCTACGCCAACTTTGGCCTATTGGTAGTGACGCTGCTGCCGCAATTCGACAGTTATCGCGCCCCGATGCTTATTGCCGCTATGGGCGTGGTCGTAGTGGTAGCCGTAATCCTTGCGCTTGGTATCGGACGCGTGATGGGATCGATTGGCATGGACGGCAAGGCTCGCGCTCCTGCCGAAGCGGAGGAATCTTCCACAGGGTAAGGGTAGCGTTATAGGACCTGGGTTGAAGGGATGGCCCTGGTAAGACAGAGGCAGACTTCCCGAACGCTGGCTACGTTCGGCCTCATGTTGATTGCAATGGGCTTGGTCCTCGCCTTCATCTGGTGGCTCGTCGTCTATAGCCCCATTGGATTCGGGCGCGCCTTCGACGTGCTCATCGACGGCGCCGAGATGCGCCGGACGTTCAATGGCGTCTTCGTCGTGGTCTTGACCGTCGACGCTATTGCAGCCATTGTCTGCTTCTTCCTTGCAGCCGTGAAGGTCTTGCAAGACTGGGTGCACCGGCTCACGGGCAATGCGAGCACGCCTGCCGCGACGGGAGCCGTTTCCGTCGAGCGACTCATCGAGGAAACCTCGATCGAAACGGAGAAGGCGTCGTCTGAACGGGCCGACTAACTGCTGGTAGACACCCGTAGCGCAGGCTTGCAGTCCTGCGCTACACTGCTACAACCTCCCAAGGAGGGTGAGACATGCCTGATCAGCATAAGAACGGTAATGCGCACCAACCAGAACCTGAGCTGAACGCAGGTATGGGGCCGACCCCGCCGGACAAGGGCATGGTTGCTCCAGGCGGGCCCGACGAGGTGCTGCCTGAAGACCAATGGGCGGAGCAGAAGACGCTCTCAGCCAAGCGCCGCACCGGCCTAGCCTTTGGGCCTACCTACGAGCAAGCCGCAATCGGCCTGCCCAACTATTGGTACCCCGTCATGTTCTCGGTCCAACTGGGCAAGCGCCCCAAGCCCTACACGCTGCTTGGCCAAAACCTCCTCTTCATCCGCAGGCAAGGCAGGGCATACGCGACCGAGAACCGCTGCCCTCATCGAGGCATTCCACTGCACCAGGGCAAGGTTGAGTTCGAGGGCACTATCAGTTGTATCTACCACGGTTGGACGTTCGACCTCGCTACCGGCCAGCTGGTAGCAGCATTGCCGGATGGTCCCGACTCTCCGATGCCCGGGCGCGACGTGTGCTCCATCAAGGCGTACCGAGTCCAAGAGCGCCTTGGCGTCGTCTGGGTTTGGATTGGCGAGACGGAGCCTATGGTTCCCGTTGAGGAGGACATCCCCGAAGAGCTATTGCGCGACGACGTCGTCATGATGGGCTGGATACACAGCCGCTACGGCAACTGGCGCTACGGCGTCGAAAACGCGATCGACGAGGGCCACGCCCGCTTTTTACACAAGGACTCCATCCAGGCACGCTGGCGGCAGTCGCCCGCGTGGACGGACGTCAAGATCGTTGAGACGCCAGACAAGAGGTGGATCTACCGGCGCGTCGACTGGAGCCAGACCTATGCCTACTACCCTGGCCTAGGCGTGTGGCCCAAGAAGCGCCGCTGGCGCATCGAGCGCGAGCGCGACAAGCGCTTCGTTAGGACGCGCGCCAAGAACGCAATCGGCATGATTCCCGAGGGAGCTCGCCCCGGTTCGACACGCCTCCCATGCATCTTCAGGCCGATCGGATGGCCGTACCCGATGGTAGTCAGCTACGAGTTCCACGTTCCCATCGACGAGGAGTACGAGCTCTACCATCAGTGGATGGTGCGGTTCACCAAGAACCCCATCGCCAAAGCCATCTTCAAGCTCAAGTATCTGCTGTGGCACCGCTGGATTGGCGAGTGGCGCTTCAATAGCCAGGACGGCTCGATGGTCGCGGAGATGACGCGCAACATGAAGGCCGAGCGCCTCATGAAGACCGATGCGTCCATCACTGGCTGGCGCAAGATGGTCGAGCGGCAAGCTCGAGGGCAGGTGGACGAGTGGCGTTCCATCGGCGTGGAGCACACCGCCGACCTTGAACTCGAGTTCAAAGGAGCCGGTGCGGCTACTGCCGTCGCGACCCAAGACGATATGTCGGACCTCGGTTCCTAGAGCGGCTGGGCGACGACAACCAAAGGGAGGTGAGACGGATGGTACGTGAGAAGGAACGTACGGACATCATCTACGAAGAGGTCGAACGCGAGCAGCGCGAGCGACCCTGGGAGCGCTACATCGAGGCGGAACTCGGCCTGCGCAATCACTGGTACCCCGCCTTCTTCAGCAACGAGCTGAAAGACGGGGAGACGCGGCACGAAATGCTCCTTGGCGAGCGCATCTACTTCAAGCGGGTACGCGGCCAGGTCTTCGCCGTTGAGGACAGGTGCCCGCATCGCGCAGCCCCCTTCTCCTCTCGCGTCGAGTGCTACACCACCAACACCATCACCTGCCCCGTCCACGGATTCACCTACGATATTCGCGACGGCAAGCTGGTGAGCATTCTCACGGAAAATGACAGCGCGCTCGTCGGCAAGCTCTCCGTGCCGTCCTATCCGATTGAGGAGAAGTTCTCCCTTGTCTGGGTCTACATTGGCGACGGTGAGCCGAGGCCTTTGAAGGAAGACGTGCTGCCGACGCTTTGGAACACCCCCGACCTTGTCATGGCGCCCACTGCGCGCTACAAGATTCGCGCCAACTGGCGCGTCGCCATCGAGAACGGCTACGACACGGGCCACCTCTATGGGCATCGCAACTGGGCTGCAGCCTGGCGCTACGGCATCGCCGTGCCCATCGGCACCGTCAACAAGACGAAGGACGACATCCGCATCATCGAGGAACCCGGCGCGCCCGTGGGCATGAATGTCATGAGCAGCGTCAATACCTGGGTGGGTGAGGTAGACGGCGTCAAGGTCCACATGAACATGGTTGACCCCGAGAACCCGCCACCCAGGGAGGGTGGCCTCTACCCGCCTGGCTTTGGTCCGTACCTGCCCTGCGGCCTCGACGTTCCTGGCTTCCCGAGGCCCGACCTCTTCCACTGGGAGTGGTACGTCCCGGTCGACGAAGAGCACCACATGTACACCATCCTGCAAGGGGCGCAGGCGACCACGGACGAGGAACGCGAGAACTTCCACCGCGAGCACGAGGAGTACCTGGCGCGCGACGTGTGGGTAGACCCCGGCACGGCACGGCCCATGGAGCCGCCCGGCTTCAACAATTTCGACTCCTTCGGCCGCGAGGTGATGCAGCACTCCTACGAGAACGAGGACTGGTGGCACCGCGAGCGTCTGTACAAGGCGGACTACACCATCATTCAGTGGCGCAACCTCGTTGCGCGCCATGCCGATGTGGTCCAGACGCGGGCTGCGCGCGGCTTCGCCAAGTCCAACCCCCAGCGCCGCAGCTACCCGGAGAACCCCATCCCGTAGGGGCTGCTATAACTGTGACGAAGGTAAGGGGGCCGCTCTCGCAGCGGCCCTCTTACTGTTGTCTAGCGCGCCATCTCCATCGGCTTCATCAGGAACAGCATCCCCAGCGATAGCGCGGAGAGGAAGCCCAGCACCCAGACGGCTAGGTCGTAGGAGCCGCGAGCGTCGTAGACTGCGCCCATCAGCAGCGGCCCTGCGACGCCGGCGACCAGCGTACCACCGTTCAGTAGGCCGATGGCAGCCCCGAGGTTGCGCATTCCGAACATGCGGCCGGCCATTGCCGGACGCACCGACAGCGCCCCGCCAAACGCGACGCCCATCAGCACGGTGAAAGGCAGGGACGCAATGATGCTCGCAGGCTGCGCGAGGACGAGATAGAACTGGGACACGGCCATCATTACGCCGATGCCAAGCAGCACGGCACGGTAGTCGATGTAGTCCGTCAGAGCGCCCGCCCCAACTCGTCCGATGCCGCTTGCCACAACGA
The DNA here is from genome assembly GCA_034422075.1 of Dehalococcoidia bacterium. GTDB lineage: Bacteria > Chloroflexota > Dehalococcoidia > Lucifugimonadales > Australimonadaceae > S34-282. The sequence goes on from DAOUJX010000046.1 coordinate 24,812, forward strand.
CGATGACCGCCGTCGTTGCGGCGCCTGCGGCGGAGAGGCCCTGCTCTTTGAAATAGAGGATTTGGTGGACATTGAAACCATTGCTTGCCATGTTCATTGCGCCGAGAAATAGCGTCAGGAGCCAAAACTCGCGCATCCTGAAGACTTGTCCAACGGACAGCCCCGGTTCCCGTGCCGCCACACGGGCTCCTGGCGCGGGAGGAGGCTCGCTAAGGGGGTCGCCATCCGGCCCGTAGCCCCGCTGCTCAGGTCGCTCTTGCACGGTCAGTGCGAGCAGCGTGACGACGACAAGCGTGATCGTGCCAAGGGTGAACAGCACGGGCCGCCAGCTCCACGCCTCACTCATGATGGTGTTCGGCAGCGCCATCGCGCCGCCTATGATCGGGCCCGTCATGGCAATGCCGACCGCACGGCCCCGGTGGCGGCGGAACCAGCGCGTGATGAGCACCGGCCACGTTATGGAGTGGTTCGCCATCGAAAAGCCTATGGAAATCACCATGAACGCCGCGTAGAAGTGCCACAGCGACTGGATCTGGCTCAACCCCATGACGCCTAGGCCCACGATGACGCCGCCAAGGATGATGATGCGCCGCGGCCCCCACCTGTCGACCGCGAAGCCGAGAATCGGCCCGAAGGTCCCCGTTTCGACCTGACGAAAGGCGAATGCGCCCGACAGCTGCGTCCGGCTCCAGCCGAACGTTGCGAGAATGAATGGGATGAACGCCTGGAAGCCCTGTGCGAAGACCGCCGTGGTCAGCGTGTTCGTCAGAACGCTTGCGCCGACGATGTACCACCCGAAGAAGAGCTTGCCGCGCCGTCGCCCGTCGCCTGTCGTTGCCAATGCAGCCCTGCCTACGTGAGGACGGGACGCACCACGCTTCGCGGCGCGCCCCGCCTGCCATGAACGCTTGCAAACGGCGGGTTAGCCTGCTGCCGCGGCGCCCTCGCGTCGCTCAGACTTCTGACGCAGCGCCCACGCCAGCGTCATCGAGTTGAACTCGTCCGCCGTCTCCCACTGCGCCCAGTGCCCGCTGTTGCGGATGACGTACAGCTCCGAGTTCGGATAGTGGCGCATCAGCGATACGCTGCTGTCGAGCGCGGCGAAGCGGTCGATCGCTCCGAAGACGACGAATACGGGTTGCTTCACCTCGTAGAGGCGGTGGGTGAGGTTCGAAGCGTCTGTACTTGCGTTGCGGCTCTTCAACCGCGCCTGCCGGTGCTCCTCGTTCGCGATGACGGCGTTCCATCGCATTTCGACGAAATCGGGGGTGATGATGGAGTCGTCCGCGACGAACAGGTGCAGCACGCGCTCGACCTTCTCCTTGGTCGGCTCGCGCAGGATTTCGCCCAGCAGCCGCGTGCCCTCATGGGGCAGAGGGTCAAACAGCGATGGCCCCGTCCGAGCGCCCATCAGCACCAGCAGATCGAGCTGGCCGTTGTAGTGCACCGAGAAGTGGATGGCGTCGCCGCCGCCTTTGGAGTTGCCGACGAGGCTGGCCTTGGCGATGCCCTTGCGCTTGAGCAGCTCGCTCAAGATCATGCCGTCGAGTTCCGTCGGCGAGATGTCCGTATGGACGTGGGCGTCCGACTTCCCGAAGTTGGGCATGTCGATGAGGATTGTCCGGAAGTGTTCGGAGAAGGGCTCGATGTTCAGGTAGAAATTGAACCAGCCGCTAGCCCCGAGCCCACCGCCGTGCAGGAAGACGATGGTGTCCTCGTGCTCCTCTCCTGCCTCATGGTAGTGGATGTTGATGCCGTTTATGTCGATGTACTTTTCGGTGTTTTCGTAGGTCAAGCGCCCCGTTTGGGTCTTTCCCGACGTGCTCCACTTAAACGCCACTGCTCGCCTCCTGTGCCCGCCGCTGCTGCTGTGAGCGCGGCTCTCGGCGACGGCAGGCTACACGCGCCCGCCTAGACGGTCAAGGAATCGCCATCGGCCACCTAGTTGCCATGGAGCGCTGTTCCTGCTACAAGTGCAGTGTCAGCCAGAGGAGTTCGACGTGAAGTTCAACATCGGATCTGGAATGAACCGTGACCCCGGGTACCCGGGCCCGCGCGGCTTGGGAGCGCTCGGCCTCTCGCGCGACATCGTTGACTGGCCGCAGACCCCGGCGCAGTGGTGGGGCGTTGGCTTTCTCCTGACCTTCTTTGCGCTCCCCTGGGGCCTATGGGGCACGCTGTTCGGCATAGGCCTCCACGCTGTAATCGCCTACTTCGTGATGGCAGGGCTCGCAGGCTTGGTGGGATGGATACTGCGCCATCCGATTAACGAGGACTACGCGCAGCTGTGGGCGTCCATGGCGGTTTCTGCCGCTGCATTGGCGGGGACGATTTGGCTCGCGGCCTTCTACACGTTCAGCAACGGCCAGTGGTTTGGCGGCGCGGTCATCACCATCATTGCGGCCATTGCCGTCAACATTCTCTTTCGCTCGTGGCAGACGCTGCTGGTCATTGGCCTGTTTACGATGCAGGAGCGCATGATCCACCCGCCGCAGGAATTCGCGGACCAGGTGTCGCGCTACCGCCACCAGCGCCAGTCGCGTACGTCATCCTCGTAGGCGGCTGCTTCGCTAGTAAGGCAGACCGGTCTCCGCGCGCGTTCGCGTCAGCGTGTCGACGGCCGCGTAGATCATCACCTTGGCCGCCTTGATGAGGTAGGGCGCGTAGGCCCCCGACATCGTGAAGCCGGTGATGTCGGCCGGCAACTCTGGGTTGGGCGGCGAGCCCGATATGCGCGCCGTGGGTATGCCCCACGTGCGTAGGATGCCTGCCTCCGTCTGTCCCGCGCCTGCGCCCTGGTACTCGTCCGACTGGTCGCCTTCCAAGAACTGCACGCCGCGAATGGAAGACTGGATGATCCAGTTCTCCGGGGAGGTCCGCCCGCCGGGCATGGCGACGAACATGTTCCAATCCACCTGCATGCCGGGGTTCTGGTCGACGATGCGGTTCATGATGGTGTCGAACCAGTACTTCACCTCCATGGGCGCCGTCCACGGGGCAGGGCGGATGTCGAGGAACAGCTCCGATATGGCCGGCGACCAGTTGGGCTTGGCGGGAGCGCCTGCGCGCAGGCTGCCGACGGCCATTGCCGGACGGAAGGTGCCCGCTCTTGCATGGTCGCGGTACTCCTGCGCTGCGTCGTCGAGCGCCATGACGATGCGCGCCGTGTCGGTCAGCACGCGGTAGGGCCGTTCCGAATGGCTCTCGTTCGCCATGTACATTGGGTCGCCATAGACGCGCACCTTGAAGTAGCACATCCCAGGCTCTTCCCACGATACGTTGTAGCCCGGCTTGTGGAACAGTGCGTAGTCCCCCGTCAGCCCGTTGCTCAGCGAGTGGATCAGGCCCTGGCACAGGCCGATGTTCTTGCGCGGCTCGCTCTCCGACGATGTTGCTGGCGCGCCGCCGGCAAGCGTCGCCGCAATTAGCGTGCCCTTCAGCGGCACCTGCGCACGATTCAGCGCCGACACCGCCATCATGATGGACGTGGCCATGCCCTTGTCATTGTTGGAGCCGAGACCGATGACCGTTTGTCCCTCCACCTGGGCGGGGCGCATATTGTCACGCCGCATCGGGTCACCCCACTGATAGCCGTCCTCCTCCAGTTTCCCCGTCCAGTGGGTGTCGATGGGACAATTCATGAGCAACGTAGGGCCAGTGCCGTCGCCGCGGAGGAGGCCGATGGCGTTTCCCTGCGTCTCGTCCATCTGCTGGTAAAACGACTCCACGCCGGCGCGCTTCCAGTAGTCGACGACGAAGTTGTTGACCTCTCGCTCGTATCCCGTGGGACTGTAGATGTTGACGAGGTCGACGTCGATGTCGATGGCTGTCTTTTCGTCCAGGTATGACCACGCCTTCTCGACCCATGCCTGCTGCTCAGCTGAGAGCGGCAGCTTCTTCACACGGGTCGTCGTCGGCGCTTGCGTCGGGTCATCTAGGTACGCCTCGTGCTGGGACGCCTGCATCGATGCCGTTATGCGCTGTGTGCTCGTGCTCATGGGGCTCCCTCCTCGCGGGTTGGTGCAATAGTACGCGACTGCGCGCGCATTCGCACCACGCCGGGCGACGGCCCAGTGGTTGGGGTAGTATGGGCATTCAGCCAAGCTGAGGGAGGCAGGGACGGTGAGTGCGATGAGCGGCAGGGTGCGCCTCTATTCCAAGGCGTTGGTAGCCCTTGATGGCTCGCTAACCGCCGAGGCCGCCCTGGGCTTCCTCCCTCTCGTCATAGAATCGGAGCCTGGCGATGAAGTCATCCTGCTCACCATCGTCGAGACGGATGAGCCGCAAGAGCTCGAGCGTGGGCGTGCGTACGTCGCGCGCACTGCGGCGGAGCTGGAGGAGTGGTGGCGCACGTCCGGGCGCCAGATGCCTCTCTTACATAGCCAGGCGGTCTCCGTAGGCCATGCGGAGCCGGGACGCCCACCGGGGCGTGTCCTCGTCGCCGAGCGCATTATCCAAGTCGCCGAGGCGTCGAACGTTGACCTCGTCGTGCTGGCCGCCAACGGGTGGTCGGGAAGCGACCGCTGGCTCGCCGGCGGGACAGCAGAACTGGTGATGCAGATGGCGGGTCGCTCGGTGCTGCTCGTGCGAGCCGACGACTACCGCCGCCTCGAACACCCCCAGGTCAAGCGTCTGCTCATCCCCCTAGACGGCTCGGGGCGGGCGGAGCGCTCGCTTCCCTACGCGCAGTCTGTCGCCGCACGTGCGAAGGCCGAAAGCGCCGTGCTATTGCACGTGCGGCTGCCGGACGAGGGAGCAGCGAGCCGGGTCATGCGGCCGACGTGGGACTTCCGTCCCTTCCCCAAGGGCGAGGCGGGCGCTTACCTGCGCGATGCGGCCATGGCGTTGGCTACCGATGACATCGCAGTCGATACGTCGCTTGACCAGGGCGACCCTGGCCCGCGTATCGTCGAAGCCGCCAAGCAGGCGGGCGCAGACTTCATCGTTATGGCGTCTCACGGACGCTCGGGATGGGAGGAGCGGCCCTTCGGCAAGGTTGCCGACGACATCCTACACGCCGCACCGGTTCCGGTGCTGATGATCCACACGGGCCCAACCAGCGACGCCTAGTCTTCCTGGTATTCCTCCAGCGCATCCCAGCGCGGCTCGAGGCCTAGGCCGGGCTCCTCTGTCATAGTCATGGCGCCGCCGTGCGGGCCCGGCGGGTCGACGAATATCATTTCGCCGGCCTTCCACATGGGATAGTGGTACTCGACACGCCAGCCGTTGGACATGGCGGCCTGTAGGTGCATGTTCATGTGCGGCCATCCGCCCCCGTTGGCGATGACGAGATTGAAGGCCTGCGCCATAGCGGCAACCTTCACGCCTTCCGTAAAGCCGCCGCAGTAGACGACGTTCGGCTGGAGGATGTCGACGGCGTTGTTGACCAGCAGCTCGCGGTAACGGAAGCGATGGCCTTCGTTCTGTCCGGCGGATATTGGCACGCTGGTGCGCATCCGCAGGTCGTGGAGCAGTCGCGCGTCGTTCCCGTAAACCGGCTCCTCGAACCACTCCATGTTGTGGTCCTCGACCGCCTTGGCCAGTTTGAGCGCGTTGGTGAAGTTGAAGAGGTAGTTGGCGTCCATGGACAGCTGCACGTCGTTGCCGACGGCCTCGCGCACCGCGATCGCCCGCCGCGCGTCCTCCAGCGGTGCGTTCGCGTCGTCGATGGCCACCACCATCTTCAGTTTGTCCTCTCCCTGCGCCACGAACGACTTGGCAACCTCGACGAGCTGGTCGGTGTCGTACTCAAGCAGGCCGAACGTGATGTAGGCGGGCACGGTCTTCTGCGCGCCGCCCAGCAGCCGCCAAATGGGCTGGTTAAGGTACTTGCCCTTGATATCCCACAGAGCGATGTCCACCGCGCTCACGCCGGAGCTCCATACACCTGTCTGGGAGCGCGGATTGAGGTCGACGTACAACCTGTGCCAGATCCGCTCCGTCTCCGTAGGGTCTTCGCCGGTGACCCTAGGCGCGATCTCGCGGTTGATGAACTCGCGCGTCGCGAATCGCTGGATGGGTCCCGTCATGCCGTAGCCAGTGACGCCGACATCCGTCTCCACCGTGACGAACACCAGTTGCCGCGGGATGGGAAAGTCCAGCAAAGGCACGGGGACGGGCAGGTTGTGGACGGTCGCATGCACCCGTGTGATCTTCATGTGCGCCCTCCTAGAATGAGTACGGGATGACCAACAGGCCATCCCGTACGCTTCGTCATTACGTCTGATATGCGTCTAGCCGACGAAGTCCTCGATCATCTTGATGACGAGGTCGGGCTTCTCCCAATGGACGTTGTGCGTCGCGTCCGAGATCAGCTCGAACTTCATGTCGGGCGCCACCCACGGCTTGGACCCGTTGCCGGGGTTGCCGTCGGTGCTCTCCCACTCCTCGGTCCAAGTCGGGTGTGGCTCCATGCCCTCGGACTCGCCCCAGATGAAGAGGACGGGCATCTTCATGTAAGGCATGCGACGCTGGAGCAGGTACGACTTGCGGGTGTCGGGGTTGGCCATCTGGTCGACCAGCGGCTTGAGGCCGCCGAAGGCGCCTTCGCGGGTCGCTAGGGCGATCATCTGCCCCGCCATCTCTCCTGCCATCTCTTCGGTGAACTGCGAGCCCTCGTAGACCGAGTTCATGTTCGCGGCCTTCGCGCTCTCAATCGTCGGCTCCTGGTAGCGGCCCACGGATGCGACGGGCGTGACGTTCATGCCCGCGGAACCGATGCCGATGAGCGCTTCCACGCGATCGGGGCTCTCGTAGGCCAGGATGCCGCCAAACCACGGGCCTGCGCTGTGGCCGACGACGACGGCGGAATCGATCCCCTTCTTGTCCATGAGCTCGCGGAGGCCGTCTACGATGACGTCGAAGGTCGGGCCGTTGCCCAGTACGCGGTCGCTCATACCGAAGCCAAGGTAGTCAGGCGCGACGACGTGGTACTTCTCCGCCAGTTGCTCGAACATGAACTGGAACGTGAGGCACGAGGTGTACACGCCCATGCCGTGCAGCAGGAGCATGTTCCGCCCGGAGCCTGCCTCCAAGTAGCGTACCTTCCCCTGGGTCAATTCCTCGTAGTTCTCGTACTTCGAGAGATCGGGTAGCACTGCCATGTATCCCCTCCGTAATTGGGCAGGCGCTTAGACTTGCGCCACCCTCCGCGCGCACCATACAACCGCCAGCGTCCGCGCGCAATGTACTCCCCGCTGCTACCCCCCCGCAGACGACCGCACCGACTGCACCTCGAACAGGATGGCATGGATGTCCGTACCGCCGATGTTCTCGACGCGGCCCGTCCATGGGTCGTAAGCCATGGTGTCGCCGTCTGCAACCTCCACGTCACGCGAATCGGCCTTGCGCTCATGCAGGCGTATCTTGCCGCCTTTGATGAAGTAGAGCAGCGACTCTTGGTGGGAGTGCAGCGTGTCGCTCTCGCCTGCGGCGAGCCTCCATTCCAACATGCGGCGCGGCCCCTCCCATGCGAGCAGTTTGTACTGGGCGGTGGAGGACTCAAGCGGGTCGATATACGGCATACGGGCCATGGTTACCTTCTTCGTACGTTCTCGGCAGGCCGAGGTTATCGGTAGGAAGGCTAGGCGTCAAAGCTGGAGGCCTACGCCACCGGCGGGTACCACGGCCAGTACTTCGCCAGCACGCCGCCGTCGACCGACAGGTTCGTGCCCGTGACCATGGCTGAATCGTCCGACGCCAGGTAGACGAACGCAGGCGTATAGTCGCTCGGCTTCGGCATGCGCCCAAGCGGAATGGCGGCGTACTCCATCAGGTGCTTGCGCTGAGGTCGCGAGCGGGCCCGCACGGCGCGGCGCGCGAGCGCCTCTTCGTCTTCCGGCTGCGTGGCTGTCGGCGTCATGTTGTTGACCCGGATGCCATACTCTGCCAGTTCCATCGCTGCCGAGCGCGTGAAGTTGACGACGCCCGCCTTAGCGGTGCAGTAGCCGATGTTGCCGGGCTCGCCTTGCCATGCGGCGCAGGTCACGACGTTGATAATGCTGCCCTTGACGCCCTTCTCCACCATCGACTGGGCAGCGTACTTGGTCCAGATGAACGTGCCGTCCACCATGGAGGAGACTTGCTCCTTGAACTCCCCGTAAGGCATGTCGAGCACGCCTTTGGGATTGATCTGGGCGGCATTGTTCACGAGGACGTCAACCTGGCCCCACGCATCGACCACCTGCGCGATAGCGGCGCGCACGGCGTCCTCGTCCGCGACTTGAGAAGGGATGGCCATGGCTTGCCCGCCCGCGTCGCGAATCATCGCAACGGTGCTATCGGCCTGCTCGGGCCTGCGGTGGTTGACGGCGACCCTTGCGCCCTCGCGCGCGAACTCCAGCGCCACTGCCCGGCCGATGTTCGGCCCCACCCCTGTGATGACGGCTACCTTGCCTTCGAGTTTCATGGGCTGCCCTCCTGTTGCCTGTGTGGGTAGCAGGCTAACGAGGGTGGCAGGGTGGGTCAATCGCGGCCCAGTTGGTTCAGTAGGTCGCCGGGTGTGTAGTAGCGGACTTCCTCGGTGATGAGGCCGTCGTCGTTGAAACGCCAGACTGCGACTGCGCGTTGTATGAATTCCATATTGGTCGGAGGAATGTCGCCAAGTGGGCCCGTTTGGTGGCCGCGTATCACCACCTCGGCGGCGACGCCCTCGGCGCTTGACCAGAGCCGTACCGCCTCCATCGTCGTATCGGGTGCGGCGGTGAACCATGCCTGCGCCTCGTCCCGAATCGCCTGGCGACCACGCAGCGGTTCAGGATGGCCGGGGTCATAGACCACGGAGTCGGGCGCGTGGAGCGCTCCCGTCGCTTCTGCGTCCTGACGCCCAAACGCTTCTAAGAGTTGGTGTACGGTCGTCTCCATCGCCGTTACGTCCGGCATGCGGCTCCCTCCCTGTGCGGTATTGCGCCGCGGTCAGGTTAGCCCGCCGCGCCATTGGGGTCAAAGGAGGGATGGGGCGACGGCGAACCACGTGCGGATTTCGCAAGATGGCCGAGTGGTGAGTGATATGGTTGGGTCGCTGGAAGAGGCATTGAGAATGGGCAACCACGACAACCATGGCGTTACGGGAGAAATACTGTACGAAGCCAGCTTCGATCCGAAGGTCGTCGTCCATGGCAGAGTAACGCTTGTCCTATGGTCCCTCGTCACGATTGCCGGCATCCTGTTCATTCCGTTCGTGCTCCTGTTCAGCCTCTGGTATCACCCGGAATACCTCCGGCGCATCTCCGCTCGCCTCACCACAAATGCGGTCGAAATACGCAAGGGCGTCTTCTTTCGCAAGGAATCGACCATTCCTCTCAACAGAATCACCGATGTTCGTTTGCACGACGGCCCTCTCATGCGCCACTACGGCTTACGCGGGATCCGGTTGGAGACTGCGGGTCAGTCGGGCCCAAACGCCAGCAGCGAGGGGGACCTCATTGGCGTGATCGGCGCAGCCGAGTTCCGCGACCTGATACTGCACCAACGACAGAAGGTCTTGGGCGGCGAGGAGGCCTCGCCGGCTCAGGATGGCTCCGTACCAGAGATCTTGACCGAGATTCGAGACATTCTTGCCAGGATCGAGGCCCGATCGGCCGGAATGGCTGACAGCCCTGAGCGTGACTAGGCAGTCGGAGTCCGTCAACACTGTTCCAGCGCCCAGCGCGAGGACCAGACTGCCGTCTCGTATGCATCTGAGCAGGCCATTGGCCATAGTTGAGGCGATGAGACCACGCGGAGCTGAGGTGCGCTAGCCGTGCCACGAGTGCGCTTACTCCACCTGCGACCGCTGGAGGCGCAGGCCCGTATAGTGGCTCTGTCTGCGCTGGGCTACGACGTAGCCTTCGAGCCCTTGGACGATCGTGAGGCGCTCAAGAGGGTATGGCTGACCCCACCTGATGCCTTCGTCTTCGATATCACCCGTGTGCCGTCCCATATGAGAGAACTGGCGATAGCGCTGCGGACGCGTAAGGCCACCCGCCGCGTGCCGATGGTTTTCGCAGGCGGCGAGCCGGCCAAGGCCGCTGCGCTGCGCGAGGTACTGCCGGACGCTGCGTTCGCCGCTTGGGAAGAGATCGAGAGCGCACTTGCCGAGGCTATTGCGCACCCGCCGGAGTCGCCGGTGGTGCCGGAATCGCTGTTCGCAGGGTACTCGGGGACTCCGCTGCCCAAGAAGCTGGGCATCAAGCCCGGTATGACGGTGGCACTGCTGGATGCGCCGGAGTCATTTGCGACCACCCTGGGGCAGTTGCCTGAGGGAGCATCGCTAGTATGCGATAGGGCGGAGCCAGGTCCGCTCGCCATCTGGTTTGTGCACTCTCGCGATCGGTTGGAGGAGGGCCTGCCCCGTGCCGCCGAGGCTGTCGCGGAGCGCGGCGGGTTGTGGATCGCGTGGCCCAAGCAGAAGTCGGGAGTTTCGGCGGACGTCACACAGCAGGCGGTCCGCGAAGCAGGTCTGGCCGCCGGCCTGGTCGACTACAAAATTGCGGCGCTGGACCGTACTTGGAGCGGACTGCTCTTCACGCGCCGTAAGCAGGCCTGATGCGCAATGTCTATCATTCCGCTACTGGCAGAGTCCCACATGTGTACTAGGAGCCAAGAGAATGCCCGTAACCCGTGACCTTACCCGATACGTTGCCGAAGCCTCGCTGGACGATGTGCCCCAAAGGACACGGCAGTTCGCCAAGCTGCTGTTCCTCGACACGCTCGGTGTGGCCGTTGCAGGCACGACGCTGCCGGCGTCGGAAATTGCGATGCGCTATGCCCACAGCCTTGGCGCAAACGGCGGCGACTCGCATGTGCTTGGGAAGGACGAGCGGTGGGCTCCAGCTGTTGCCGCATTCGCAAATGGCGTTAGTGCTCATGCGCTCGACTACGACGACACCTCCTTCCTCACCATCGCGCACTCCAGTGGCTCTGCGGTGCCCGCGGCGATTGCGCTTGGCGAGGAGGTAGGCGCGACGGGCCGCGACTTGCTGGAGGCATTTGTCTACGCGCACGAGGGCGTCGCGAGGCTCGCGCTTGCGGTCATGCCGACGCACTATTTGCTGGGCTGGCACACGACCGGCACGCTGTCGACGCTCTCGGCGGCCCTGGCTGCGGGCAAGATTGCGAAGCTGGACGCCGAGGGCATGGCCAACG
>DAOUJX010000047.1:0-22512 GCA_034422075.1 Dehalococcoidia bacterium
CACGGAGCGCGTGACGTTACCGCCTGAACTGGTGCCGCGCGACGCCGGTGGACTATTCGCCGTGCGCGTGAAGGGACAGTCGATGATCGACTCGCTCATCGACGACGGCGACCTGGTAGTGCTGCGCCCGGTGCGGACGGCCAGCAACGGCGAGATGGTGGCGGCATGGATCAAGTCGCGTGAAGAGGCGACGCTGAAGCACTTCTACAGCGACGGGCCTTACGTGCGGTTGCAGCCGGCCAACACCACGATGTCGCCCATCATCGTCCCTGCTGAAGATGTCGAGGTGCAGGGCAAGGTCGTCGCCGTTCTGCGTCGCGTCAGGTAAGGCCGGGGTAAGTTCTCCTTAGTCGGACGACGGCAGCTTCTTTTGCGCCATCAGAGTGAGAGGCTCGCCTGCGACACTTAGACGACCGGGGCCGGGCTTGGTACAGAGGACGGTGATGCCAGACGCCTCCGACTCGTAGCGCTTTCCCAGCTGAAAGCCATCGCCGCCGGTCTCGTAATCGAGGTCAGCGTCTCCGCCGCGCGTTACCATGAACTGCGGTGCGCCGTCGCCGTAGCTGACCTTCTGCCCCATTTGCGTCGCCATGCCGCTGCGCCCTCCCGCAGAGAGTGCAGATTGTAGCAAATGGGTGGGGCGCTGCGCTGCGCACTCCGCCTCCCCTCGGGAGAGGGAGGCTGGCGGCGGTTGCGCCACATAAGGGATTCGAGCACTCAGCGCTCAGATTGCTGCTTATGCAGGAATGGCCAAAGGGGCGCATGGTTCTCTCCCTGGCGCGCTCCCCTCACCCCGGGAGAGGTGAAGACGCTCACACCCTCTCGCATGGGGGCTTATATACGAACCTACCAAACCCTCGCTTAGGCCGGAGGGTTGGATCGCGGTCTAGGAATGGCCCACCACATCATGCCTACGATGAACGCAGCTACAACAAAGAGCAACAATGGGAGAGCAGGCAGCAACGGATTGGCCGGATGAGCGCTGGTCGCTTCGGCCAACCAGAGGTAGGCGCTGCCTAGTACGCCCAGTGCTATGCAGATATCGTACCACCACAGTCGGGTTCCCGAGACCTTTTGGAGGAGTGCGCCCATTGCTGTGAATAGTGCAATGAGGGGTGCATAGAGCCCAGCATGCCCCGATGGATTCTCCTCTGTGGCTGGAGAGTCCCGAACGAGAATAGGAAAGCCAGCAGCGCCGCTATGGCGCAGACAGAGAGTAGGAAGGTAGTGAGTCTTTGCACTTCTATCGCACCAATCCCTGGTTGGGGTACCTTCAGACGGTCGCGGGGGTTACAGAGGGGGCTTGCTAGGCACACCCACTGGCCCCCGTGACCTGGGTTCGCACGACCTTCCACCATCGGCGCTGTGGCTACCCTAATCCCCACAGCGTTGGACGATAGGTTCCCCCATCACTGGGACGCACCACTAGCGATTATGCCCACCCCGCGAGTGGGGCGAAGGTGGACACTCACCGCATCGCAGTGGCAGGGAGCAACCCTACCACCTACCACGTAACCGGCGAACTTCGTGAAAATCGCCCAAGCAAGGCTTTCACCTCCCGGATGGTTTCCACGAACAGAGGATTTACTCGAAGGGGTGCTGGGGTGTCAATCCCCATTTGTCATTAAGGGCCTAGGGCATGATGCACCTCGACAAAGCGCCATTGCCGACCTGCTTGACCGAACGCCTTAGCCAAACACTCCTCTCGCTCGACATGACCCGAAAGGAGGACTACCCTCATGGCCATGACACGCGAAACCCATATTCGCATCGGCCTAGACGATATCGACGCCATCTACATCACCTGCAAGAAGTGCGAGCGGGAGATCGGGCAAGGGCTCGATGCCAACTTCCGTCCCTTCCCCAATCGGTGCCCGTGGTGCCAGGAGTTCTGGGGCAACAATGAGGTAGACCTCACGGCACTCAAGTGCTTTACCGATGTCCTCCGGCGCTTTCCCGAACTGCACAAGGAGAAGGTTGTCGTCACCCTGCGAATCCCCAACCAGGAGACAATAAGAGAGGACGCATCATCACAGGGTCGAGAGGAGAAGCATTAGATGGCTGGACCCAGCGAAACCCACATCCCGGGTATTCTTGGTATCAAGGTATCGACACATCCAAGCGACAAGCGCGTGATACTGTCAATCCAGTTGAACCAAGACCCTGATGTTTACGTGTCGTGCGCGTTGGACAGAGAGGCAGTCGACGTCCTGCGCGACCGCTTGGAGTTTCACATGCACCTTGCAGAGGAAACGCGCTGAGCGCTTACGACACAGCACACGCCCTACCACGACTTCAAGAATCACCGCCTCGGTGGTAAGGTGAACACACATAGAGAGACCACGTAGGCCATGTAGAGGCCCGGGTACCAACACACCCGGGCCTCTCTTTTTGTCCGAAAGGAGTGAGACGGATGGCACGCAAAGCACCCGGCAAGTACTACCGCAAGGGGCTGACCATGCCCGATGCGATGGCACTATTCACGGATGAGCAAGCCGTAGAGCGGATGTTCATCGAGGCCCGTTGGCCGGACGGGATAGCCTGCCCGCATTGTGGCTCGCTGAGCATCGGCGAGCGCCCTGACCGCAAGCCCCTGCCGTTCAGGTGTGGGGATTGCCACAAGGACTTCTCGGTCAAGACGGGTACGGCGATGGAAGCATCCAAGTTGCCGCTCACCAAGTGGGCATTGGCTGCGTACCTCATGACCACGAACCTCAAGGGCGTATCGAGCATGAAGTTGCACCGTGACCTTGGGGTGACGCAGAAGACCGCTTGGTTCATGGCGCACCGGATACGCGAGACGTGGGGCGCAGCTGATACCCCGTTCGCTGGCCCAGTCGAAGCGGATGAGACGTTCATCGGCGGGCTTGAGAAGAACAAGCATGGGCGCAAAAGGTTGCGCGCGGGACGAGGTCCAGTCGGCAAAGCGCCAGTCGTGGGCGTACGAGACCGGGAGAGTGGCAGGGTCGCGGTTGCCCACGTGAGCGGAACGGACAAGGCAACGCTCCAAGGCTTCGTGGTTGACCAGACCGAGCCAAGCGCAACGGTCTACACCGATGACCACGCTGGCTACCAGGGCATACCACGTCCTCATTCGACCGTACGCCACTCAGTGGGCCAGTACGTCGAAGGCATGGCACACACGAACGGCATGGAGTCGTTCTGGTCGATGCTCAAGCGTGGCTATCACGGCACCTACCATTGGATGAGTGAGAAGCACCTAGGTAGGTATGTCGGGGAGTTCGCAGGACGGCACAACGACCGCCGGAGCGACACCCTAGATCAGATTCGCCGCATCATGGCGGGTCTGGTGGGCAAGCGCCTCAAGTATGAAGACCTGACGGCTTAGCCCGACCATCCCACACCAAGTCAACACCATCTTAGAGGAGAGAGCAAATGGAATTAGGAAGAATCGTCCGTCGCTGGGTCCGTAAGCCGTCCAAGGTTGTCGGTCAGTTTGGCAATTACCTCCCGATAACCGTCCACTTCGGCCCCTGCTGTCTCGTCCGTAGCGACGCGGGTCGTAAATTCTTCGAGTCCCGCCCGCAACTCAGTGATCACCTTATCCACCGAGACTGAATCCCCCCGCACGAACCACGCCATGGTGTGCCATAGGTGAACCTCGAAAGCGTACACTAGGGCGTGAACATTCCCTCGCATCCTTAGCAGTTCATCAGTCGCCATGGTATTCACCTCCTAGGTAGTCCAGCCCAACCTTACCGGCAGTGTGCTTGCAGCGCAGCCGTGGCACCTGAGAGTTCGCCCGGCAACCTGTCCATGTAGGAGTTGCCGCGCCGGACCTCATCGACATCGAGGTCGGCAATGCCGTTGGTAAGGTGTATCGACGCCTGCTCTGCCACGCTTGCCACACTCCGTACTCTTGCCGCCACTGCACGTACAGAAGACGGCGCTTGCAGTCCTCCCATGATGTTCGCTGACGCTTGCATGACCGCTAGGGCACCGAACATCTCGGAACGCCAAGCCTGGTTGTCGAAATCAATACTGTTGACGAGCTGGATTATCGTTTGCAGGCTGGACTGGATAGCCTCGGCCTGCTGATAAACCTCCATGAAGTACACCCGTTCCGCTGCCGTTGGGCACACTGGTCTAGGCGTCGGGGTGGCTGTGGCACGTGGACGAGGAGTAGGTGTAGGTCTTGGGCGGGGTGTGGACGTTGCTGTGGCACGCGGAGTTGGTCCTGCCACTACTGGGGTGGCAACTGGCCCAGGTGGGCCTTGCGGGCCGGTTTCCCCCTTGTCTCCCCTTGGGCCTGTGTTGCCCGGGATGCCTTGGATGCCGCGAGCACCCCTTTCGCCCTTCTCACCCTTTGCGCCCTGCTCGCCCTGAGGGCCTTGTTCTCCCCGCTCACCCTGCGGCCCCGTATCCCCGCGTGGCCCTCGCACTCCCTGTTCACCTTGCGGGCCGCGCAGTTGCCCTGACTCCTCCCGTACTATCTGGCGTACATCGTCATCGGTGAGGCCCTCTGAACACCCCAAGACGCCAAGCAGGATGAGCAGTAGAGCGGGTAGCAGGAGTCGACACATAGGGTGCCTCCTTGCGGCAGGGCAGGACTCTTGCTACAGACGCCGCAACCCTATGGGTACCGACAAGGAGGCCCAAGAAGGCCCCACCCGTCCATAGGAAGGCGTCTGTAGCGCGGGCATCTTCCCCCGGCACCGGAGGCAAAGTCAAATTGACGCTCACCCCTGCCAATGCCATAATCCCAATCAAGAGGAACCCAGTGATGGCTGACCCCAAGCGCATACCCACACCCAAGGTCATTCCGCCCATTCCCGATTCGTTCGAGAATGTCATCAAGGCGCTGGTCAAGCCCAAGCCGAAGAAGGACAAGGGTGACAGCTAACCATGACCACCCACGAAGAGCGCATCACCAGCCTTGAGACCGCTAACGGCAGAATCGCCGTACGCCTCGACAAGATGGACAAGCGTATCGGCAAGGTCGAAAAGCACCTTGGCCTCGCCAACAAGCGGCTCGATGGCATCGACGCGAAACTCGTCTACACCAATGACCGCATAGACTTGGCTATCGACTTGCTCCAAGACTGGATGGGCACGAACGGCTCAGCCAAGAGTGACACGTGACCACCGAACGGCCAAACCAGTGCTCTACTTGCCGGTTCGTCGGCACCCATAGAATCCCGACTACGGATGGCGGTGCTCGTGAGTATGAGGGGATGCTTATATGCAGGCTGCATCCACCGGTAGTCATAGTAGACAACACTCGGCCAAGCCCTCTGTGGGAATTCCCACGAGTGCTGGCCACCGACTGGTGCGGGGACTACCAACCCAAGCCATGGAACGGGTAGCCAAGCCGCTACCCCCAACGCCATCCGGCTCCCAGCCTAGGGACTGGTGGTAGGTTCGTATATAAGCCCCCTCGCATGGGGTGGAGAGCTACCTGAAGAGGTCATTCTCGCGCGTACGGATGAGGGGCGCGATGCCGGCGTCGCTGGGAGCATAGGGGTAGCCGCGAATCAGCGCGACGGGCACGCGCGTCAGCTTGTTCGTCACGAGTTCGGCCGAGGCGGCCAGTTCGTCTGCCACCGCGATTTGCGTCGAGTGCAGCTCGCGTCCATCGGCGTCGTACTGGCCGCGGTAATCGAGCAGCGCCTCGAGACCGGCTACGCCGATGGCGACGTTCTCCGCACCCTCGCGCCACGGCCTGCCGAACGTGTCGCTGATGACGACTGCAACATCGACCCCGGCGAGCGTGCGCACGCGCGTGCGTATGGCTCGGGCGGATGCATCGGGGTCCTCCGGCAGCAGAACGGCAAGCTCACTCCCGCCCGCATTGGAGGCGTCAACGCCGGAGTTGGCGCATCGGAAGCCGTGGCGCGTCTCGGTCAGCAGCACGCCGCCGTCCATGCGCACGATGCGCACTGCCTCGCGGAGGACGACCTCGACGACGCGCGCATCCTTCTCCCAAGCCTCCGCGTATGTACGCGCGAACGCCGACGGCGTCACATCAAGCAGGTCGACGACGCGCCCCTCCACCTTGGAGACGACCTTTTGCGTGACGACGAGCACGTCGCCGTCCGCCAGCGGCGTGCTCTGCGCACGGGCAGCGTCGACGATGAGAGCGCCGAGGTCGTCGCCGGCCTTGCACTCAGGCAGGCCTTCGATGCCAATGAGATTGACCGTGGGTGGGGGCATAAGGGTGATTGTGCCTGCTTACGCGGTCGCGCGCCACTCTTTGCTTGCGCACCTTGCGGGGTCTGCTAGCATAGGCGCCAAATCGCACAGGAGGTCTCCAATGTCCGACCGCTCGACGGAAGAACTGGCGGGCGCTGTGCAGGTGGACATCCGCTACTGCCTCCCTTGAGGGAAGCTACCGATGGCTGCCTGGACGGCATCCGAGCTTTACAACGCCCTAGGCTCCGGCGCTGGCATAACGCTCACGCCGGTGGGAGCGGGCCGCTTCGAGGTCTACGTCGACGGCGAGTTGCTCTACGACAACAAGGCCGTAGGCGCATCCGGTATCGGCATCGATGACATCTCGGCCCTCAAGATGCAGGTACAGGAGCGGATGGAGTCGCTGTCGGCCGCCGGCTAGGCGCCGCCCGCCGAACAGCACACCACGAGGCCCCGCAGAAGCGGGGCCTCTGCGTTGGGCAGCGGCGCTACACCGCGCCTGCGGCTTCAGGCGTCTTGGTGGTGTCACCCATCGAGATGAGGCGGTTAAGGGCGTTCATGTAGGCCTTGGCGGCGGCGACGATGATGTCGGTGTCCGTGGCGCGTCCGATGTAGGTGCGCCCATCCTGCTCAATGCGAATGCTCACTTCGCCCATGGCATCGATACCCTCCGTCACCGCGTTGACGCTGAACTCCGTGAGTTCGTTCGGAACGTGAACGATGCGGTTGATGGCTTTGTAGACGGCATCGACCGGCCCGGTTCCTGTGGCGGCGTCAGTGAACTGACCGCCCTCGTTGTCGGTCAGGACCACGGTGGCGGTTGGCACCTCGCGGTCGCCGCAGGTTACCTGAACGTGCTCGAGGCCGTAGGTCTGATCGATGGCGACGGCGTGGCCGCTCATCAGTGCGATGAGGTCGCGGTCGGTGACCTCGCGCTTCTTGTCGGCCAGCCCCTTGAACTCCTCGTAGAGCGACGCCATCTCGTCATCGGTGGGGGAATAGCCCAGCTCGTTGAGGCGTGCGCGCAGGCCGTGGCTGCCGCTGAGTTTGCCGAGAACGAGCTCGCTGCGCGGCACGCCGACGGCGTTCGGGTCAATGATCTCGTAGGTAGAGCGCTCCTTGATGAGGCCGTCCTGGTGGATGCCGGATGCGTGGCGGAAGGCGTTGCGCCCGACGATGGCCTTGTTGGGCTGGACGGGGAAGCCTGTGATCTGGCTGACCATGCGGCTCGTGGTGAAGAGCTGCTTGGTGTTGACGCTGGTGTCGGCGCCGAAGTAGTCGCTGCGGGTGCGCAGCGCCATGATGACTTCTTCCAGCGCGCAGTTGCCCGCTCGCTCGCCGATGCCATTGATGCAACCTTCCACCTGCCGCGCACCCACCTTGACCGCTGCAAGGCTGTTGGCGACCGCCATGCCCAAGTCATCGTGGCAGTGGACGGAGAGGCGAACGCTGTTACCCAGCTCGGGCGCCTGCTCCATGAGATAGGTCAGTAGGTCGGTGAACTGGGCAGGCACGGCGTAGCCGACGGTGTCGGGGATGTTGATGGTCGTCGCACCTGCCTCGATGACCGCCTTGACCAGATAGGCGAGGAATTCGCGGTCGGTCCGGCTGGAGTCCATAGGGGAGAACTCGACATCATCTACATGGGCGCGCGCGCGCTGAACGGAGGTGACCGCCATCTCGACGACCTCCTCCCGGTTCTTGCGAAGCTGGTTCATTAGGTGGTTGTCAGAGGAGGAGAGGAAGACGTGGATGCGCGGGTTGGCGGCGTCGCGCAGCGCCTCGGCGGCGCGGTCGATGGCGCCCTCCTTTGCATGAGAAAGGGCGGCAATGATGGGCGTGCGCACCTCGCGTGCGACGCGCTGCACCGCCTCGAAATCGCCGGGTGAGGACACCGGGAAGCCGGCCTCGATGACATCGACGCCGAGCCGCTCCAGCTGCTTGGCAATCTCCACCTTCTCTTCCACGGTCATTGCAGTCCCCGCAGACTGCTCGCCGTCGCGCAGTGTCGTATCAAAAATCAAGACTCTGTCATCCATTGCCCTACTCCGCGTCCTCTGGCTTGCTCCTACGCCGTGTAATCGAAGCCTCTACTTTTGCTTCAGGAAGGTCATCATCTCGCGCAGGCGCGCGCCAACCTCCTCTATCTGGTGGTTGGCGTCCTGCTCGCGGAGCTGGTCGAAGCGGTGGCGCCCCTCGTGGTTCTCCGCAATCCACTCGCGCGCGAATGTGCCGTCCTGGATCTGCGCAAGCACACTCTTCATGGACTGGCGGACACGGTCGTCGATGACGACAGGTCCCCGGCTGTAGTCGCCGAACTCCGCCGTGTCGCTCACCGAGTAGCGCATGTACTTGAGGCCGCCCTCGTACATCAGGTCGACGATGAGCTTCAACTCGTGCAGCACCTCGAAGTACGCAATTTCGGGCTGGTAGCCAGCCTCGACGAGCGTCTCGAATGCAGTCTTGACGAGGGCGGACGTACCGCCGCACAGCACCGACTGTTCGCCGAACAGGTCCGTCTCCGTCTCCTCTTGGAAGGTGGTCGCGACGATGCCTGCGCGCATGCACCCGACGCCGGCGCCGTAGGCGAGCGCGTTCGGCAGCGCCTCGCCGCTGGCGTCCTGCTGTATGGCAACGAGCGCGGGAACGCCAGATCCCTGTGTGAAGATTTCGCGCATGCGGTGGCCCGGCGCCTTAGGCGCAATCATCGAGACATCGACGCTGTCGGGCGGCACGATCTCACGGAAGTGGATATTGAAGCCGTGCGCGAACATCAGCGTCTTGGAGGAGTCGAGGTGGGGCTCGATGGCGCTCTCGTAAAGCGAGCGCTGCACGTGGTCGGGGACGAGCACCATGATGAAATCGGACGCCTTGGTCACCTCCTCCGGCAGCCCGACGGACAGGCCTTCGGCCTCCGCCTTGGCTCGGCTTGACGAGCCCTCGTAGAGGCCGACAATGACGTCGACGCCGTTGTCGCGCAAGTTGAGAGCGTGCGCGTGGCCCTGCGAGCCGTAGCCCATGACCCCGACGCGCTTGCCTTGCAGCCTCGCTGGGTCTACGTCCTTCTCGTAGTAAATGGTTGCCATCCCATCCCCTCCTAAATTCGCATGTGCTTCATGTCAGCGCCCGCGCCGCTAGGGAACTACCTCGGCGTCGGGCGCGCTTTGATCGACGTTTTCGAGGGTCCGCTTTCGCGAACCCGTCGCTGGGGCGCCGCGCGACATCGCCACGCTGCCCGTCCGCATGATCTCTCTGATGCCGAACGGCTTCACCAGTTGGATGAGGGCGTTCACCTTCTCCTCGTCGCCCGTAACCTCGACGATCACGACGCCCGCGCCGACGTCGACGACGTGCGCCCTGAAGATGTCGACTATCTCCAGCACTTCGGCGCGCGTCTGCGGGGTGGTACGTACCTTGATGAGCGCCAGTTCTCGCGCAACGATGCTCTCTTGCGATATGTCGTTCACGCGCACGACGTCGATGAGCTTGTAGAGCTGCTTGGTTACCTGCTCGACGACGTAGTCATCGCCTTCGACGGCGAACGTCATGCGCGAGAGGCCCTGCACCTCGCTGTGTCCAACGGCGAGGTTTGAGATATTGAATCCGCGCCGGCGGAAGAGGCCGGAGACGCGCGTGAGCACGCCCGGCTTGTCGTGGACGAGCGCAGTAATGGTGTGGGTCTCGGCCTTGCTGTCTACCGCCATGCGCGCTCTCCCTCTCCGAGCGGCCCTTCGAGCATCTCCGCCACGCTCTCGCCCGCGGGCAGGTGAGGGTAGACGTTCTCCTCCGGTTCGACCCGGAAGTCGATAAGCGCCGGCCCATCGACGGCCATCGCATCGTCGACGGCCTCGCGCACCTTGGCGCGGTCGGTGACGCGGGCGGCCCAGATGCCGTACGCCTCGGCCAGGCGCACGAAGTCGGGGTTGCCGCTGTACTCGACGGCAACACGATTACGGTCGTGGAAGAGGTCTTGGAGCTGGCGCACCAGGCCCAGAAAGTTGTTGTTGAGAATGGCGAACTTCACGGGCACGCGGTGTTCCACGATGGTAGCCAGCTCCGACATGGTCATCTGGAAGCCGCCGTCACCGGCGATGCTCCAGACCACCTTGTCGGGACGTCCGATTGCGGCGCCCATTGCGGCGGGCACCTCAAAGCCCATGGTGCCCAGGCCGCCGGAGGTAATCCACGAATTGGGCTCTTTGAAGCGGTAATGCTGCGCGGCCCACATCTGGTGCTGGCCGACGCCGGTGACGACGATGGCATTGCCATCGGTCGCATCCGATATCTCGCGAACCACGTACTGCGGCAGCAGGCGGTCAGACTCTGGTAAGCGATCGGAGGGATGCTCATCGCGCAAGCGGTCGATCTCTTGCAGCCATTCGGTGTGCGTCTGCGGCTCGACCTCGCGCTCAAGTGCGTGAAGTACGCGCTTGGCGTCGCCGACGATAGGCACCGTCACGCGGACGTTCTTGCCGACCTCCGCAGGGTCGATGTCAATGTGAATAACTTGGGCGTTGGGCGCGAACGTGCTGATGCGGCCCGTGACGCGATCGTCGAAGCGCATCCCGACGGCAATGAGCAGATCGGCGCGGTCGATGGCCCAGTTGATATGCGCCCAACCGTGCATCCCAGGCATACCGAGGGTGAGCACATGATCCTCGTTCATGCTGCTGATGCCGAGCAGCGTGGTGACGACGGGCAGTTGCGCCTTCTCGGCGAGATTCTTCAACTCTGCGAATGCGCCCGAGATGACGACGCCATGACCGGCGAGGATAAGCGGGCGCTGCGCCTCACGGATGAGGCGGGCCGCGCGCTTAACCATCTGGCTGTGCCCTTCCATCGTGGGCTGGTAGGAGGGCAGGTTGACCTCGTCCGGATAGT
Organism: Dehalococcoidia bacterium; assembly: GCA_034422075.1. Classification (GTDB taxonomy): domain Bacteria; phylum Chloroflexota; class Dehalococcoidia; order Lucifugimonadales; family Australimonadaceae; genus S34-282. Next base: position 11,035 of record DAOUJX010000047.1, read on the forward strand.
CGAAATCGGCCACATCCGTCTGTACGTCGCGCGGGAGGTCGATGAGCACAGGGCCGGGGCGTCCGGTGCGGGCGATGTGAAACGCCTCCTTCAGCACGCCGGGCAACTCCGCTGTGTCCATGACGAGGTAGTTGTGCTTGGTGACGGGCAGCGTAATGCCGGTCGTGTCCGTCTCCTGGAAAGCGTCCCGTCCGATTGCTCCGCGCGGCACCTGCCCCGTAACGGCGACCATGGGGACTGAGTCCATCATCGCAGTAGCGAGCGGCGTGACGAGGTTGGTCGCGCCGGGCCCCGAGGTAGCGATTGCGACACCTACCTTGCCGGTTGCGCGCGCGTAGCCGTCGGCAGCGTGGCCGGCGTTCTGCTCATGGCGGACCAGCACGTGCTTGAGCTGAGGGTACTCGGGCAGCACCTGATAGAGAGGCAGGATGGCCCCGCCCGGCAGGCCGAACGCCACGTCGACACCCTCGCGCAGCAGCGCCTCGCACACCATCTGTCCGCCGCTCAACCGCATGCTACCTCACATGCAACCGCATACAAAAATCCCGTCCCAGCACATGGGACGGGACAAAGTGCCCGCGGTACCACCCACGTTCCCCCTTGCATCTCATGCAAGAGGGCCCTCGGTTTGCGCCGTAACGGTGCGCTCCGCCGCCCTACTGCTGCTTCAGGCTGGCCGCTCCGGGGCGAGTTCAGAGTACCTGCTTCCGCCGGCCTCTCACCAATCGCCGGCTCGCTGAGGCGCGGTGGCCCCTACTACTCCCCTTCATTGCGGAATCGTCATTAGACGACGGGCGCAATTGTAGCAATTCGCCGCGCGGAGTGTCAAACACGCCGCGGGCACCGCTAGGCGTGGGTGCTGTCTGACAGCCTCCCCGTAGTTCTGGATTGCACGCGGACGCACGTTACCAACCCTGCGTCATCCGGATGGTACCGTGCTCATCCGCCAGTGTTTCGGAGAATTGGCTCCGCCCTAGATGGCGCTTCCAGATGCGTCTACCTGCGTTAGCCGCATCCCATGGGGCGCCGGGGCCTGTGTTGCCGGGGTACGAATAGCCTTACGCGACACGCAAGGCAGGCTCGTCGCGAACATAACGCATTGCACTGGCAAGCCCGCATCGTCCGAAACGACGGTGGCTTGGTCGAACTGATCGTCGATACCGTCCACCAATAGCCGCGTGGCCAGATGCACATCGAACTCCTCCTCCGAACCTCTGACCCAGACGTATTCCGGCAAGCCTGGTACAGGGTCCATAAGAAGGCGGTACTTCGCGGGTGAACGGGACTTGCCGGATCAGAGCTTAAGGCCCTCTAACGTCCGAGAGCGCTCCTAGGAAGGTCAAGGCGGCGCAGTTGGCCGGAACCGCCAGGGCGTTCATCGACGTGTGGTGAAGCAACAGATGCGCCTCCTGGGGTCATCCGGGAAGAGCGCCTCGAGGAGATTGCGCAGGTTCAACCACTTGAAGGAGGTGCGCTGCATCGCACGGCGGTAGCGGTTGAAGCCGCCAACGTACGCGTTGGTGCGCATGGGCAGTTCGCTTCGATGGACAGGGACCTCCGTCGTGGCGGTCTCGACTCTGCCAGCGAAGCGGTGGGGACATAAGGGAAGCCCTGCAGGCAACCGGAGGAGCATCAACCATCATTTGTCACAGCCCCTCTCTATCTACCCTCTGCTAGCATGGCCACGCTATGGACTTGCGCAGCTTGCCGACGGAGCCGACGCAGGATCAATACGCGCAGCCCCAGCGCGCATTCCTCAGCGTGCCATGGGGCCCAGGCGAGATTGCGCTCAGCATTGCGGTTCTCCTCGGCCTCTTCCTTGTGCCGGCACTGATCGTTGCCGTGCAACTCGCCAGCTCCGGTGCTCTTGAGGGCGTGCAGGGGCAGGCGGTGGAAGCGGAGATATCGCCGGAGCTGCTCATCTTCTCGACCATCTTCTTGCAGGTCGGGACGCTGGGCCTAGCGTACTTCCTCGGGCCGCGGCGATATGGCCTATCGATGGCAGCGCTGGGGTTCGCGTCGATGCCCCTCGGGCGCGCCGCCGCATGGGCACTCGGCACGCTGGCCGTGTCGTTGCTCATCGGCTACGTCTACGTTGCCGTCATCGAAGCCGTCTCGCCGGAGCTGCTGCCTCCGACCCTAGCGGAGCAACTGGGATTGGACGACGACGCGTCGTCGATGACGCTGTTCTTCGTGTTCATCACCGTCGTCCTCCTAGCGCCCTTGTCGGAGGAGGTGTTCCACCGCGGTTTCGTGTTTGCAGGGCTCGCATCGCGCTGGGGCGTATGGTCAGCGATTGTGGCGAGCGCGGCGCTCTTTGCCCTGGCGCACGCTACCTTTGCGGTGATTGTTCCCGCCTTCCTCAGTGGGTTGCTCTTTGCGTGGGTGTTCTGGCGTACAGGGTCGATTTGGCCGGTGGTGGTGGCGCATGTCGTACAGAACTTCGCGGCCTTTTTCGGGCAGGTGGGAGTATGAGAAACCCGTCAGCGGAGGCATTGAAGCCGGCGGCAGACGACCTGCGCATTCTGTCGAACGACCGCGAGCGAGCGCAGTTGTGGGGGCCGCCACAGGTTGCGCTCGGCGTTTTTCTCGCAGCAGCTGCCTTCTTCATCTTCTGGTGGATGATCGTCTCGCCGGAAGGGACCTGGACTGGCAAGCAAGCGGTCAAGGGCTCGGGCGTCACGGTCTGGCTGTATCTCTCCAACGGCGCGCTGCTGATCCTCGCGGGTATGCTTGGCCCCGGGCGTCTGGAGCGCCCGGCCTCGGCTCTCGGCTTCCGAGCTATCAGGTGGGATGCGCTCGGCATCGCGCTTGCGGCGTTCGCCGCCGTAGGACTGCTGTGGATCGGCTACGACTACATCGCAAGCGCGCTTTCCATGTTGCCGGCTCCGCGAGAAGACTTGCCGATTGTCTGGGCGGCAGACCGCCACCACATCACATTCATCGCGGGAGTAGTCGCGCTGCGCCCGATTGCGGAGGAGGTGTTCTTCCGCGGGTTCGTGCTCCAAGGATTGCGACGTCGCCTCGGATTTGGCGCTGGGGCAGCCATCACGTCGGTACTGTACGCACTGGTGTACATCGGCGGCGGGCCAGGCCTGATACTGTTCGGCTTCGGCGCTGGACTGATACTCGCCGCCGCCTACCGCTACGGAGGCCTGTGGCCAAGCATCGCAGCAAACGCGGCCTTCAACATCGCGCTCATATCGTCGCGCGTGGGGTAGAGGAGGCACAGATGAATTTCGGCGAACCCAAAGACACAGATGTACGTAAGGCGTAGAAGGATGAGGCACGAGACGCTACGCCGTGGCCGGCAGGCAATCCCGACCGGCTGTCCGAGGCATTGAGCATCAATCCTCCCCTGGAACAGATAGACACCGAGCACGCCGTCGGTGACCTTGGGGCTGACATCGTGGCGATGCCGCTGCAGGGCGGTCCCATCGCAGTTATCGAGACTCAAGGGGAGCGCTCCGATCACGGGCATCAGGGGCACGTGCCCTCCTACCTTGCAGGAACGGATGCCAAGACCGTCGTTTGGGTGGCCACCGAGTTTGCATCGCCGCACGCTTTCGTTCTTCGCCGTGAAGGCGCGCATCGTCCGGATTGGCGATTCCCAGCTCGCGCCGCTATTCGATGTTGTCGAGCAGCCGAGCGAGTGAGAACGCACACACCGCGCATCTTCGGCTGGCCTAGAAGGTGACCTTATACGCTTCCGCTGCGTTCTCTAGTCGCCGCCTCAGAGCACTTGGCTTCCGCACCCCTATAATGCGTCCCATGACCGCAGATGCATCAGTGCGTGGCGCAGAGCGCATTGCCAGGGCGTTTGACAAGATGCGTGACGAGGGGCGCATCGGGCTAATTCCGTTCGTTACTGTCGGCTTTCCAGAGGCGGGCGACGCGGAGCGTATCGTGCCGGCGATCGAGGCGGCGGGCGCGGACATCATCGAGCTAGGCGTGCCGTACTCCGATCCGCTGGCCGACGGCCCCACGCACCAGCAAGCGGCCTACCGTGCGCTGCTCAACGGAACGACGCCGCACGGCTGCATCGATGCTGCGCGCCGCCTGCGTGACTCGGGAGTGCGCGCGCCGCTGCTCTTCCTGGGCTACTACAACCCCATCCTCTCCTATGGCACCGAGGCGTATGCGCGCGACTGCGCGGAGGCCGGAGTGGACGGGCTGATCGTGCCCGATTTGCCACCGGAGGAGGCCACTCCCCTGCGCACCGCACTGGAAGCGCACGGCATGGCGCTCGTCTCCATGCTAGCGCCGACGAGCACAAACAAGCGTATCGCCGCAGCATGCGAGCACGCGCAGGGGTTCGTCTACTGCGTCTCCGTGACCGGCGTCACAGGTGCACGGACCGAGCTGCCGAGCGCCCTGCCCGACTTCCTCTCCCGCGTCCGCGCGCGCACCGACGTCCCGACTGCGGTTGGGTTCGGCATATCGGAGCGGCGGCACGTGGAGGCCCTTGCGAGAGTGGCGAACGCGGCAGTGGTCGGCAGCGCTCTCACGGGCGTGATAGACTCCGCGCCGCCCAGAGAGCGGGCAGCGAGGGCGGCGGCATTCGTCGCGCAACTTGCGGGACACCGCTAACGAAACGCCGCGGGACAGGGGAGCCGCATGAGCCATTGCCTCGGATTGCGTGGCGCAACGACCGCCGACGCGAACACACACGCCGCCATTTTCGGCGCAACGCAGGAACTGCTAGAGGGGCTCGTGGAAGCGAACGACCTTGAAGAAGAGGACGTCGCTGCGATATTCTTTACGACTACGACCGACCTGAACGCGGAGTTTCCGGCGTTGGCGGCGCGCATCGGAATGGGCTGGGAGCACACGGCGCTCATGAGTGCCCACGAAATCCCCGTTCCCGGTGCAACGCCCATGGTCATCAGGGCGCTGCTCTGGGTGAACACGGATAGGTCGAAACAGGAACTGGTGCACCTCTACCTCAAAGGCGCACACAGATTGAGGGCAAGGAGCACGCGCAACTCGTAAGTCTCGCCATGACACAGCAGCCCATAAGCGACGTCAACATTAAGCGCATTGTTCCGCTGATACCGCCGGCAGAGTTGCATGCGCGTCTGCCGCTGAGCGAACGCGCGATGCAGACGGTTGCCGAGGGGCGCGAGGCCGTGCGACGCATCCTCACCGGCGACGATGACCGATTGCTGGTTATCGTCGGGCCGTGCTCGATTCACGACGAGCAGGCTGCGCTCGAGTACGCCGGGCGCTTGCGCGAGCTAGCGGACCGCGTCGCCGACCGTGTCCTCGTCGTCATGCGCGTCTACTTCGAGAAGCCGCGCACAACCGTCGGCTGGAAGGGCCTCATCAACGACCCGCACCTCGACGGCACATTCGACATGGACGTGGGCCTGACGGCTGCGCGGCGCATCCTGATGCAGCTGGCGGAGCAGGGCCTTGCGGCGGCGACGGAGTTCCTCGACCCCATCACCCCACAGTACATCGCCGATCTCATCACATGGGCAGCGATCGGCGCGCGCACGACGGAGAGCCAGACGCATCGCCAGATGGCCAGCGGCCTCAGCATGCCCGTCGGCTTCAAGAACGGCACGGACGGCAGCTTGCGCACAGCGGTTGACGCGATGGTGGCAGCGCGTTCCAGCCACGCTTTTCTCGGCATCGACCTTCAGGGCAACACCTGCGTCGTCGAGACCCGCGGCAACCCGTACGGGCACATGGTGCTGCGCGGCGGGCACAGCGGTACGAACTTCGCAGCAAACGCATTGACGGATGCGCAGGACATGCTGCGCAATGCCAACCTGCCCGTCCAGCTGATGGTCGATTGCAGCCACGCCAACTCCGAAAAGGACTACCGGCGGCAGGCCGTCGCATTCCACGCTGTCATTGAGCAGCGCGTCGCAGGCAACCACGACATCGCCGGACTGATGGTCGAAAGCCACCTCTTCCCGGGGCGTCAGGACTTGCCGGACGACTTGTCGAAGTTGGCCTACGGCGTTTCAGTGACGGACGCGTGCATCGGCTGGGACGAGACTGAGACGTTGTTGCTCGAGGCACACGCCGCGCTCGAGCTGACTCCCGCGGGGTAGGGCGTCGTGGCGGCGCTGCGCGAAGAGCTGCGCGCCGGGGCGCACCACTCCGGCCTTTCCGCCGTTACCTTAGGCGTATTCGACGGCGTGCACCGCGGCCACCTCCATTTGTTGGAGGCGTTGCGCGACGACGCCACGCGCCTCGAGCTGTCGAGCGCTGTGCTCACCTTCTCCAACCACCCGCTAACCATCCTCAAGCCTGAACTGCCCGTCGTCTTGCTGACACCGGTTGCGGAGCGCATGGAGTTGCTTCGCGCCTCCGGCGTCGACGCCGTCATTCCGATTTCCTTCACGCACGAGTTGTCGCAGTGGAGCGCGGAGGAGTTCGTCGCTGCGCTCATCGACGAGCTGTCGATGCGGCATCTGGTCGTCGGACCCGACTTCGCGCTCGGACGCGGCAGAGAAGGAACGGCGGACGTGCTGGCCGAGCTGGGAGAGCGTCACGGATTCACAGTGCGCGTCGTCAAGCCACTGGAAATTGGCGGCACGGCAGCGCGCAGCTCTTCGGTACGGGCGAGCCTGGCCTCAGGCGACATTGCGGAAGCCGCCGCTATCCTGAGCCGCCCCTACACTCTCAGCGCACCGGTCGTCGAGGGCGAAGGGCGCGGCGGCTCAGTGCTTGGCTACCCCACGTGCAACCTTGGCGTTTCGCCAGTGCTGGCATTGCCCGCAGACGGCATCTACGCAGCGTGGGCCGACATCGACGGCGCGCGCCTCCCAGCGGCGGTGAGCGTCGGCATCAAGCCCACATTTCACGAGGATGGCCCACGTGTGGTGGAGGCATTCGTGCTCGATTTCAGCGGCGATCTCTACGGTAAGGATGTGCGATTGGAGTTCGTCACGCGGCTGCGCGAGCAGGAGCGCTTCTCTACCGCGGACGCGCTTGCGGCACAGATAGCGCGCGACGTGGAGGCCACGCGCTCGGAGCTCGGCGCTGCATCCGCACGGGTTGAGACGCGCTAGTGGCCGCCCGCAAGCCATCGCCCCAGGAGCTCGACCGCATCCTCAATCGCGGCGTCGCCGACATCATCCCACGCCAGGAATTCATCGAGCGGCTGCAACAGGCCAAGCCACTGCGCCTGAAGATGGGGTTCGACCCCAGCAGGCCAGACCTGCATATAGGCCATGTCGTCGGCCTCCGTAAGCTACGCCAACTGCAGGACCTCGGCCACGAGCTCATCCTCATCGTCGGCGACTGGACGGCCCAAATCGGCGACCCTTCGGGGGAGTCCGAAATGCGCACAATGCTCAGCGCGGGAGACGTGCGAAAGAACGCCGAAACCTACATGCGCCAGTTCTTCAAGGTTATGGATTCCGGCAAGACACGCGCCGTCTACCAGAGCGAGTGGTTTGGGAAGTTCACGCTCACCGACGTCATACGCCTCACTTCGCACTTCACCGTCAATCAGTTCTTGCACCGTGACGACTTCGGGCAGCGCTACGCCGCACAGCGTCCCATCGCGGTTACCGAGATGCTCTACCCGCTCTTGCAGGCATACGACTCCGTCGCCATCGAGGCGGACGTAGAGTTTGGCGGCACTGACCAGCTATTCAACCTGCTCGTTGGACGCGAGCTGCAGGAGAGAGTGGGGCAGCGGCCTCAGGTCGTCTTCACGATGCCCATCCTTCCCGGCACCGACGGCGTGCGCAAGATGAGCAAGTCGCTCGACAACTACATCGCCATTGAGGACACGCCGGACGACATCTTCGGCAAAGTCATGTCGCTGCCCGACGATGTCGTCCCGCTCTACTACGAGTTGCTAACCGACCGATCCGACGACGAGGTGGCGGAGGTGCGCGCAGCGTTCGAGGAGGGCAGAGAGGGGCGGGGGTCGGCGCTTATGGACGCCAAGAAGGCGCTCGGCGCAGAACTGGTGGCCCACTTCTATGGCACGGAGGACGCAGCCTCGGCGCAGGCAGAGTTCGAACGCGTCTTCCAGTCCCGCCAGGTTCCGACGGATGTACCGGAGTTTGCGGTCACGGATGCCACGCCGGGCGTTACGGCCATTGGCTGCGAGCGTGCATCGGTCGAGCTGTCGCGCCTGCTCGTAGCGGCAGGCCTGGCCGTGAGCCGCAGCGAGGCGGCGCGCCTGATCGACCAAGGAGCCGTGCAAATCGATGGCGAGCGCGCCGAGTCGGATGGCGCAAGCATCGCCTTCGGCGCCATCCTGCGTGCAGGCCGCCGGCGATTCGCCCGAATGGTGAAAGGCTAAGGGCAAGGGCTTTGAGAACCACGGGCTGATCTCCCCCAGCTCCGCAGGCGGCGCGCTCCTTCGGCGTGGCGCCTGCACGCCGTCGTACGTCGCGCGGCTAAAGCCCTAAAGAAGCGGGAGCAGCATGCCGAAGCCGTGCGCCACACCCACCAGCGACCAGCGCAGTCCCGCCAACCCCTCAATGTCACGCTGATCGAGGCCGAGGCGCTGCACGTCCCAACCCTCGCTAGTGACGGTTGGGCGCTGCCAGCTTCCCTCGGCTCTGAAGCGCTGTTCCAAGCGGTTGGAGAAGACGTTCACCTGTTCATCGGTCACCGGGCCGCGCGCTCTGAAGGCGAGGTCCTGCGGATGTGCACCGTTTCGAAGGGTTCGCGGTTGAAGCGCAGTGCTTCCATGCCAAAGTCGGTTGTCAGCCGTGCCGTGCCTATCGGCAAAAAGCCCACATACTCGTTCGGCGGGTTGAAGTAGCGGAACCACACCACTTTTCCGGCAACCGATTGGGTTCGCGCCCCGCGATCGCCACAGCCCGCGCATGCGGACGCTAGCGCCCGATAGGCCGGTCCAGCCGCATCAGCAACAGCTCGGCGCGTCGCACCTCTTCCGATGGCTGTTGCTCTTGTAAGCGGTACTTGAGCTCCAAGTACTGCGGCCTGTACCCCATCTTCGGCAGTTCCCACCAACGCTCTTGCACTTGCATGTCCCTCTCCAGTCGCGTCGGACACCCTCCATGATGACGCAGGGATACTGCATTGCGCCAGTAGCATTTGACACATTCGTTCTAGTTAAAGGGGAGGCGTGTTTTCATTTGTGCGACATGCCCTGATGCTTACACGACAATAGGGCGTCGCGCCAGCATCGTTTGTCATGTGGGTGTATAGTCATGACGTGGAAACGACACGCGCAGGACTGGCCGATTTCATTCGCGAATGGCTGCGCGAGCGCGACACGACGCAGCTGTGGCTGGCGCAGCAGGCGGGTATTCCACACAGCGTCATCAGCGCGCTCTTCACGCGCCGCGCCATGCCCCGCCCCGCTACGTTGCGCAAGCTCGCCAAGCCGCTCGGCATCCCCATTGGTCAGCTGCTGGTCATCGCCGGCTACATCAGCGAGGAGGAGTACAAGACGCCGATCCAGCAGACCGACCTCGCCCGCCTCTACGAAATCGGCGACCTGACCGACGAAGAGTGGAAGCAGGTTCTCGAATTCGGCCGCTACGTGCGGTCGCGGCGCAAGAGGTAGCGCGCCCTCTTCACCCACGTGCACTACGCACAATCCATTCGCAGCGCGTTGGCGCCAACAGCGCCCGACAGGCTGTGTGGTGCCCCTACAGAGGGATGACGAGGGAATCGATGCAGGAGTGACGGAGGGACGCCCCGGCCCCGCAGCCCTTTCCCACTCTTGGGAGAGGGGATGGAAGGCGCCATGCGCGGCGGTCGAGGGGGCACACCAGGGCGAGAAGGGGTCCCCCACCCCAACCCCCTCCCGGCAAAAAGAGGGGGATGATGTGCAGCGCTGGCGGCGCATTTTTCGGATTTTGTATAGATTCATTTTTAGACACAGGTCTATCCAATTGACCAATTTCGCCACCCTTCCTAGCATTAGCCGTCACTACTGAGGGCAGGCGGCACGCCGCCAAGAGGGCGCGGAGCCGGCAGGGCTGAGATGCGCGTAACTGGCGGGACGGCAAGGGGAACGCCTCTACGCTCGCCTACTACGCAAGGCGTCAGGCCGACGACCGACCGCGTGCGTTTGGCCCTCTTCAACATTCTCGCCCCGCAAGGGCTGGAGGGCGTACGAGTGGTCGACGTGTTCGCAGGCACGGGCTCGCTGGGTATCGAGGCGTTGAGTCGCGGCGCAGCCCACGTCACCTTCATCGAGCGCGACCGCCGGCAGGCCCAGGACATCCGCGCCAACCTCGAAGCCGCCCGCCTCGCTGAGCGCGCAACCGTGCTTACGCTGGACGCCGAGCGGGCTGTCGAGCGGCTCGACCGTCCGTTCGCGTACGTGCTGATGGATCCGCCCTACAGCGCGCCCTTCCCACAAACGCTTGCCGCCCGTTTTGCGGAGCTGGGTCTACTTGCAGACGACGGCACGCTCGTGATCGGCCACTCTTCACGCGTTGCGCCGCCCGATCACTGCGGCGGCCTGCTCCTCTCCGCGGACCGACGCTACGGCGATTCGTCGTTGGCCTTCTACGGCCCGGAGGAGGCAGCGTGATCACTGCCGTCTACCCCGGTCGCTTCGATCCCCTCAACTTGGGGCACCTCGACATCATGCAGCGCGCATCGAAACTGTTCGATCAGGTCGTCGTCGCCGTCTTCGAACGTCCGGAGCGCCCTGCTACCTTCACCGCCGACGAGCGTGTGGAAATGATCCGCGAGGCGGCGGCTGACTTGGCAAACATCGAGGTAACAACCTTCGGGGGGCTGACAGTCGATTTCGTAAAGGAGCGCGGCGCGCAGGCAATCGTCCGCGGGCTGCGCAAGAACGCCGACTTCGAGCACGAGTTCGAGATGGCGCTCATGAACCGCCGCCTCGCCCCAGGCATCGACGTCGTCTGCTTGATTACTGCCTTGGAGCACCAATTCATACGCTCCAGCCTTGTGCGGGAGGTGGCCCGCCTAGGTGGAGACATCGAGGGGCTTGCTCCGCCGAACGTTGTCGCCAAGGTGCGGCAGCGGCTGGGGGGCTCCCCGTAAGCCCATTACTAGAGGAAGCGAAGGAGAGAAGCGCCATGGACATGATTTACTTGATCGACAGGCTGGAGTCGCTGGCTGCCAATGCCAAGCGGATGCCCATCACCGGCAAGGCCATGATCGACTCTGAACGGCTGATTGAGGTCGTGGACCAGATGCGGCTGTCAGTGCCGCAGAGCGTCCAAGAGGCCACCGAAGTGCTGGAGCAGCGCGACAGCATCATCAACCAATCGGCCACCGACGCCCGGCGCCTACGCGCTACGGCGGAGCGCGAGTCACGCATGCTCGTCGAGGAGAGCGAACTGGTCGCATCGGCCAAGCGCCGCGCAGACAGCATTATCCAGGAAGCCGAAGAGCAGGCCCGCCAGCTGATCGCCAAGGCAGAAGCCAACGCAGTCGCACGCCGCAATGGCGCCGACGAGTACGCGCACGAGATCCTGCTCCAGCTGGAGCAGAAACTGGCCTCGACTCTGGAGACAGTCCGTCACGGCATTGGCGCAGTCT
>DAOUJX010000048.1:0-29475 GCA_034422075.1 Dehalococcoidia bacterium
GCCTCGTCGGCGATGACAGGAATCGCGCGCCCGAGCACCGGCAGCACAGCGCGACGACCCCAATATGCGAAAAAGCGAGGGTCGTGGGGATTCACTGCCACTGCGGTGTCGCCGAGCAGTGTCTCGGGCCGCGTGGTTGCCACCGTCAAATGGCCACTGCCGTCTTCCAGCAGGTAGCGGATGTGGTACAGCGCTCCGTCCGTTTCCACATGCTCGACTTCGAGGTCGGAGAGCACCGTCTGCAACTGCGGGTCCCAGTTGATCATCCGCTGTCCGCGGTAGATGAGCCCCTTGTCGTAGAGCCGCTTGAACGTCTCGCGCACGGCTCGGCTGGGCCCGGTATCCATCGTGAAGCTGTCTCTCGACCAATCGCACGACGCCCCTAGGCGCCGGTGTTGATTGTCGATGTAGTCGCCGTAGTGGTTAACCCATTCCCAGACGCGCTCAAGAAAGGCTTCGCGGCCCAGTTCCTGACGGGTCAGCCCCACCTTTGCTAGCTCGCGCTCGACGACCATCTGCGTGGCGATTGATGCGTGGTCGGTGCCGGGCAGCCACAGCGCCTCATCGCCCAGCATCCGGTGGTAGCGCACCAGCGCGTCCTCGATTGCCGCCGTCAGCGCATGACCGATGTGCAGCTCGCCCGTCACGTTGGGCGGCGGCATCACGATGGTGAAGGGGCGCTTGTTCGGGTTGGGGGTTGCCTTGAAGTAGCCCGACGACTCCCACCAAGCGTATAGGCGTTGCTCGACCGACGAAGGGTCGTATGCCTTGGGCAGGGGCTCGCGGCGGGTGCTCGTCATCTATTCCGGCTGATGATGGTCTGCTTCCCGCGATTGTATCGGCGCCGCACAATTAGGGTCAACGGCGCCCTAAGCCCGGTTAAGGCTGCAAGCGGCCTGTTACAATTGCACTTGAATCTTCGTTTCAGGTGTGCATGTCGTCCGACTCGAATAGCGAGGTGCCCTGGCGGCGGAATCTTGCCGTAATGTGGGTGGCGCAGGCCGCAACCGTTCTATCCTTCACATTTACGTTCCCTTTCTTCGCGCTTTTCTTCAAAGACCTAGGCATCGATGATCCGGGGCGTGCCGCTTTCATCGCTGGCGTGTCTGGCTGGGCGCTGGGCCTCGGTATGGCTATTTTCAGCCCCATATGGGGTGTCATTGGCGACCGATTTGGACGCAAGTTGAACGTTGTCCGCGCTACCGCGATGGGCGCCGTCGTTCTTGGGCTTTCAGGGTTCGCGCAAAACCCAGAGCAGCTCATCATCAGCCGCTTCTTTGCCGGCGCGTTAGCTGGAGTAGGAGCGGCGATGCTTGCGCTTGTTGCTGCGGGCACCCCGCGCCGCCGCGTCGCGTTTGCGACGGGTGTGCTCCAGTCGGGCATGTTCTTTGGCGGCACTATCGGGCCCGTTGTAGGCGGACTGCTGTTCGAGACCTACGGGATGCGAATAGCCTTCTTCGCCAACGGCATTGGGTTGGCCGTGCCCGCGATCCTTGTCCAACTCTTCGTCCGAGAGGGATTTGTCAGACCGGTGACTCCCCTCAAGAGCCCTTTTCAACCCTTCCGAGACCTTGTGGGGACGGCGACATCCCGAGAATTCTGGCCGCTTTTTGTCGTTGTCTTTTTCGTCCACGCTGCGCTGCTGGTTACCTTCCCGGCGCTTCCCGTCATCGTCGAGGCATTCACAGGGGAGGGAGGTGCGGCAACCGGCGCCGGCATCGTCTTTATGTCAATGGGTGCGGCCAACGCCATCTCCGCCATAACGATCGGCTACGTTGGCTCGCGGTTCGGCCTCAAACGCACATTCTCCGTTCTGTCCGTCTGTGCTGCTGGCTTCTATTTGCTGGCGTTGTTCGCCAATTCCGTTCCTCAACTCGCACTGTTGCTTGGAGCGGTCGGGCTAATGCAAGGAGGGCTGGTCGGCATCGTCAACGGCCTTATCGCCATCGCGACACCCGAGGGCAAGCATGGGGCAGTATTTGGCGCGTCTCAGACGGTGATGGCGATGGCGATTGCACTCGGCCCGCTGGCGGGGGGCGCCGTTGCATTCGCTATCGACCTCAAGGCGGTTTTCGTACTCGACGCGATCGTCTTTGCGGTCACCGCCGTCGTCGCGCTCCTTCTCGTCCGAGAGGTTCCTCGCACCCGACGCGCCGCCACAACAGCGCCGATCGGTGCACGGCATGCGACTACCGAGGCTGGCTAGTAGGCGGGCGTCATCCCGCGATTCTGATGAGCAGGCGACAGTGGTCGCTCGGCCCCCACTCCTTGGTCTCGTTCAACGCTCGCACCTCGATGCGCTCATGGAACCCACGCGAAGCGAAGGCGTAATCGAGTTGGCTGACCGCGTTAGCAGGGGACTGGCCGCTGGGTGCGAATGTCACAACGTTCCGTGAATCAGCCGGCTGGCCGACCGGCGGAGTTGTTGGCGGGCGACCGTTCGGGGCCTGTGGTCCGACGAATTCGAGTCCGATCGCTCTCATCCTGTCGAACACGGACCGATAGCGTGCTTCCCAGTAGGGGTCGCCTGCATCGCCGTAGCCGTGCAATAGGTTAAGGTCACCTGCGGCCATTATGCGATGCCTCGTCGCATCGGAATGCCCAATGAACGCTGAGAGATCTGAAATTATGCGGTGGACAGAGGAATCCGAATAGATCCACGATGACCGGACGCTCGGATGCGGCCCCAACCACCGCCCATACATCGAGACTGCAACGAATGGCTCGATCGAGTCGTCCTTCGGCCTGACGCGCGCCGCCGCTATCGTCCCGATGCCGCTAACCTCAATCTCACCCGGCCCACCGCCCCACGCTGGGCCAACCTGCCTGAACCACTCCACTTCCACGCGATCTGAGAGGCGCACGACCATCGGCCATCGATCAATAAGCGCCTTCCAACCACGCCCGCGCCACCAGTCCGAGTTCCACGAATGCGAGTCCCACGCCGCTTGCGGGCCTATTTCGAACACACCGGTGTTTCCGCCGGCGGAAGGGTTGCCTCCCGGAGCCGTACAACGTCGCCTGGGGGTGGAGTGGCCTCTTGCAGAAGGGCTACGTCGGCGTCCATCGTCGCCAGCCAGCGCCACGGCTCGCGACGTCTGCCGATATTCCAGCTAACGACGGCAATGCCCCTACGGGCGCTTCCCTCTTTCACAACCCGATTTCCAGCCTCGGCACCCCGGCGCTAGCGGAGGAGGGCGGCGATTCTATCTACGATTGCCCACGCGACGTCTTGCTTGCTCATCAGCGGCAGCTCCTCTGGGCTGCCAGCCCGCGCTAGCAGTGTTACCTGGTTGTCGTCTGAGCCGAAACCGATGTCGGAGCGCGAGATGTCGTTCACGACGACCATGTCGAGCCCCTTCGATTCCAACTTCTGGAGCCCGTTGGCGAGCAAGTCGTTGCTCTCCGCCGCAAAGCCCACACGAAGCAGCGATCTCGGCGCCGACGCGATGATGTCGTTCGTTCGTTCCATCTCTACCGTCAGCGAGGCTGCATCGCCCTTCTTGATCTTTTCGCCACGGGGTGAGCGCGGCCTGTAGTCGGCGACTGCCGCCGCCATGATGAGCACACGTGCGGTCGAACAGGCTTCGTTGACTGCCTCCGCCATCTCCGCTGCGGTCCCTACGCTTACGGTGGTAACGCCGACCGGGTCGGGCAGTGCGGTTGGCGCGGCGACGAGCGTCACGGTCGCTCCGCTGTCGCGTGCAGCCTCAGCTATCGCGTACCCCATCTTGCCTGACGAGCGGTTGGTGACCACGCGCACCGGGTCGATCGGTTCTTCCGTACCCCCTGCTGATACGACCACGCCGATACCGGCTAGCGCTCCACTGCGCCCCAGTATCGGCGCGATACGCCCCATCAGTTCCGGCGTCTCCACGAGCCGACCGATGCCGGTGATACCCGACGCCATGCGCCCAGCCGCTGGCCCTGCGAACGCGACGCCCCTCGTACGGAGCGACTCGACATTCGCCTGCACGGCGGGATGCTCCCACATGCCACCGTCCATCGCCGGCGCGACCAGCAGTGGAGCATGCGTCGCAAGCGCTATGACGCTGATCGGGTCGTCCGCTTGTCCGTGCGCCAGCTTGTAGAGCATGTTCGCTGTTGCAGGTGCGACTACCATCACATCCGCGGCTTTCGCCAGGGCGATGTGCTCGATAGCCCCGTCCGATTCCAAGTCGAACAGGTCGGTGAGCACAGGGCGGCAGGTAACGCTTCGGAATGTCACCGGTCCGACAAACTTGGTCGCTGCATCTGTCATCGCAACGTCGACCAGCGCGCCCGCCTGCGTCAGTTTCGACGCGAGGTCGGCAGCCTTGTACGCAGCGATGGATCCGGATACGCCCAGCAGCACGCGTTTGCCGTCGAATGGCCTCATGGCGCTTCCTCCGCCGGATTGAGTTGGTGGACATAGCACAGTCCGCGCAGCGTGAGGTGCTCGTCAATGATGTCAATGGCGTTGGTCTCTTCCGCCATCAGCGGTGCTAGGCCGCCCGTCGCGATCACCTGGGCGTTGCCGCCCAACTCTTCCTTAAAGCGCCGCACCATCGCATCGACCAGACCTGCGTAGCCGAACACAAGCCCAGATTGCATTGAGTGGGCAGTGTTCTTGCCGATCGCGGACTGTGGTGCCGCCATCTCCACTCGCCGCAGCATCGACGTGCTCTGGAACAGCGATTCGGCGGCTACAGCCAACCCAGGCGCAATCGCGCCTCCGAGGTATGCGCCTTCTGCCGAGACGGCGTCAAATACCGTCGCGGTGCCAAAGTCGACGATGATGGCGGGTGCGCCGTAGAAGTGGTACGCCGCCGCCGCGTCCACCACGCGGTCGGCACCAACGTCGTGCGGGTTGTCATACTGCACTCGCACGCCCGTTCGCACCCCTGCGCCTATCACCAGAGGGTCGACGCCTAGCAGCGTCCGCGACGCCTCAACGAACACGCCGGTCAGCGGCGGCACAACGCTGCACATTGCCGCGTCATGGATAGCGTCAACGGGCACGCCCTTCATCGGTAGGAGCTCGCTCAATTGGAGTGCGTATTCGTCTGCCATACGGCGGGGATCGGTCGATAGCCGCCACGAGGCGACGAGCGCATCGGCGTCGAATACGCCGAGCGTAACGTTCGTGTTGCCGATGTCGATGGCTAGCAACATGGCGGGGTCGGATCGCAGCCTTGCGCGTATCCGCCGTGTCCTATTCTACCAGCCCGTTCGTTACATTGACGAAAGCCCCGCCGGCGCGCCGACCATTCCGGGCGTGCCTCCCTCACGCTCTTGGTACACGAACAGCAGCGGCCCGTGTTCACTCTTCCCGGTGAACGACGGGACACCCCAGGGCGACGGCCTAACGTCCGTCACCGGCTGACCTGCCTCCGCCATGCGGCGCTGAAATGCCGCCGCGTCGTCCACGACTATCGAGATGAGCCAGTGCAGCCCTGGGCCTGCGTAGTCATCGAATAGGCCGTCGACGACCTCCACGATGGCCTTGCCGCCGTAGGCGGCGCGGAGGAAACAGATACGGCTGCCTTCCGGCTCGCCGCGCCCTCGCGAGGTTAAAAAGCCGAGCCCCTCGTTGGTCAGGAAGGCGTAATCGGCCTGCCATTGCTTAGACCACCACGTCGTCTGGAAGTGAAGGACCTGCGGGCCTTCGCCGGTTGGCGGCTGCAGCGACGCATCGTCAACGCCTGCCAGCGGCTCGGCGACAACTACATCCGGCCCCGCAGGCGTTGCTTTCGTGAACCCGCGCTGGCCGGCGGACAGGGTCGAGAGACTGTCGGGCACCTCGACACCCTTCGAGCCAAGGCTCATTCGCCACCACTCTGGGTCGCCCACGACGAGCTTGACACTGAACGGTGGATAGAAAGGGTGGCCGTGCTCGCGGTGCGTCAGTTCGACCAGCCCCATGCCGACCTGCAACCGCACGCTTCCAGGCGGCGCGGGCCTCTGCTCGCCGCCAAACGCCTCGAAGAACGTCTGCACGCTGGCTATGTCTTCAACCTCTACCGCACAGACGAGATGCTTCGCCTCCATTTGCGCTCCTCTCCTCTTGCTCCTATCCCGCTCTCCCGATAGGAGGACGGTGGTCGGGGAGGGCGCTTGCGCTCTTCTGGCGCAACTCTCGCGTCACGCGCGGCAACTGCGGTACAAGATCACCTGCCATCATGCCGGAGTCACCAAGCTGTTGACGGACGCGCTCCCCGGCGGCCGCATGGATATGCACACCCACTACTGCTGCGTCGAATGGCGACAGCCCCTGTGCCATCAGCCCGCCTATTGCCCCGGCAAGCACGTCACCGCTCCCCGCTGTGGCCAAACCCGGATTGGCGAATGGGCTAATCGCGGAGCGGCCATCGGGCGCCGCTACGAGGGTGAAGGCGCCCTTGAGCACGACCACCTGCCTCCATTCTCTCGCGGCGTCCGTTGCGGCCCTCAGGCGGTTTTCCTCTACTTCTCCCACGGACATGCGCATCAGCCGCGACATCTCGCCAGGGTGGGGCGTCAGCACGGCCTCTGCCTGCAGGTGGGCAGGCCAACCGTACAACCCGGCAAGGCAGTTTAGCGCGTCTGCGTCGATGACCGTCGGCAACTCAAGAGAGGACTCGCCTAGGAGCAGTGATTGAAGGAAGTTGACGACCGGTTCGCTGTTGCCGAGCCCCGGCCCGACGACGGCAGCGCTGGCACGTTTGGCTCCCGCCAGTACGTCCCTTGCTGCTGCCGCTGCGACTGTGCCATCGCTCGACTCTAATAGCGGCAGGTAGGTTGCCTCGCGCATCTGCGCAGCGGCGAGGTTGTACGTTCCGATCGGTGCAGCCAGGGTCACGAGCCCCGCCCCTGCACGGTACGCCGCTGCGCTTGCTAGAACGGACGCCCCAACGTAGTTCCGGCTGCCCGCAACGATGAGCGCCGTACCGAATGTGCCCTTGTGTGCATCCAGTGGACGGCTAGGGAGCAGGGGCGCTACGTGCTCCACGTCCCCCAGGGTCATCGGCATGTCGTCGTCTATTCCCTGCGGCAGGCCAATGTGCAACGTCTCTATGGTTCCCGTAGCCGATGCGCCCGGAAAGCGGAACAATCCAACCTTGGGTGCGCCAAGCGTCAGGGTCAGGTCTGCACGGGGTGTCGACTCATCGAGCTCTCCCGTGTCCGCATCGAGGCCGCTCGGCGCGTCGACGGCGACGATCTGCAGGTCGGGGCGACCTGAGCGCGCCGCCAACAGCGCTTCCAGTGCCGAGCGGATGCCGCCTGCTAGCGGCAACTCAGCGCCGATGCCCAACACCGCGTCCACAACGAGGTCCGTGAGCGGCAGGTAGCTGTTCAGCGCCCAATGGTCTTGGTCGTCTGCCGCCTCGATGATACGCAGGCGCCGCGCTTTGCATTCCTCCAACTTGTCCTCGCGCCGCCTCGGGCTCGTCATGTACAGGGTGACCAGCGCACCCCAGTCCGCTAGGTAGCGCGCCGCGACCATTCCGTCCCCGCCGTTGTTGCCTGGACCGACGAATACGATGATGCGCCGCCCTCGTATGCCGCCGTCCATCTGCCCGATGCGCCGGGCAACCGCCAGTCCTGCCGCCTCCATCAGCGCGTCTTCCGGCACGCCGGCCTCAATCGCGCGCCGCTCCAGTTCGCGCATCTGCTCTACGCTGACGACCTTCATCTCATTCTCCCAACGACCGACGCTACTGCGTATGCGCGCGAGTGCGATAGGCTCAGATGCAGCTCGCTGATGCCGAGCAGGTCAGCGCGGTCGATCGCGCGACCATGCAGCACAATAGTCGGCGCGCCGCTTCGCGCCCGCGCCACTTCTACTTCGCGCCAGCCGATGCCGTGACGCCCAGTTCCAAGCGCCTTCATCACAGCCTCCTTGGCCGCGAACCGCGCCGCCAATTGCGGTGCGCGACCGCGGCAGTACGACGCCTCCCCCTCCGTGTACACCCGCTCGATGAACCGCTGCCCGAATCTCCCATAGACCGATGCGATGCGGTCTATCTCCACGATGTCAACGCCGACGGTCAATGCGCTCCGCATAGCAGTGGGAGTATAGCGGCGCTGCTATCATGAGGCTCCCATTGGGTACGCCCATCCTGCGCTGAGGTGAGCATGAGCGCCGAAATCATAGACGGCAGGCAGATGGCTGCCGACGTTCGCGCCGAAATCGCACGAGCCGTCTCCGCTCTCACTGCAGAAACCGGTGTCACCCCCGGCTTGGCTGCCGTCCTCGTCGGCAACGATCCTGCCTCCGCCATCTACGTGCGCAACAAGCGCCGCGCGTGTGACGAAGCCGGGATGTTCAGCGACACCTTCGAGTTGCCGGATGCGACCTCACAGAACGACCTCGTCGCGCTCGTACACCGCTTGAACGACGACGCTCGCTTCCATGGCGTGCTGGTGCAGCTGCCACTGCCCTCGCACATCGACGAGCGCACCGTCATTGCGGAGTTGGATGCGGCCAAGGATGTAGATGGCATCCACCCGCTCTCCGCCGGGCGCTTGCTGGAGGGCCGCCCTCGCTTCATTCCTGCGACGCCGCAGGGAGTCCAGATGATGCTGGTGCGCTCAGGCAACGACCCCTCGGGCAAGCACGTCGTGATCATGGGACGCAGCAACATCGTCGGGAAGCCTCTGGCTGCGCTGCTGATGCAGAAGGTCGACGGCGCCAATGCGACCGTCACCGTGTGCCACACGGGGACACCGGATATCGGAGAGCACACGCGTGGCGCCGATATCCTGGTTGCCGCAACGGGCCGCCCTCGCGCCGTAACTGCCGACATGGTGCAGGAGGGCGCCGTCGTCATCGACGTTGGCACCAACCGGATAGACGATCCCTCCACCAAGTCGGGAACGCGCTTGGTGGGCGACGTCGATTTCGAGCCTGTTGCCGAGAAGGCTAGAGCCATTAGCCCCGTCCCAGGCGGCGTCGGGCCGATGACCATCGCCATGCTGCTCAATAACACGCTTCAGGCCGCCCGCTACGCTGCAGGAGCGTAGCCGGCGCATGCCCTCTACCCCAGCTCGCAGATGACCTCGATTTCGACGGCGGAGTTGGCCGGCAGCGACGCCATTCCCACTGCTGCCCGTGAGTGGCGGCCGGCGTCGCCGAATATGTCCACAAACAGGTCTGACGCACCGTTGATGACTTGTGGCATCTGTGCGAAGTCGGGCGTGCAGTTGACCATTCCCAACATCCGTACGACGCGCTTGATGCCGTCGAGCGAGCCTGCCGCTTCGTTCGCTGCGGCCAGGACGTACATCGCCGCCGAGCGGGCCGCCACGTAGCCTTCTTCTACAGTCATGTCGGCGCCCAATTTGCCGGGCATTACGCTTCCGTCGGCGTTGCGCGAGACGTTGCCCGATACGAACAGCAATTCACCCGTCCGAACGTAGGGTACATAGTTGGCGACTGGCGCGGCGGCTTCCGGCAGCGTTAGACCCAACTCGGCCAATCGTTCTAGCGGCGTTGCCATAAGCGTTCCCTCCAGCAGATATTGTGTTCATTCATAGGCACCAGGTGCGCCACCACCGCTCGCCGTCTACTGCTCGGGATGCGGGGCAACCGCGATGTGCAGCTCATCCAACTGCTCCCGTGCCACCGGCGACGGGGTTTCGAATAGTGGGTCGATGCCCGTCTGCGTCTTCGGAAAGGCGATGACGTCGCGTATCGACTCCGCATGTTCCGTCAGCAAGGTTACAAGCCTGTCGATGCCGGGTGCGATGCCTCCGTGTGGCGGCGCGCCATACTCCAATGCGCCAAGCAATTGGCCGAACCGCTCTTCCATCTGCTCGTCGTCGTAGCCGAGGAAACGCATGATGCGCTCCTGACGCTCGCGCTTGTGGATGCGGATGCTCCCGCTCGCAAGCTCCATCCCGTTGGCCACGAGGTCGTAGTGGCGCGCCCGCATCGCGCCTGGGTCTGTTTCCAGTAGCGCCCAGTGCTCTTCGACCGGCGCCGTGAACAGGTGGTGGGACGGCTGCCAGGTCGACGAATCATCGTCCCACTCGAAGAGTGGGAAGTCGGTCACGAACGCAAATGCGAGTTGGTGTGGGTCGGCCAGGCCAAGCCGTACGCCCATCTCGTTTCGCAATTGCGAGAGGGCGGTGTTCACCACGGTCGTCTCGCCCGCGACGATGAGGATGAGGTCGCCCGGGCCGGCGCCGGTCGCTGCGGCGACGGCCTTGACTTCATCGAGCGATAGCGCTCGTGCGATCTGCGAGCGTACGTGCTCCATCGTCAGTGCACCGAGCGTGCCGGCGGCAGCATCGAGCGCGATGGTGATGAGTCCCTTGGCGCCTCGTGTTTGCGCGAATGCGATGAGGTCGTCGGTTTGGCGGCGCGAGTAGCCCGCGCAATCGGTTGCGGCGAATCCCTTGACCGTGCCGCCCGCCTCGACCGCTCCTCGCAGCACCTGTGCTTCGGATGCTCCGGCGATCTTGCTGAGGTCAGCCAGCTCTAGGCCGAAGCGCAGGTCGGGCTTGTCCGTCCCGTAGCGCTCCATCACATCGCCGTAGTGCAGGCGAGGGAAGGGGAGCGACGTACGGAACGCCTCCGGCGCAACGTCACGTACGATCCTACCGTACAACTCTTCGATGAGCCCTAGCACGTCCTCCTCGTCAACGAACGACATCTCAAGGTCGAGCTGGGTGTGCTCGAATTGGCGATCGCCACGCAGGTCTTCGTCGCGGAAGCAGCGCGCTATCTGGAAGTAGCGCTCGAACCCGGCCACCATCAGCAGTTGCTTTAGCTGCTGCGGCGACTGGGGCAGGGCGTAGAACGATCCGGCATGCAACCTGCTCGGCACCAGGAAGTCCCGTGCGCCCTCCGGTGTGCTCTTGATGAGTATCGGCGTCTCGATTTCGACGAACCCGCGCTCGTCCAAGAAATCGCGGATGTACTGAACAACGCGGTGCCGGAGCACGATGTTGTCGTGCATAGGCTGTGTTCGTAGATCGAGGTAGCGGTAGCGCAGCCGCAGAAGCTCGTCTACTTGTCCTTGCCCCCCCTGACTCACGTCAAAGGGAGGCGTCTTCGACTCGTTGAGAACCGTTGCGCTGGAGGCCAGCACTTCGACCTCGCCCGTCGCGAGGTTCTCGTTTGCCGTCCCTTCCGGGCGCATTCGCACCGTCCCGGTGACGGAGACGACCCATTCGGCGCGCAGTCCCTCCGCAACGGCGTGGGCTGCGGGTGCATCCTCTGGGTGAAATACGACCTGCACGAGCCCGCGGCTGTCACGCAGGTCGACGAAGATGACGTTGCCGTGGTCGCGGCGGCGGTGCATCCAGCCCGCGACCGTGACCTCACGGCCCGCGTGTTCCGCCCTCAACTCTCCGCAGGCAATGCTCTTTTGCAAGGAATCTCTCAGACAGCTGCCACGCCGGCGCTACATCTCGCCGGTGGCGTCGCTCCCTTGTACCTCATGTCCATGCCGGCGGTGCAGCGCTTCATGGAGCCGGACAATGGATTCGCTAACTCCGTCCTGTTCGCCTTCCTCGACCCGGCTGATAACCTCATCTAGGCCGCTTTGCATCAATTCGAGCAAGCGCTTTACTCCAAGCACGATTATGGCTACCCAAATGAGGCGAAGCATCAGCCGGATGATTGAGAACACTGCCGCTACCTCCACTGCGCCGCCGCGCGCTCTCCTACCATAGCGCATAGACTAGCGCCGGGGTAACCATGGACGTAGGTCAGCTCGAGGCATTCGCGCAGGTCGTCCGCACCAGCTCTTTCTCCAAGGCTGCGGCAGCGCTTGGCGTCACACAGCCGTCCCTCAGTGCGCGCATCATTGCCCTCGAAAAGGAGCTGGGCGAGCCCATGTTCCACCGCCTCGGCAGGGGTGTGCGCCTCACCGAGGCGGGCCGCACAATGCTCCCCTATGCTGAGCGTGCCCTTGACGCCATCAAGAACGCACGCGATGCGGTCGAGGCGGGCCGCACAGCTGCGTCCGGCCAGCTCAAGATTGGCGCGGCGAGAGCCGTATCCGCGTACGTCCTGCCCGGCATCCTCGAGGCGTTCCGTGAGCGCCATCCGGGCGTTGACGTCTCCATCAAGACGGGCCGCTCCTCCCACGTACTGGAGATGGTGCTGAAGGACGATATTCAGGTCGGCATCTCTCGGGGCTTCATGCACTCGGACGTTGCGACCAAGCACCTCTACGACGAGGAGGTTGTCCTCGTCGCGCACCCCGAGCACCGATTTGCGAAAGCCGGCGTTGCCAGCATTTACGAGGTGGGCGTGGAGCCCCTCATCGTCTACGACCAGGAGAGCACCTACTTTCAGTTGATCGACCGGGTCTGTCGCGAGGCCGGCATCTTGCCCAACATCAAGATGGACCTCGACTCAATCGAGGCGACGAAGCGAATGATTGAGCGTGGTCTCGGCATATCCTTCCTGCCCCTAAATGCACTCCGCCGTGAACTTGCGCTCGGTACGCTCGCGCACGCCGAACTGAAGGAGGGATATCAGGTCACGTTGCCGACCGCGGCGATGGTGCGCCGTGCGGCGAGTTACGGCGCCATCCTCACCGCGTTTCTTCAACTCCTCGACGAGCTCTACCCTCATGATCAGCCAGTCGTACACGGCGGCCTTTAGTGTTAGACTTTGCAGGTGAAGGGTCGGTTGCCCGCCCATTGCCAAGTCTTGTGCGCCGTCGTGCGCCGTGCTACAAGGGAACGAAGAGTCTCGCTATCCGCCAAGTTGACGACAGCCCTTAGCCGTGAAGGTCACCTCCGAACAGCGCCCGTCGCGCGAAGCCCTGCTCACCGTTGAGCTGGATGCTGACGACGCCGAGCCGTATATCGAGCGCGCCTATAAGCAGGTCGTCAATCGCCTCAACATCCCGGGCTTTCGAAAAGGAAAGGCGCCGCGGCGCATCGTCGAGCAGATGTACGGGCGCGAGTACCTAGCGAATCAGGCGCTCGATTTCATGCTTCCGGAGGTCACCGCCAAAGCAGTTGCACAGGAATCGCTTGAAATGGGCGGCCTTCCCTCGATCTCCCTAGAGGCGCTGGACCCCATCAAGTACACAGCTACCGTCCCCCTTGTCCCGGAGGTCGACCTCGGCGACCTCTCCCGTGTCAATGCGCCTAAGGAGCGTGTGCGCATCACCAAGGCGCAGGTCGAGGAGGCGATCCAGCAGCTCAGCGAGAACGCTGCGCCGTGGGAGCCTGTGGATGGCAAGCCCCAATTCGACGACTTGCTCAACATCACGGCCCACGGTTCGTACTACTCGAAAGACCACGATCACGACCACGACGCCATCAAGAGCAACAAGGAGGACTACGTCCCCAGAGCAAATTCGCGCCTCCCCGTGCCCGGCTTCGCCGAGAAGGTCATCTCGCTCAACGTCGGTGAGGAGACCTCGTTCGACATCGAGGTACCGGAGGACTACGAGTCGACCGACGTGGCGGGCGCCACAGTCCACTTCACCGTCACCATCCACTCCGTCAAGCGCCGAGCCAAGGTAGCCATCGACGATGAACTGGCCAAGAGCCTGGGTGACTACGAGAACATCGAAGCGCTCCGCAAGAAGGTCCGCGAGGACATGGAGAGCGAAGAGGTGAGGAACGTCGATGCCCGCCATAAAGAAGAGGTCGTAGACAAGCTGCTCACACAGGCGGCCTTCGAGGCGTCGCCTCTCCTCATCGACCACGAAATCGACCGCTACCTCCAGGACTTCCAAGAGGCCATGAACACCGGCCGCATTACCTTGGAGTACTACCAGAACTACCTCGCGTGGGCCGGCAAGTCGGCGGAAGAGATACGCGAGGCTGCCCGCCCCGCAGTCGAGGAGCGCGTCAAGCGTGCCTTCGTCCTGCGCAAGCTCGTCGAGGACTACGCTATCGAAGTGGATGACGACGTGCTGAAGGAAGAAATCGAGCAACTGGCGAAGAGCGCCGGGTCGGACGCCAAGCAGGTCCGTAGCGGGCTCAAAGAGCCGAGTACGCGCGAGTCGTTCCGGCGCGTCGTTGCTGAGCGCCGCGCCATCGACCGCCTTTCAGAAGAGGCCGCTGTCGGCCCCGGCGGCGCCAAGGCTGCCGCGCCGGCTGCTGACGCTCCAGCGGCCGAGCAGCCGAAATCCAAGCAATCGAAAGCCCGCACGCCGCGGCGCGCAAGAGCGAAGAAGCAGTAATGGGAGGACGTATGGACAGTCATATCGACCGGGCGATGAACATCGTCCCTATGGTCATCGAGACGGGTGCCCGGGGCGAGCGCGCCTACGATATCTACTCACTCCTCCTCAAGGAGCGCATTGTATTCCTCGGTACTCCCATTAACGACCAAGTCGCGAATCTTATCGTCGCCCAGCTGCTCTTCCTCGAGCGCGAGGACCCGGAGCGCGATATCAGCCTCTACATCAATAGCCCGGGCGGCGTCATTACGGCGGGTCTTGCCATCTACGACACCATGCAGCTCATCCGCCCCAATGTCTCGACCATCTGCGTGGGCATGGCGGCGAGCATGGGCACCGTGCTCCTCTGCTCCGGGGAGAAGGGCAAGCGGTACGCCCTACCCAACGCCACCATTCACATGCATCAGGCTATGGGGGGAGCGCAAGGGCAGGCAGCCGACGTCGAAATCGCTGCCCGTGAGATACTGCGTGTTCAGGATAAGATCCGGAACATCCTCTCCGAGCACACTGGCCAACCCTACGACAAGATCGTGCATGACTCCGACAGGGACTTCTTCCTCCCCGCAGAACAGGCTAAGGAGTACGGCCTTGTCGACGAGGTGCTCGGCACCCCCATCCCGGCCCAATCCGGTGCAGCCTCCTAGGAGTAGACATGACCGTGCGTAACGAGCAGGTCTGCTCCTTCTGCGGCAAGGGGCAAACATCGGTGAAGCGCTTGATTGCAGGCCCAGGGCGCGTCTTCATCTGCGACGAGTGCGTGCGCCTCTGCCAGCAAATCATGACGGAGGAGGGCAGCGCACCGAAGCCCCCCACGCTGGGCAAGGCCCTATCTCCCGTGGAGATCGCCGAACGTCTTGATGAATACGTCATCGGCCAGGACAAGGCCAAGCGCGTCCTCAGCGTGGCCGTCTACAACCACTACAAGCGCATCACATCCAACGCGACGTCCAGCGATGTCGAGCTCGAGAAGAGCAACATTCTGCTCACCGGTCCTACGGGCTCCGGCAAGACTTTGCTGGCGCAGACGCTCGCCAAGATTCTGGACGTCCCGTTTGCCATCGCCGACGCTACAGCGCTTACAGAGGCGGGCTACGTGGGCGAGGATGTCGAGAACATTCTGCTTCGTCTCATTCACGCTGCTGACTACGACGTCGCACGGGCAGAGCAGGGCATCATCTACATCGACGAGATCGACAAGCTATCGCGCAAGGCAGCTAACCCCTCCATCACCCGCGATGTGTCAGGCGAGGGCGTTCAGCAAGCGCTTCTCAAGCTCATCGAAGGCTACTCTGCCAATGTGCCCCCACAGGGCGGGCGCAAGCATCCTCAGCAGGAATTCCTCCAGCTCCACACCGATAACATCCTCTTTATCTGTGGCGGCGCATTCGACGGCATTCAGGACGTTATTGCGCGACGTGTTGCCGCTGGTAGCCAGCGCATCGGCTTCCAGTCGAGCGAAGCGCTAAGCGACCGCGCGACCGACGAAGTACGCGATGAGGTGCGGCCGGAAGACCTGCTCGAATACGGCTTCATCCCCGAATTCGTCGGGCGCTTGCCCGTTGCCGT
Source organism: Dehalococcoidia bacterium (assembly GCA_034422075.1). Lineage (GTDB taxonomy): Bacteria > Chloroflexota > Dehalococcoidia > Lucifugimonadales > Australimonadaceae > S34-282. The sequence goes on from DAOUJX010000048.1 coordinate 15,690, forward strand.
CAACCTGCACGGCCTCGACAAAGAGGCGATGCTCCGCATTCTCACGGAGCCGAAAAACGCCGTTACCAAGCAGTTCCAGCACCTCTTTTCTCTCGATGGCGTCGAGCTTGTCTTCACTGACGCTGCGCTCGAGGCGGCAGCGGATCAGGCGCTTACTCGCAAGACGGGTGCGCGCGGGCTCCGAACGATCATTGAGCAGGCGCTTTTGGACGTCATGTACGAATTGCCGTCGATGACCGACGTCGTGAAGTGCATCATCGACGTAGATGCCGAGGGCAGGATCGTCACCCCCATCCTCTCGTCTGCTACCGGCGAGCGCCTCCGAATGCACTCCCCTTCGCTAGAATTCCCCGAAGCGCGCAGCGCCTAATCCGGGCGTCCAAGCACTCGCAGTGCTGCTTCGTGCAGTAGTCCGTTCGTCGAGATGCCGCTGCCGCCGTAGATCGTTGGTGTGCCTGATAGGTCGGTAAAGCACCCGCCCGCTTCTTCCATGATGGGCTTCAGCGGCGCGTTGTCCCATGGCTTTACTTCCGGATCGACCATCACGTCGACGCGACCCGTCGCCACGAGGTAGTGGCCGAAGCAATCGCCCCAGCCACGCACACGGCCCACCGCGCGGCTCAGACGCACGTATGCGTCTGCCATCCCCATCTGGTCGAAGATCAGGGATGACGTGACGGTGAACGTTGCGCTTGCTAGCTCTGCAACGTCTGATACCTGCGCACGCCGCACCTCCGGTATCGGCTCGCTCGCCCGCCCTAGGCCGAGCGTCCACCAGGCTCCGCATTCCGCTGCGGCATGGATGCTCTCGCGCAGCGCGGGGAATACGATGACCCCGGCTACGGAGTCACCTTCATGCTCCAGAGCGACCATCGTGCCGAACAGCGGCACGCCCCGGATGAACGACTGTGTGCCGTCGATGGGATCGAGTATCCAGCGCCAACCGCTCCCCCCTTCCGTCTCCGGAAACTCTTCGCCCAGGACGCCGTCACGGGGACACTGCTTGGCCAGTCGGCTACGAATCAGCTCCTCGCCCCCCCGGTCCGCAATCGTCACGGGGCTAGCGTCCGCTTTGCTGTCGACGCTCAAATCGAGCCGTTGGTAGTAATCGAGCACGTATTCGCCAGCTTCTCGCGCCAAGGATAGCGCCAGGTCCAGCCGTTCCTGAAGTTCCGTCATGGTGCTGCCTCGCGTGATGCTTCTGCGATTGCTGCGTTGACCTGCGCCGTCAAATCGTAGGGCGGAGCGGGCTGTCCGTTTCTGTCGAATACCTGCTCGTCGGATAGCGTACGTTCGCCGCTGGCCAGCGCGCGTAGAGTAGCCAGCAGCAGTGGGGGCTCGCGCAGCAGTCCTTCGCGGCGAATTGCCCGAAAGAGTGGCGCATCTTCCCCGAGCGCCGCGTGCAGCTCCTCGACCGATTGCCCTTCAAGCTCAGCCCATAGCGGGTCGAATACCGCATCGCGCAGGCCAAACCGCGCGTACGCAATGGGCGGCCCCCTATCGAGCTCAGGTGTCACGAGGAAGGTCATGACGCCGCTCTCCTCCGCCTGCTCAGCCATCAGCTGCCAGATGACCTTTTGCCACAGCCCCACCGGCCCTCCCGGCAGCGCGCCGTGCATGTTCACGAAGGGGTATGTGCGCGTCATTGGCCCACTCAAGATGAGCAGGTAGCCGGCTAGCACGCATAGGGCGGGCGCGTACGGCGCTACTCGGTCGTGGACGCGGGCGTCGTATTCGTCGCGGTGCGATGCGAAGCTGCCTCCGCGCTCTTCCCGAAAGCGCCGCGCCGACAGTGCTACCAGCGGTATCTCGCGCGATTCGACCAGGTCGATGAAGGCATCGGAGCCTTCTCCTTCTCCGCGCTCTCGCTGCATGAAGACGACGTTGATGCGCGCGTTGAGGTGGCCACTATCGATGGCGTGCAGCGCGTGTTCGAACATTGTGCGTGAGCCAGGCCCGCGCCCGGCCGTGAACCAGGCCAGTTCGAGCGTCATGGCTCGTCGAAGGGTAGGGCAGGGCTATCCGTACCTGCAGGCATGTCATCAAGTGATGCGACCTCCTCGTGGTCTGCCGACTCTTCCGGCAGCGAGGTGTACTCCTGCTGGAGCTTGGTGATTTTGAGTTCAGCTGCCGAAAGCACCGAGTTGCATTGCTTGGCCAATCGCATGCCTTCTTCAAAGAGACGCGTCGCCTCCGCTAGCGGCAGGTTGCCCGCCTCTAGAGCCTTCACCGTTTCGCGTAGTTGCGCGTAGGCCTCCTCAAAGGAGACTTGGTTGTCGTCCATCGCTATCGCTCCGTTGCTGATTGGTGCGCCGTAAGGGGCTCGGCTTGGATTGCTGATGCGTTCCTTCAGCTACTGCGTCGAATGAGCCGTCCGACAGGGTAGCGCGGAATAGGTCCCCGCGCTGCACGTCCTGGACTGAGGCGATGACGTCCCCGCTCTGGCGGCTCAGCGTCGCATAGCCTCGGGAAAGTACCCCGACCGGATTCAGCGCTACGAGCGACGCTTCGTTGCTCTGCACGCCGGCTCTGTGCTGGCGGAGCGTCCGCTCAGTCCTGTTCGCCACCTGCGACATCGCATCGTCCACGCCCTGTCGCAGCCCGTCGAAATCGGGAATCCGCCACTCCAGCCTGTTGACTGTCTCTGCCAGCTGGCCTGCCTGTTCGGTCACGAACTGCTTCACTAGCCCTGCAGCATGGCGCACTAGCGAGTTGCTTTCTCGAATGAGCTCTGCTCTGTCTGGTGCGACCATCTCGGCTGCTGCCGTCGGGGTCGCTGCACGGACGTCGGCCACGAAGTCGATGACCGTCGTGTCCGCCTCGTGCCCTACTGCGCTGACGACAGGGATGGCGCTGGCATAGACTGCGCGCGCTACCACTTCCGAATTGAACGCCGCCAGGTCCTCCGCCGAGCCGCCGCCTCTACCAACGATTATCACGTCGATACCGCCTATCCCGTTCAGCCGACGTATGGCGCGCACGATTTCGTCCGGCGCGCTGTCCCCCTGCACCAGCGTCGGTGAGAGCAGCACCTCGGCCAACCCGTAGCGGCGACTGAGCGTCTTGACGATGTCCTCGAATGCGGCGCCCTGCTCGGAAGTAACGACACCTATGCGCTTGGGAAGCGCAGGCAGTTGCCGCTTGCGCGCAGAGTCGAATAGGCCCTCGTGCTCCAGTTTCGCCATTAGCAATTGGAGCCTGGCAGCTTCTTCTCCCTGCCCGGCTGCGAGCACCTTGTCCGCGTTGAACTGTACCTCGCCGCGCGCCTGGTAGACCGCAACGCGCCCGTGCAAGTTGACCTGTGCGCCGATGGCCAGGTGCTCTGCCCCGGGGCGCATATTGAACAGCACGCAGCGAAACGAGACATCGTTGTCTCGCAGTGTGAAGTAGGAATGGCCTGCCGCCGAGCGGCTATAGTCCGCTACTTCTCCCGACAGCCACACGTCGCGCAGCAGTTGGTCGTTCTCGAGCGATGATTGAATGTACGCGACCAGTTCGCGGACGGTGAAGACTTGCGAGGCCATGACAGGAATAGAGTGCCAGCCGAGGGCGTCTTTGGGCAAGTGGCCGCTGCCCGTTAGACCCTCTAGGTAACGCGCGTGACGTATGCGCCGGTACGCGTATCAACGCGAATGATATCCCCGATGTTGATGAATATCGGCACGGTTACGACGACGCCCGTGCTCGTCGTCGCCGGTTTGTTGCCGCCACTCTGCGTGTCGCCCTTGTGCGCGGGCGGCGTGTCTGCGACCTCTAGATCGACCGTTACCGGCAACTCCACGCTTACTGGCCTTCCTTGGAATATCACCACTTCGACCGGCGCCTGCTCAACGAGGAATCGTACCGAGTCGCCCAGCACATCCGAGGTTAGCTCGTACTGGTCATAGGTCTCTGAGTCCATGAAGTAGTACGCGCCCGCGTCCTCGTACAGGAACGTCGAGTCGCGGTTTTGTACCTGCGCCGCCCGCAATTCCATGCCGTACCCGGAGTATTTGCGCTCAATCAGCTGGCCGGTCAGGATGTTGCGCAACTTGATGGTGTACGTTGGCGCGCGCTGCTGCATCTTCTGTTGCGAGTACTCCTCCACGCGGAATGGCACTCCATCTATCTCGACCGAAAGACCACGGTGGAGGTCTCCGAAGTTGATGACCATGAGCCTTTGCTGCTCCTAGTGTGGGTTAGACCTCAACGAGGTCGCGCTTGTGTGCGGACGTGATGACGCGCGGCATGCCGCCCTCCATCACCACCAGGTCCTCGATGCGCACGCCGCCCCATCCCGTCAGATAGATGCCTGGCTCGACGCTGAACACCATCCCGTCTTCGATGACCTGCTTGTCGGAGAACGGCCCAACACGCGGGAACTCGTGGACAGCTACGCCGATACCGTGGCCCAGACTGTGCCCGAACGCCTCGGCGTATCCCGCATCGTCGATGACCTTGCGCGCGATGCCGTCTACCTCTTGCCCCGTCATGCCGGCGCGCGCGGTTTCTTCGGCCGCCAGTTGCGCCGCCAGCACGATGTCGTACACCTCGCGGAATTTCTCTCCCGCCTTCCCGAGCACGAACGTCCGGGTGATGTCGCTGCAGTAGCCCTCGTACAGGGCGCCCATGTCGATGGTAACACCGTCTCCGTGCTCAATAGCGCGGTCGGTCGGCTTGTGGTGCGGCTTTGCGCCATTCGGGCCGGACGCGACGATCGTGTCGAACGACAGCGCGTCTGCTCCGTTCTCCCGCATCTCCCGCTCCAGCATCCAGGCGATCTCACGCTCCGTAAGGCCGGGGTGCAGTTGAGCACCAACCGCCTCCATAGCCACGTCGGCGATGCGTATGGCCTCCTCTAGCAGCGCCAGCTCCTCGGGCTCCTTGACGGCCCGCAATTCCTCGGCCATGGTTCCCGTTGGCACGAACTCCGGCTGCGGCACCAACTCCTTGAGCGCTTCGTTGACAGCGTTGAATAGGCTGACCGTCATGTCGCCGGACTCGATACCGATTCGCTGGGCGCCTGCTCCGCCAACCTCCTCTTTCAACCACTCCAACCCACCGCCAATGCGCACGATGCGGTAGTCGGGCGCCTGCAACCCCGCCTGTTCGGTGTAGCGGAAATCGGTTGCCAGCATGGCGTCGTCCTTCGTCAGCCATAGCGCGCCCGCCGAGCCGCGAAAGCCCGAGAAGTAGTGCCTGTTTTCCTTGGATGTGACGAGAAATGCGTCCAGCGATTCGGCTGCCATCTTCTCTCGCAGCCGCTCTATGCGACGTTGCTTACTCATGGTCTCCCTCCGCCTATCCCTACTTCGGCCAGGTAGTCCAACGCGAGCAGGTAGCCGTGCGTTCCCAGCCCTACGATGACACCGGTCGCGACCCCCGATAGGTACGAGCGGTGCCGGAACCGTTCGCGCGCGTACACGTTGGAGATGTGTACCTCGATCACGGGTATCGAGAGCGCGGCCACGGCGTCGCGCAGTGCAACGCTCGTGTGGCTCAGGCCGCCCGCATTGATGATGAGCCCCTGCGACTCCGGTCCCTTGGTCTGGATGCAATCGATGAGCTCGGCCTCGCTGTTGGACTGGAAGAAGTCGAGCACCACGCCCATCGTCTCGCCGTACTGTCGCAGTCGGCCCTCCACCTCGGCAAGCGTTGTTGCCCCGTAGATCTCAGGCTCGCGTGTCCCCAGCATGTTCAGGTTGGGGCCGTTGATGACCAGTACGCTCACGAGACCATCCCGCCGGAGTCTAAGCTGATTCGCCACCGGATTGGCGGGCCATCGGGTGTGCTTGCAGGTACACCCGTCTCGCCTCACCCCGGCTGATATGAGTGTACACCTGTGTTGCGGTCGGCGTAGAGTGCCCCAGCAATTCCTGGACAATGCGTAGGTCGGCCCCTCCGTCCAGCAGGTGTGTTGCGTATGAGTGGCGCAGCGTGTGCGGGTGCACGTAGTGAGCTATGTCCGCCGTTGCCGCTTGCCGCCGCACCATCCGCTGCACCGCCCGCTGTGAGAGTCGGCCGCCCGCTGCATTCAGGAACAGCGCTTGCTCTTTTGAAACGCGCGCCAGCCGCTGCCGCCCCTTGTCGATGTAGCGATGCACCGCGACAAGCGCAGGCTTGCCCAACGGCACCTCGCGTGTCTTGGAGCCCTTGCCGACGACGCGAAACGTTCTGCCCGAAAGTGATGCCACGTCCAGACCCGTGACCTCGCTTACGCGCAGCCCACAGCCATAGAGCAATTCGAGGATGGCCACGTCGCGCAGGTGAAGCGCACCGACTTGGTGGTCATCCCCAGCCTTGGGCTTGCCTGCCGTATCGAGCAGGTGCGCGGCCTGCGTGGAAGAGAGCGTGTCGGGCAGCCGCCGCGCCGCTTTGGGCGTGAAGCCTCGCATCAGCCCCGAGCGCGGCGCCCACAGTGGCGCATCAGGCAGCAGGCCCTCGGCTATGAGGTAGCGCATGAAGGTGCGCAGCGCAACGAGGCACCGGGTGACACTCGTAGGCTCGTGACCGCGCTCGCCGGCCCGCGACCCCGCCGTCAGCTCGCGCCGCTCCAGCAGCCAGGCAACGTAGTCACGGACGAGCAGGCGGTACTCACGATTTGCCCCGCGCCCCACGGTTCGCCCGACGAAGCCCTGCAACCCTTCTGCCTTGTCGCCGAGGTCGATTCCCTCATTCGCCAGATACTCGACGAACGGCTGCAGGTCTGCGATGTAGTTGCGGACGGTGGCGGACGCGAGGCCGCGCGCGGCGCTAATATGACGCTCGTAGGTATCGAGCAGGGCAGGGCGCGTCATGGCCTAGCCTGCGGGTGTGGGGTCGCGCTCGTCCTCCAGAACCTGGCCTCTGTAAGCGCAGTTGGTACAGCGTGCCCTGTTCCGACCATCCGATACAAGCAGTCCCTCGCACTCCGGGCAAGGTTGAGGCAACGGCGCCCTGTTCACTAGGAAGTCACATTCAGGGTAATTGGAGCAGCCCCAAAAAGTACTAGTCCTGCCGCGCATCTTATTGCGGGATCGCCGTTCCACGAGGTTGCCCCCGCACTTGGGACAGGGCACGCCGCTGTTCTTCTCGACCCGCCGAATGTTGCGGCAGTCGGGAAAGCCCGAGCAGCCGAGGAATGGGCCAAACCGCCCCACCTTGATGACCATCGGCCGCCCGCATTTCTCGCATACTTCGTCAGTAGGTTCTTCCACCCGTACCTTTGGCATCTTTTCCCGTGCGCGCTCCAGCGCTGCCTTGAAGGGCGAGTAGAAGTCCTTGAGTAGCGGTACCCACTCAGTTGTCCCGTTTGCGACTTCGTCCAACTGGTCTTCCAGCTTGGCGGTAAAGTCCAGGTCCATGATGTCGGGGAAGTGTCCTGACAGCTGGTCGGCAACCACCTGGCCGAGCTTGGTCGATTTGAGAGCGCCACGCTCCCGCTCTACGTACTGTCGGTCCACGATAGTGCTGATGGTCGGTGCGTACGTGCTCGGTCTACCGATTCCGTGGTCTTCCAGCGCGCGAATGAGGCTCGCTTCGGTGTAGCGCGGCGGGGGCTGGGTGAAGTGTTGCTCAGGCGTTAGGCCGCTGCATTTCAGCGCATCACCCTTGGAGACCGGTGGCAGCGTGCGCTCGTCGTCCGCCTCTGGCTCCGCCGAATGGTCTGCAGGCTTCTTCTCCTCGTCCTTCGCTTCCGTGTACAGCACACGAAAGCCGGGAAACTTGACAACGGAGCCGGCGGCGCGGAACAGGTGCGCCCGCGACGCTCCCTGCGCCTCGATGTCAAGCGATGTCGAGTCGAGCACGGCGTCGGCCATCTGGCTCGCAACCATCCGCTTCCAGATGAGGTCGTACAGCCGGAATTGGTCGCTGGTTAGCCGGTTTCGCACCGACGCAGGGCTGCGCGCGATCGACGTGGGCCGCACCGCTTCGTGCGCTTCTTGCGCCACTTTAGAGCGCGCTGTGTAGCGTCTTGGCGAGGACGGCACATACGCATCGCCCCACTGGTGACCTATGTACGCCCGCGCTTCATTCACTGCCATTGTCGCCACTGACGGGGAGTCGGTTCGCATGTACGTTATGAGGCCGATAGAGCCCTCTGCGCCTAGGTCGACGCCCTCGTACAACTGTTGCGCCACGCTCATCGTCTTGCGGGCGGAGAAGCGCAGCTGGCGCCAGGCCTCTTGCTGTAATGTGCTCGTGATGAAAGGCGCCCACGGCCTGCGTTTCGTTTCGCGCTTGGTTACGTTGGCGACACTGTAGCGTCCATTTTGCAGGTCGCGAATGACTTCGGAGGCGTTCTCAGCCCTCGGCAGGTCTCGCCGCTTCTTTTCGCCCGCCGCCCCGAAGTACGACGCGGTGAACGGGCCGCCATGTTCTGCTTGTAGCGCTGCCTCGATCGACCAGTATTCGACTGGCTGAAAGGCCTCGATTTCGCGGTCGCGTTCAACGACCAGCCGCAGCGCGACCGACTGCACGCGGCCCGCCGACAGTCCGCCTTGGACCTTGCTCCAGAGCAAGCGGCTCAATGGATAGCCGACGATGCGGTCGAGGATGCGGCGTGCTTGCTGTGCGTTGACCAAGCGCATGTCGATGCTGCGGTCGCCGGCAAACGCCTCCTTGATGGCATCCGGCGTGATTTGGTGAAAGACCACTCGCTTGACTGACCGGTCCTCCCAACCAGCCGCCTTGAGTAGGTGCCAAGAGATGGCCTCTCCCTCGCGATCAGGGTCGGTTGCCAGGTAAATGTCGCCTGCGCCGTCCGCCGCCCTCTTCAGGTCGGCAATGACCTTTCGTTTGTCCGCCATCACCTCGTAGCGGGGCGCGAAATCACGCTCAACGGCGACGCCGAACTGCTTCTGCGGCAAATCGCGCACGTGCCCCATCGACGCTTTGACCTCGTATCCATTGCCAAGGTAGCGCCCTATGGTCCGCGCTTTGGCTGGGGATTCGACGATGACGAGGTGCTTGCTGCCGCTGCTCTTGGGCGCAGACCTGCTGGTTGATCTAGTTGCCACTGTTGCTTTCTGGTTCGTCGCTGCGAGCAGGCGCGACAACCGGTTAGGCCGCCGTTGCTTCTCTCGCGCGTACGTAGTTTACTCTACCAACGTGGCGCACCAACGCTCGCAACCCCACGAGCACAAGCGTGCTCGTGACACTTGGCACCTGCATGCCCGCCTCCTAGGGCCTCGGCGCTGCGGGGCGCAAGGGGCATTTGGCGGAGAGGGCGGGATTCGAACCCGCGAGGGGCAGGACCCCTACACGATTTCCAGTCGTGCCTGTTCGGCCACTCCAGCACCTCTCCGTTGCCAACGCCACCTCGACCGTGCCATTGCATTGAAATGGCGGAGAGAGTGGGATTCGAACCCACGGTACCGGAGACCGGTACAACGGTTTTCGAGACCGTCGCCTTCAACCGCTCGGCCATCTCTCCCGGGTCCAGTATAGCGCAGGGGCCGGTTGCTATTGACACTGTTGGCGCCGCGCACATAGCATTTTGCCAACGTGCTCCAGCGGCACGTAAAGGAAATGCAGACCGGCAACTGGTCGGCCATTGTGATGGCTGCGGGCAAGGGAGAGCGGATGCAGTCCGCCATGCCCAAAGCCCTGCACCAACTTGCGGGACTCCCCATCGTTCACTACGTACTCGCCGCGACCCGTCATGTCGCTCCCGATGCAATCTCGCTCGTGATTTCGCCTAACAACCGGGACGCCATCCAAGACGCTTGCGGCGAAAGGGTTACGTACATCGAGCAGCCTGAGCAACTCGGCACTGGTAATGCCCTCGCGGTCGGCCTTGGCGCCGACAGAATCGCATCGCGCGCTGTCCTCGTGCTCAATGCCGATGTGCCTCTCGTTCGCGGCGAGACGCTCCAAGCCCTCGCAGACGTGCATGAGCAGCGTGGCGCCGCTGCAACGGTGCTAACCGCGTTGATCCCATCGCGAGAGGCCGGCGACCTGGGGCGCTTTCGGAGAGGCGCGCGGGGCAAGCCCGTTGCCATCGTTGAGGCGGATGACGTGCCTGCGGGTGAAGGCTCCTCACCCGAGACGGAAGTAGTTGCCGGCGCCTACGCATTCGACGCAGAGTGGCTGCCTTATGCCGTGCAGCAACTCAAACCGCACGAGAACGGCGAATACTACGTAACTGACCTCATCGGGCAGGCGGTCGCCGACGGGCGCCGCGTTGAGGCCCTTGTCCTTGACGACCCTGACGAGGCCATCGGCGTCAATACGCGTTCGCAGCTTGCCCGTGCCGAGGCAGCTATGCAACAGCGCCTCCGCGGACGCTGGATGGAACAGGGCGTCACATTCATCCTTCCTAACTCAGTTTACCTCGACCATGCCGTGACGCTTGGCCGTGACGCCGTGTTGCATCCCAACACCTCGATCCGGGGCGTTTCGGCCATTGGCGCGTCAAGCATCATAGGGCCCAATACGGTGCTTACAAATGCGACTGTCGGCGAACGTTGTACCGTAAGCGGGGCCGTGGTCGATAGCGCGGTGATGGAGCGGGAAGCACACGTTGGGCCCTTTTCCCACATACGTGCGGGAACGACTCTCAAAGAGGGGGCCTATGTCGGCAGCCACGCCGAGATAAAGAACAGCACTATCGGCGAACGCTCCCACGTCGGTCACTTCTCCTATATCGGGGATGCACGGGTGGGGGAGGACGTCAACATCGGCGCGGGGGCTGTGACTTGCAACTACGACGGCTCGGCAAAGCATGAGACGGTTATCGGTGCCGGAGCATTCATCGGCAGCGACAGCCTCCTCGTCGCCCCAGTCACTATCGGTGAAATGGCAATGACTGGCGCCGGCGCCGTCGTCACAAGCGACGTTTTGCCCGGCCAGCGTGTCGCAGGTGTCCCAGCCCGCGTCCTGCAAGAGCCGAAGTAGCCCAGTTCAGCCCCGGATGAGCGTTCAGAGATAGAATGCGGGGCATTGCGAAAGGAGACGGTTAACATCCTTGGATAGTGGTAGTACGGCGCTACTAGTACTGCTCATCGTTTCGACAGTCATCTTCTTGGGCGCGCATGCAGTCGAAACCGCCCTCCCGCTGATTAGGCGCAGCAATGTCCGCGATGCTCTTCCCGAGCGCGGCCTTCGGGAGGCTGCCATCCGCCGCTTGCGTTCTGGGCGCAGTGCCTATCAAGAGACGGTCAGTCTCTTCGTCTTGGCCTCCGCCTCCGCCGTTTCCGCCTCCAGCCTCGCTTTATTTGTGCGGCTTACCGACTGGGGCTGGTTCTACTTGTCCCTCATCGTTGCCAGCCTGTGGTTGGCGCTCGTTGCCCTGTTGCCCTTGGTCCGCGTCATCGTATCGACGTTCTCGGTTGGGCGGCTCATGGTTGCTGCGGTCGTTATCCAGCTGGGGCTGTGGCCATTCGTTCCGCTTGCGTCCGCCCTCTTCCGCCTCTGGCAACCCGCGCCTGAACCCACCCCAACGCAAGTGAGTCCCGTCGGTACTGCAGAGCGTGCAGAAGAAGCGCCCCCGGTTGAAGAGCAGATTCAAGACGAGCCTTTGGATCCTCGTGAACGCGCGATGATTGGTGCCATTCTTCAGCTCGAAGAGACGCCGGTTCGCGAAATCATGGTGCCGCGCGTCGACGTCTATGCCATTGAGGTTACGGCTAGTCTGGAGGAGGCCGGCGCGCGGATGCTCGAGGGCGGGCACAGCCGCCTGCCCGTCTACAAGGAAACGCTGGACAATGTCATCGGCGTCCTCTACAGCCTCGACTTGCTCGCTGCCGCAGCATCAGCAAGCGGTTCCGCGATGCCCACCCTGCGCACGCTGGCCCGTCCGCCCTTCTTCGTCCCTGAGTCCAAGCGGGTGGACGAGATGCTCGCCGAGTTCCAAGAGCGCCGCGTGCAGATCGCAATCGTCGTCGACGAGTACGGCGGCGTCGCAGGCATCCTCACCCTTGAGGACTTGCTGGAGGAGATAGTCGGCGAGATAGAGGACGAATTCGACGTGCAGGAGCCCGTCGTCGAGCATCGCCCGAATGGAGAGGTCGTTGTCGATGCCCGCATGCCCGTCGACGAGTTCAATGAGGCGTTCAACGCTGACATCGGCGGCGGGGGGTTCGACACGCTCGGTGGCTTCATATCGAGCCGCCTGGGCCGCCTCCCGACCGTCGGGGATACGGTTGAATCGAGTGGCCTCCGCATCGAAGTGCTGAACATGATAGGCCGCCGGCTTAAGCGTGTCTTGGTCCGCCAAGTCGAACCCGTGTCCGACGACTCTTCATCTTCGCCTGCCTAGAGTGAGCCTCTTGACGTCGACCTGCTCCTGGCGGAAGGAATTATGGTCAGCAGGTGCCGCTTGCTCTTCCCGATGGAGGCTGCGTCGCAGCAGATCCCCGGCGTACCTCGGAGGCTCGCGTCGTGCCATTCAGGACGCTGAAAGCTACGCTCGCAGGTCCCAAGCCGTGTGGCCGCTCCTTGGCGGCCTGGCTTAGGCGAACATACCCGCGTTCTCTCGGGTGCTAGGGCTGTACCACAGTCAACAACCGCTGGGCCATTGGCGGCCGTGTGGTTGGTGGAGAGGTGGGGTACCAAGCCCTCTCTCTGGCGAGGCGACGAGGAGGGATAGTGCGGAGATGATGCCGCCGTAAGCAAAGGGCCCCGCCGTGCGGCGGGGCCCTTTGCTTACATGAGATAGCTGTGTGAAGCGGGGTTTACTTGTCCGCTACCCAGACAACACCGCTTGCCGAGCCGCCTGCGTCACCCTGCGCCACGATGCCGTAGACGCCATAGCGCGATGCGTCAATAGTCAGGTTGTACAGGAATATTCCTGAGTTGGTTGCACGCGCTGGGCCGGCAGCTGCCTCACTCCCATCCGGGTGGATGACCGTGAGCGCAATGCCCTCCAGCGCAGACCAACCAGCGCCGAGGACTGCTACCTCAAGCGCCCCGTCCGGGCCGGTAACCAGTGTGTCAATGGTGATGCTCGCGTTGAGAGACGGGCCGGGCGGGCCAGGCTGACCAGGGGCGCCCGTGTTGCCGCGTGGGCCGGTGTCGCCCTGCGGGCCTTCAGGACCCTGCGGGCCTGCGGCGCCTGCCGCACCTGCCGCACCTGCGGGACCTGCCGGTCCCTGCTCGCCGGTGCAGGCAATCGCAAGCATCGACACGACGGCAAGCAGCAGCACAAGAACCATGGCTCTGGCGCTTAGGAAGCGTTTCATGAGACCCCCTTCTGTTTATCTACCAGTAGATTGCTCGCGGCTCGGATGTTCACACTCCCGCGCCCAAGCGCAGAGGCCACAAATCTCGTTCGTAGCCGCGTTGAAGGATATGCACCGTGCGCGGAAGGTGTCAAGCGCCTAATGTTTCGCTTTTCGCCCAACGACGCAAGCATTTCCTTATTGACTATTTTGTCGCCCCACTCTGCGCTACGGGCTCCGCTATACTCAAGTCTCACGCCCCCGTAGCTCAGCGGATAGAGTACCGGCCTCCGGAGCCGGTGGCGAGGGTTCGAGTCCCTCCGGGGGTACCACGGCAACCCTGCGCTGCTGATATTCTACTACCGTCGCACGCCTGCGGCTCTATTCGCCTGATTTGGAGATGACCTCCGTGCAGTCGCCTACTTCGCACCGACTACCCGGCGCCGTCCGGCCCACGCACTATGCCCTGCGGCTCCAGCCCGATCTTGACGCATTCACGTTTCAGGGCCACGTCGAGATTGCGCTCGATGTAGCCGAGGAAGTGAACAGTATCACCGCCAATGCCGCGGAACTGACCATCGACAGCGCCGCCGTTGCCTTGCCCAACGGCGAAACGCTCGCAGCGCAAACGTCGCTCGACGAGGCGTCGGAACGCGTAACCATTC
>DAOUJX010000049.1:0-25543 GCA_034422075.1 Dehalococcoidia bacterium
GGACCTGGTCGACGAAGCCGACGAAGAGCCAGCAGCGGGCGAAGACGCGTTCGAGTTCGATGTCGTAGAGGTCGGGGTTGACGAAGATCTGGCGGCTGATGAGGCCGCGCTCCCTGTCGACGTACTGCTGCATGGAAACGTGCCCGGTGTCCAATGCCATGACTCCCCTCCCCGTTGGCGTAGCTCAACTCCGGCAGCGTACTGGCATCTTACGCAGGTCGAATGCTAGAGCGGCCTCGCTGTACTGTCAACGGCGAAAGAAGCGACTAGGCCGACGAATACCGTACATGCTTGCAACAACCCCATAGAGTTTCGTCTACGTGCCTAGCGGACGGCGATGACCTTCCCGTTCGTGGTAACGACCAGAACGGTTCGCTCGACGATGAGCATGTCGGCGATAGGCAGCCCCACCGTGAACCCCCCGGCCACCATGCCCGTCTCCCGCGCGATCCACCGGACATCACCGCCCTCGGTCGCTATGTACACATGGTTCTCGGTGGCGATAGGCCTCGCCCGCACGCCGGCGTTGGCTTCGTAGCTCCACAAGAGCTCGCCGGACTCCGTTTGGACCGCGAAGAGGGTACCCGCCTCCGATACAACGTAGGCCGCCTCCTCCGCGATGGCCGGCGACCGGAGCACGACCTCGTCGCCGACGCCATAGCGCCACACCTCGCCCTTGGGCGTGGGACGGCTGTCCTGTAGCCCCCACAGGTAGAGTTGAGTGCGCAGGAGGCGCAGCCGGTCCTCCAGCAGGTACTCGACCTGCTGCGCGTTCAGGGCGAGTATTTGGCCTCGGTCCGTCGCTACGATGAGCAAGTTGCCCGCGAATCCAGGGGCGCCCTGCACTAATTGCTCGATGCTGTAGTCGAGCCGCAGCTCCCCCGTGACCACATCCAGGAAGTGGATGTCGCCTCCCTGGCTCAGAAGCGCCATCACGTCGCCGGCAAACACCGGGGCGGCGCCTATCCAGTTGCCCATGTCGTAGTCCCACAGGGTTTGGCCTGTGACGGCATCGACGGCCAGCATCTTCCCGTTGCCCAAGCCCACGTACACGAACCCGTCCTTCACGACAGGTGCGGCGGTGACGTTGCTGTCGAAGGTGCGGGACCACCAGCGCCGCCCGTCGTCTCGCCGGAGCGCCAGCAGTCTGCCGTCGCGCAGGCCCAGGTACAGCGCATCTTCGGTAGCGGTCGGCGACGCAGCGGCAGGATTGCCGATCTCGCTGCTCCAGAGAGCGGCGCCATCGGCCAACCCGAGCGCTAGGACGCGGCGGTCGTGCGTCGCGACGTAGGCGACGCCGTCGGCCACCGCCAGCGCGATTGCGCCCGCGCCCTCGGCATCGAAGCGCCAGAGCTCGTTGCCGGTGGGCCCGTCCGGCTCGGCCGCGCGGGAGCTCCCCATCAGGTCGCCGCCCGGGACGGTCCACGCGCCGGGCCCCACGATGACCGTCGCGGTGGTCGTGGGCTGCGGGACAGGGGAGCTCAGCACGAGGCTCGCCGCGTACCAGGCCGCACCACCCAGCACGATCAGGACCGCCGTCGCCCAGGCGATCCGGCGGCGGACGCGGGCCCTGCGGAGCAAGTACCGGATCGCCTCAGCCTCTTCCGGGGTGGTGGCTGCGTCACTCAGCCCCGACCAGCACCGGTCGCAGTGCAGGGCGTCGGCGGCGTTGTCCGCGCCGCAATAGCGGCACACGACGATGCGTTCGAGTACCGGCTGGACGTGGCCTGGAGTGTCGTGGGTTGGCGCCGTACCGTGCCTCCTTCGTTTCGGAATCTACTTGATCGCCAGCGCAGCCATAGGTGACCCGACGGCTCCGGTAACGGGTAAGGGAGGGGCCACGAACAGGAAGGCGTATGCGCCGTCCTCGGCGCAGTCTTGCGCCAGTTCGTCCAGGCTAAACATCTCTCCGACCAGCAGCCCCATGTTGGCAATGGCGACTGCGTGCCATGGGGACGCGACGCCGTCGACTTCGCTTGGCCGCACCTCCGCGCCCACCGTGTCGGTCGCGAGGGCAGCGACCTCGTTGGCATGGAGCCAGGGGATGGTGGTGAACGACAGGCCAGGGGCCGCGAGCGAACGGGCGTAGTCCTCCCAGTTGCCTGTGGACGCGCACAGCGTCTGGTGTCCGGTGCGCACCAGCACGAAGTCGCCCGACTCCACGCGCGTGCCCTGGTGGCTGAGGCACCGGTCGAGGTCGTCCGGGGTGATCGCGTAGCTGATGTCGAGCCAGTCCACCCCTTTCGATCGAGGGATGTCCAGAAGTACCCCCCGGCCGGTGACCCTCCCCGCCATCTTCTCTATCCCGTTCGCCTCGGCGCCTCGCGACGTTACCAGACCGGCAGAGCGGCCGTTGTACATCTTGCCCCGGTGGAAGTAGTGGGCGAGCCCATCCCACTGCGTGGCGCACTGCAGCGGCAGGCTGAGCATGTCGTCGGCGTCGCCTTCGAACGGCGTCCCCTGCGGCTCCGACGCCAGCATGTCCGTGCCGGTCTTGAGCATGGTGTGGATAGGATTGAACCGGACGTTGCCCGGCCACGGCCGTTGCGGGCCGTTTGCGTCTAGTGACAGCGCCAAGTTGAAGGTCTTGCCGCGACGTACGAGGGCACAAGCTGCGGCAACCCTCTCTGCGGTGACGAAGTTCAGCGTCCCCACCTCGTCGTCCTCACCCCAGCGGCCCCAGTTGCGGTACCGCTCCGCATACGCATCGACCGTGGCCTTGTCCATTCGGAGTCCCTCCGGGGCGGCGCCTTAGATCTTTGCCGGCATGCCCCCGTCGATGTTGATGATCTCTCCGGTAATGAACCGCGATTCGGAGGAGACGAGGAACAGCACCATGTTGGCTACGTCCTCAGGGTAGCCCGGCCCCTCGAGTATCTGGAACGCGTCGAAGACCCGCTTGAACGCGTGCTCGCTGCTGCGCCCCGCGTTGGTTGTGCCGGGCGTGAGGATCTGGCCAGGGCGGACGCCGTTGACGCGGATGCCGTGGGCCCCACCCAGCCCCGCGAGGTACCTGGTCAGCGCGTCAACACCGGCCTTCGCGGCGTAGTAGGAGGGGGCCGCCGTGCCGCTTATGTCGTACATCTTCTGGTTGAAGCCGCGCTGTGCGGCCAGTGAGGACATGTTCACGATTGCGCCGCCGCGTGCCGACACCAGGTGCGGCCACACCGCCTTGCACATGAGGAACGTCCCCGTCAGATTCACCGCGATAGTCATCTCCCAGTGGTCCTCGTCCTCGTCGGGGAACGGGTCGCTGGACGATACGCCGGCGTTGTTGAAGAGGATGTCGATGCCGCCGAACGACCGAACGACCGCTTGGACGGCGCGGCGGACAGACGCCCTGTCCGAAACATCGCAGCGAATGAACTCGGCCCTGCCTCCCTCGCCTGCGATCTCCTGCTGGACGCGGCGCCCCTCTGCTTCCCGCCTCGCGAGGATGGCGACGCTGGCGCCCTCCCTTGCGAACAGCTTGGCGGTCGCCTCTCCGATGCCGCTGTTGCCGCCGGTAACTACTGCCACCTTGCCAGCTAGCTTGCCGGACACCCTGACTCCCTCCTCGAGCGTTGACTTCGAGCGACGCCTTGGTTGCAGCCCAACCTCCTCGAGCTTTGCTAAGCATACCGCCGTCGGCAATGTCCATCGCAGCGGCGGTGCAGCATCGACCGAGGCCTGTTCACGCGACGGATTCGAAGCACGGCCCCCCGATATCCCGGGAGGGCCCGGAGGCTCCCTTCGTTCATCCACCGGACAGGTACCGGTCTTTTCCTCGACGACCGGTTCAGTCAGGGGCTGAGCCGTTGAGGCAATTCGGCCTGGCGAGAAGGAGGAGTCGGTGGAGACGCTCCGATACGACTCGGAGCAGACGAACCTTGGCTTGCACGAGGCGGAAGCGCCATTAGGGCGCTTGGCGTACGCCACGAGGTGGGCAGGGGCAGACCTGCGAGCGCCCGTGCCATGCCTCAGTATCTGTGCGACCTGCCAAGGCCGCCGCGCGGGGTTTGCCAATCGGCCCGCTCCCGCAGGGCGCGTATCCCGCCTGGTTCGCTATCCAGCGAGATTGCGTATGTGCGGTGCATCTGGCCAGTGCTGCCTGTCGCTCGCGGAGGCCCAATGCCTGCTCTTCAATGTAGACTCCCTGCGCAGGCGCACACGGGAGCCCACGGGGACGGTTCCTTGCCATCTAGGTTAGGCGGGAGTTAGCGGCGCATCTTGACGGCACTACGTTTCCGCTCTGCGACGATAGCGATGGCTCTTGCCGCCGTAGCGGTGTCTTTGCTGGTGTCGTGCCGAGGATCTGCCCTGCCAACCCCGTCGCCAACGCCCACGGGCGCGCCTACTCCGACGCCCACCGCCACCGCTGCGCCCACTTCGACGCCCACAGCCGCGCCTACCCCGACGCCCACCGCCACCGCTGCGCCCACCCCAACCCCAACAGCCTCGCCTACACCGACGGCCACGCCCACCGCCACGCCGACGCTGACGCCCACACCAACGCCCGTGGATAGCCGGAAGGAAGCGTTGGCGGGCCTGCACGCGGCCACTGGGGGCGGGTCATGGTCGAATCGAACCAACTGGCTGACTGACAAGCCATTGGGGGAGTGGTACGGCGTGGTAGCCAATCCAGGGGGCGAGGTCGTGGGGCTCGACCTATCCGATAACCGGCTGAGCGGAGCGTTCCCGGCGGGGCTCGGCGGCCTCGTCAACTTGAAAGAGCTGTACCTCTATGCGAACCAGCTCAGAGGCGAGATTGCACCGGAGCTAAGCCGCCTGGCCAACCTTGGGACGCTGGACCTCGGCGGCAACGAGTTGAGTGGATCAATACCGCCGCAGCTGGGCGGGCTGGCCAAGCTGGAGGTGCTGAACCTCCGCGAGAACGAACTGAGCGGGGCAATACCGCCGGAGCTGGGAGGTCTCGCCAATTTGAGGCAGCTGCACCTCCTTGAGAATGACCTGAGCGGCGAGATACCGCCGCAGTTGGGTAGCCTGGCCAGCCTGGAGGAACTGGACCTTCGCAAGAACGAGTTGAGCGGGGGGATACCGCCACAGCTGAGCAATCTGGCCAGCCTGCGGGCGCTGAACCTCTCCGAGAACCAGCTGAGCGGCGAGCTACCGCCGCAGCTGAGCGGCCTGGCCAATTTGAGGCAGCTTGACCTCTCGAAGAACAACCTTGATGGTGGGCTGCCGCCGGAGCTGAGAAGGCTGAGCAGCCTGTGGGACCTGAGCCTCGCTCGGAACCGGCTCAGCGGCGAGATACCGTGGCAGTTGGGCGACCTGGTGAGCTTGCGGAGCCTGGACCTCTCTGAGAACCGGCTCAGCGGTGAGATACCGCCGCACTTGGACGGCCTGACCAACCTGTGGGAGCTGAACCTCGCCAGGAATGAGTTTGGCGGCGAGATACCGCCGGAGTTGGGCAGCCTCGTCCATCTGGTCCACCTGGACCTCTCTGGAAACCGGCTGAGCGGCGAGGTACCGGCGGAGCTGGGCGACCTCGTCAACCTGCGTATTCTGAAGCTCGCCGGGAACCTATTGAGTGGGTGCGTGCCGGTCAGCCTGCAAGGGCAATTGAACGAGAGCCTGAGCAATCGAGGGGGCTTGCCCTTCTGCCTGCCGCCTATCGTCAGTCCTGATGCCACTGCTACGCCGGAGCCCTAGGCGCCGGGAAGGGAACTCGGTGGGCTCGACTAACCGCTTGCCGCAGGCGCGGAGGCCGACGAATGGCTGAGCACGCTACGCTGCCGGACTATCTGGGGCCGGGGCTCGACGTGGTGTTCGTCGGCATCAACCCGAGCGCGTACTCGGCGCACGTTGGCAAGTACTTCGCAACGCCGCAGAACCGCTTTTGGCGGGCGCTGAGCGCGTCGGGGCTCGTGGCGCCGGGCCGAGCGCTCATGCCCGGGGACGAGGCATGGCTGTTCGAGCATCACCGCATCGGCTTCACCGACCTGGTGAAGCGGGCGAGCGCCAGCGCGTCCAATTTGCGTGCGGCGGACTTCCGCCGGTGGGCGCCGCAGACAAGGGCCAAGTTGGTCGAGGCCGCGCCGCTGGTGGTGTGCTTCAACGGCATTACCGCATATAGGTGGTTCCAGCAGTACACCGAAGGCGCCTCCGCCAAGCCCACGACGGGCGCACGCGCCGTGTCGCTGGGCGAACAGGAGGTGCGCATCGGCGATAGCCGGGTGTTCGTCGCACCGAACCCCAGCCCTGCAAACGCCTCCTACTCGCTGGGGGACATCGCAGGTTGGCTGCAACGTCTGGCCGCGCTCCGCGACCGTGCAAAGGCAGAACGGGACGAGTAAGGAGAGGCCGCCGTACTGATAGACAGCACAGCGGCCCGAGGCGGGAGCCTCACGTTGGAGCACTCGAATCGCCGGCCCGCGAAGAAACGGACGTGCGCTTCCGCCATCCGTGGTCAAGCCAAGTCAGTTCTTCTCCCTACTAGTTCCCGAGCCTGAAAGGCGGGTACCTGTCGGTGGTGAGCAGGGCGACGTAGGCCGCGACCCTGAGTCCCCACCTTCCGACGCCAACAACGAAGTCGAACATCCCCCTGGGATACCTTCCCGTAATCAGTATCGCCAGCCAAGCGATGAGCGTGACGATGAGTGCGATCACCCCGAGAATTGCCAGCACAACGTAGTGAGGGATCGCCAACAGCCACTTGATGAGGGGCAGGAACCGGTTGAGGTCTTCGGAGGCGTTGGGGTACGGGATATCGAGGTGGACGGCTTGCTCCTCGTCTGTAGACGGGTATTCGTCCCGTAGGAGGAACAGGAATGCGCCTACCCTCGCACTGAATCGCTGTAGTTCTAAGTTCCAGTCGAACCACCAGCGCGGGTACTTTCGCCTGAACAAGAGCATCAGCAAGGTGGCGGTCCAGATAATGCCACCCGTAAACAGGGGAGAGAGCGCCTCATCGGCTGTCTGGTCGCCGCTCAGAGAGTAGCCGCTCACGAGGGCAACCACCACGAGTATCGGGATGACAAGAACTATCCTGAACAGCGCGCTCAGTCTGTTCCTAGAGCCATCGGGGTAGTCGACACTGTAGTGGACTGGGTACGCATCGCCTGCGCGGCCTTCCATCGCATTCCTCCCATGAGGTCTAGGCCGAACCCCCAGTCAAACCCACTAAGACGCCGCGTCGGGGTTGGACCAGAACTGACCTTGCGACCAAAGGGGGACGTTACCAGTTCTCATCTGGGCAAAACTAGCCGATTCGGCTGTGCGCTTTGGCCTCTCACTGCTCGCATGCGGCCGCTGCGCGTTGGCGCTGTGTCCGGATCAGGAACGCTCGCACAAATCGCGAATCTCGATGCAGTGGCTGGGTGCGAACTGGTTCAGCACCGGTGCCGCACGCGCGATGCCAACTCCGATGCCGACAGGTGAGGAAGTTGTTGCTTTGTAGCGCGCTCGCTAGCCTGCCGCCACCGCCGCTTCGACGACGCGCCCTTGCAGCGACCACGGACTCGTCTTGGTAATGCGCACGTCCACCAGCTCCCCGAGCGAAGTTGCCGCGCCGTCGGGGGTGTCGAAGAAGACGAGCTTGTCCGTGCGCGTGCGCCCCTGCAGGCGGCCCTCTTTGTGGCCGTCGACCAGCACCTCTTGGACGCTTCCCAGAAGCGCGTTGTTGGCGTCGGTCAGGATGCGCTCCTGGAGCGATTCGATCTCGTGCAGCCGGCGCTGCTTCTCCTCCGCCGGCACGTCGTCCTCGAAGTGGCGCTGCGCGTAGGTGTTGGGGCGCGTGGAGTACGCCGCCGCATGCACCTTCTCGAAGCGCAGGTCGCGCACCATCGAGAGCGTTTCCTCGAACTGCTCCTCCGTCTCGCCCGGGAAGCCTACGATGAGGTCGGTCACCATCGCCACGCCCTGAATCGTGGCGCGGATGCGGTCGACGAGGTCGCGGTACTCCGCGTTGGTGTAGCCGCGCCGCATTCGCTCCAGCACCTCGTCCCCGCCGGCCTGGAACGGCAGGTTGACGCACTCCATCACGCGCGGCAACCGCGCTATCGCCTCGATGATGCGCTCGCTCATGTCGTTGGGGTGCGAGGTGAGGAAGCGGATCCGGCGCAGCTCCGGCACGCCGTCGTGGACGGCCTCGAGCAGGTCGGCGAGGTCGGGGGCGTCCGGCAGGTCGTGGCCGTAGGAGTCGACGTTCTGGCCGAGCAGCGTGACCTCGCGTACGCCGCGAGCCACCAGCATGCGGCACTCCGCGACCACCTCGTCGACGGGCCTCGAGGCCTCCCTGCCGCGGCGGTAGGGGATGATGCAGAAGGTGCAGAACTTGTCGCAGCCGTGGATGATGGGCACGTGCGTCGTGACCGCGGGCGCAGCGGGCACGTAGGGGCCGATGCACCCCTCCGTGTCGACCCCCATCCGCTCGCCGAGCAGTTCGACGAGGGGCTCGAAGCGCTGGGGCTGCATGAAGGCGTCGACGTACGGGAACCGCCTGCGCAGGTCGTCCTGCTTCGGCCCGACCATGCAGCCCATGAGGGCGAGCGTGCGCTCCTCCTTGGCCTGCCGCCACGGTTTGAGGCTGGTGAGCATTCCGACGACCCTGTCCTCAGCGTTCTGGCGAACGACGCACGAGTTGAGGACGATGACGTCGGCGTCCTTGGGCCGGAGGGTCTGGCGCAGGCCGAGCTGCTCCAACGCGGCGCCCATCCGCTCCGAGTCCGCCTTGTTCATCTGGCATCCGACCGTCCAGATGTAGTACTCAGCCATGCCTGCCTCTGGGGGATTCTGGGTCAAAGAATACGCTGACGGGCCGTTACTGAGCAACGCGGCGAGGGAGGGCGCTCTTGCACGTGGTACAATGAACCCCTAGGCGCGTGATTCATTTCACAATCGCGCGAGCGCGTATGCCGTCCGACTCCTTGGCGCGAGGCGAGGCATGGCTATCGACACGAAGGGCATCCCGCTCGTTCCACGTACCGAGGTGGAGCACAGCGAGTTCTGCCGCCCGAACGTCGACCTCGTCGCGAAGCCGCTCGCCGAGGAGATGGGCGCGCAGGTGCGCTGGCAGAATATCCCCGATGAGTACGTCCACCTCGATGCCGCTGCGCTCGACGCGCGCATCGGGGCCGCGCGACAAGCCCTTGGCCGCCGCGCCGTCGTCCTCGGCCATCACTACCAGCGCGAGGAGGTCATTCGCTACGCCGACCTCCAGGGCGACTCCTTCAAGCTCTCGCAGCACGCCGCCGCGCAAGAGGATGCAGCGTACATCGTCTTCTGCGGCGTCCACTTCATGGCGGAGACGGCCGACGTGCTCTCCGCCGACCACCAGCAGGTCATCCTGCCCAACCTGACCGCGGGCTGCTCCATGGCCGACATGGCGGGAACGGACGACGTGCTCGATTGCTGGGACGACCTCACCGCGCTGCTCGGCGAGGGCGTCACGACGCCGGTGACCTACATGAACTCGACCGCCGACATCAAGGCGCTCTGCGGGCGCAGCGGCGGCATCGTCTGCACCTCTTCCAACGCGCGCGCCATGATGCAGTGGGCGTTCGAGCAGCGCCCCAAGGTGCTCTTCTTGCCCGATGAACACCTTGGCCGCAACACCGCCCTCGATCTGGGCATCGACGAGCAGGACATCGTCGTCTGGCACCCGTGGAAGCGCATGGGCGGGCTGACAGCGGAGGAACTGAGCGCTGCCAAGGTCATCCTGTGGCGCGGCCACTGCGCCGTCCACACGCGCTTCAAGGTGCACCAGATAGAGGCGGCCCGCGCCCAATTCCCTGCAGTCAACGTCATCGTCCACCCCGAATGCACGCATGAGGTCGTCGCCGCAGCCGACCTCAACGGCTCCACCGAGCGCATCATCGAGGCGGTCAACGCCGCGCCGTCCGGCTCCCTCTGGGCGGTCGGCACCGAGATCAACCTCGTCCACCGCCTGCAGGCCAACAACCCCGACAAGACCATCTTCTGCCTCGACCCGGTGGTCTGCCCCTGCTCGACGATGTACCGCATCCACCCCGCCTACGTTGCGTGGGTGCTGGAGGAGCTGGTCGCGGGCAATGCCGTCAACGTCATCAGCGTCGACCCGCAGACGAGGGAGCAGGCGCGCACGGCGCTCCAGCGGATGCTCGACGTAACGGCCGAACGCACGCGCGCAGCCGCCCGCGACTAGCGAGGGGCAATCCTATGCAACTCCACCGCTGGCACGGCACCATTCAGCTCATCCAGCACGCGCTCGCCGAGGACGAGGCCGCCGCCGATGCAACGTCAGGCCTCCTCCCTGATGACCTCGACGGCCGCGCGGCGATGGTCGCGAAGGAGCCGGGTGTCATCGCAGGCACCGCCATTGCGCTCGAGGTCTTCCGGCAGGTGGACGATTCGCTCGATTGCGCCGCCGACGCGCACGACGGCGCGTGGGTCGAGCCGGGCGAGCGCATCGCCTCCATATCGGGGCGTTTGTCGTCCATCCTGCGCGCCGAGCGGACGGCGCTCAACTTCGCGCAGCGCCTCTCCGGCATCGCCACCTCGGCGCGGGCGTACGCCGACGCCGTCGCCGGTACGGGCGCGACCCTCATCGACACGCGCAAGACGCTCCCTGGTTGGCGGCTACTGGACAAGTACGCCGTGCGCATGGGGGGCGGCCACAACCACCGCATGAGCCTCGCGGACGGCGTGCTGGTCAAGGACAATCACATCGCCGCCGCCGCGACCTTGGGCGAGACCATCGCCGACCTCGTCGCGAGAGCGCGGAGTACCGCGCCCCACACCGTGCGCGTCGAAGTGGAGTGCGACACGCTCGAGCAGGTGCGCGAGGCGCTCGATGCGGGCGCGGACATCGTGATGCTCGACAACATGACGCTGGAACAGATGCGCCAGGGCGTGGCGCTCTGCAAGGGCCGCGCTCTCACCGAGGCGTCCGGAGGCGTGACGCTGGAGACGGTGCGCGCCATCGCCGAGACGGGGGTGGACCTCGTCTCCTCCGGCGCCATCACCCACTCCGTCCGCGCCCTCGACATCGCGCTCGACGTAACGCCCGCCGGCGCCGCCTAGCTCCGGACAGTTGCACCCCGAGCCGGCTCGCATCGGCGATTGGGATATGGTTTGCACGCATTGCGACGCGGTAGAGGTGCGGTGGTGAGGCCCTTCCCGTTGGCGCTTCTTGCTCTGTGTGTGGCATGCGCGCTCGCAGGCTGCCAGTCGGACGCCGACCGCATCAGGGAGATAAACGAGACAGAACGGACGCGAGCGCAGACTCCATCCGGCGCTCGCACACCAACGCCAACGCCTACCCCGCTCACGGCAGAGATAGGAGTGCTGGAGATTGAGGTCGGAGACTGCCTGAACTCCACACTTCCAGACGGCGTAACCATCGAAACAGTAGTAATCGTGCCCTGCTCGGGTCCGTGGGAGTACCGCGTCGTCAGTTCGTTCGAAGTTACAGGGTTTGACGAATACCCAGGCTCGGACGAGTTGTCCAAGTTGGCTGGAGAACGGTGTGACCGGCGCTTTACCTACTTTCTCTATCCACTTGAGGACTCATGGGAAGGAGCGTCCGTTCTCGGGTTTGGACAACAGGATAGGGCCGTCGATTGCCTGCAGGCGAGTTTCGGTCTGTCTGTAGGCGACCGACCTAGACTGGACAGGATGGCCAGCACACTAAGGTTGGAGGAAGGGGAGTGCTTCAACGAAGCCCTCGAAACCGACGGCCAACAGGTAGAGGTAGTGGATTGCTCTGGCCAATGGCAATACCGGGTCGTCGATTCTTTCAAGGTCACAGGGTTTGACGAATATCCCGGCGAGGAAGAACTGGCAAAGCTGGCGCTAAGGCGTTGTGACCGACGCCTTGTCGAGTACTACGGTCCCTCGGCTGATTCATGGGAAGCAGTGCAGGACAGGAGCCTCCTCTGCCTCCAGGACAGTTTCGGCCTGCCCCTCAGTCAGCGCGCCCGATTGGACAGGATGGCTGCGCTCTCGAAGCTGGAGGAAGGAGAGTGCTTCAAGGAGGCCCCTGAAACGGGCGGCCTGCAGGTCGAAGTATTGGATTGCTCCGGGAGTTGGGACGGGCGAGTAATCACTAAGCTCTCTGTCTCAGGTGATGGGCCCTATCCTGGAACTGACCACTTCGACGGGGTAGCAGAACTACACTGTGCGGCGGCTACGGACTTTTACGTTTACCCGCTGGAAGAATCATGGGTTCTGGGTGACCGCACGATGCTGTGCATCGGGGTATCGTGACGACCGCCGGCGTCGCCTAGCTCCTAGGAGCCCCCCACTCCCGCCTCACCGCATCCCATCCAAGAATGCGCCGAGCGTGGCAAGAAACGCGCCGGGGTTCTCGTCGAGGCACCAGTGGCCGCCGTTGGGCACCTCCACCATGGCGCTGTGAGGGATGGCGGTGGCCATGCGCTCGGCAACGTCGCGGCGCAGCAGCGGCGATTCGGCGCCCCGCACGATCAGCGTGTGCACGCCGATGCGCGGCAGCGTCTCCCACGCATCGGGGCGCTCGTACTGCAAGATGACTTGCCGGTCGCGCTTCCAGATGCGCTGTCCCTCATCGCCGTGCGGGTTGGTCATCACCTCCGCAAGGTGGCGGAGCAGCGCGCCGTCCGCGCCAGGCTCCCGCGAGCGCAGCCGCTCCACGACCGCATCGAGGTCTCCCCAGACGTCCCCCTCCTCGCGGTAGCGGACGAACATGTTGCCGGAGCCGGGGTTCACGGCGTCGGGGTCCATGTCGACGATGACGAGGCCGGCGACGCGCGAGGGGTCGTTGGCGGTGTGGCTGAAGGCGTACTTGCCGCCCGCCGAGTGGCCGACGAGCACCGCGTCACGCACGTCCAGCTCCTCCAGCAAATCGCCGACCTCGCCCACGTAGTTCTCGAACTGGTAGTGTCCCGGCAACCACTCGCTGTCGCCGTGGCCGCGCGCGTCGAGCGCATAGACGCGGTAGCGCGACGAGAGCGCCGCGGCGACGTGGTCCCAGTTACGCGCGGTGTCCTGCAGGCCGTGGAGGAGCACGACCGCTCGTCCGTCGCCGCCCCAATCGACGTAGTGCAGCCGCGCGCCGCGCGCGCTCAGGTAGTGGTCGGTCGGTGCGCGCTCGCTCGTCATCCGCCGCTCACCATGCGGTCGACGCGCAACAGCGCCTGGCCGAGGATGCGCGCGCCAAGCACGATGTCGTCGAGGTCGGCCCACTCCTCGGGGCAGTGGCTCTTGCCGTCCTTGCAGCGGATGAAGACCATCCCCGCTGGCGCGACCGGAGCGAGGCGCGCGGCGTCATGCGATGCCCGGCTCGGTAGGCGGCGCTCCGGCAACCCCAGGTCTCGCAGCGCTCCGGCCACGGCGTCCTGCATGTGCTGCGGCAACGGGACGGGCTGCTCCACGTGCTGCCATTCGATGGTGTGGCCGAGGCCGCGCCGGTCAGCTATGGCGCGCAACTCCTCATCCACGGAGCGCTGCGCGATGGCCAGCGCCTCGCTGTCGGTCGAGCGCACCTCGACGCTCATGTCCACCCGGCCGGGGATGACGTTGACCATGTTGGGGCTGACGCTCAGCCAGCCGACGGTGCCGACGCTCTCCTCGACGATGCCCGGGGCGCTGGCGATGCGCTCGACGGCCAGCACCAGCTCCGCCGCGCCCGCGAGCGCGTCCTTGCGATCAGGCATGGGCGTGGCGCCTGCGTGGTCGGCGGCGCCCTCCAGCGAAACGCGCGCGCGGCAGGGAGCGGCGATGGTGGTGACGACGCCTGCGGCCAGCCCCTCGCGCTCCAGCACGGCGCCCTGCTCAATGTGCAGTTCGAGGTAGCCGGCGATCTGGCCGAGCGGGCGTTGGGCGCGCTCAGCGTTCGCCGCGTCGCCGCCCAGCGCGTCGAGCGCGTCGGACAGCCGCTCGCCGAACGGCGTCATCGGATCGGCGATGTGCGCCGACGTGACGCTGCCTGCCATGATGCGGCTGCCGAGCGGCGTGAGATTGAAGATGGTCGGCTCCTCGCACGTGAAGTCGACCAGCTCCAGCGGCAAGGAAAGGTCGATGCCCGCCTCACTCAGGCAGCGCGTGACCTCGAGCGCGCCGAGCACGCCGACGATGCCGTCGAAGCGTCCGCCCGCCTCGACCGTGTCGGTGTGGGAGCCCATCATGAGGACGCGCTCGCCATCGCCGCCGCGCCTGCCGATGAGGTTGGAGGCGGCGTCATTGCGCACGTCGAGGCCGGCGTCGCGGAAGCGCTCGGCGAGCCACGCGCGCGCCTCGAGGTACTGGGGGCTGAACGCGCGGCGAGTCCACGGCAATCCGGGATCGGTGAAGCGCTCGAGGGCGAGCAGGTCGGCTTGGATGCGCTCCGGCTGTATGGCGAGGTCGGGCAGGCCGGCGGCCACGGTCATCCTCCGTCGTCGATTGGCTGTGGGGCGGTAGGCTATCATGCCTAGCGGCGGGACGCGCTCCTTGTAGGGCGCGTCCTTGTGTGATGCATGAATACAGACTGGATAGCCCTCGGCCTTGCCAGCTCCGTCGGTTTTGCCGTCGTCACGACGTTGGACAAGCGGCTGCTGATTCGCCACTTCCACGACGTGCGCGTGTTCAACGTGCTGGTGGGCGTGACGCAGAGCTGCGTCGCCGTGCTGATTCTGGCGATTGGCGTTACGCTGTTCGGTCTTGGGCCGGCGCGCGCCGTGCTGCTGGCGCTGGTCTCGGGTGTGCTCTTCGGGGTGAGCCTCTCGCTCTTCTTCTACGCGCTGAGCCGCACCGACGTATCGCGCGCGACGCCGATCTGGCTGTCGTCGCCCATCTTCGCGGCGGTGCTCGCCTTGCTGTTCCTGGGCGACGAGATCACCGGCCTGCAGTGGGCGGCCATCTTCCTCGTCGTGGTGGGCGCGATCTTGGTGAGCTACAGCCCGACGCGGGGAAGCCGGGGCTTCCTGGAGGCACCCGTCGTGCTCGCCCTCGTCGTTGCGGCGATCGTGCAGGCGGTCGCGTTCGTCGTGAACAAGGAGGCGAGCGACGAGCTGCACGTGTGGGTGAACAACGGCTGGCGCTCGATGGGGTTCGGCATCGGCATCATCTCGCTCAACATCTCGCGCCGCAGAGTGCGCGACGCGTGGGCGCAGCGCACGAACCCGCGCGGGCTGGGGCTGCTGGTGTTCACCGAGGGGATGCTCGCGCCGCTATCCGGGTTGGCGCTGGTCGCCTCCATCACCCTGGGTCCCGTCGCGCTGGCCTCGGCGGTCACCTCGACGCGGCCGCTGTTCCTGCTGGCGATCAGCACCGCGCTCAGCACGCGCTACTGGCAGATCCTCAACGAGCCGCTTGACCGCGACACGCTCGCCCTCAAGGCACTCTCGACCATCCTGATCGTCGGCGGCACCAGCGCGCTGGCGGTGTTCTAGCAGTAGACGATGCGAATCCTAAGGAGGATGCCTTGGCCTACGATGAGCGTCTAGCCGCCCGCCTGCTCGATATTCTCAGCGCGGAGCCATCGCTCGTCCAGAAGAAGATGTTCGGCGGCACCGCGTTCATGCTGCAGGGCAACCTCGCCTGCGGCGTTATCGGTGACAGCCTCATCGTGCGCGTTCCGAAGGAAGAGTACGAGGCTCTGCTCGCGAGGCCTCATGTCCGTGAGATGGACTTTAGCGGTAGGCCGATGCGCGGCTGGGTGATCGTCGGCCCGGAGGCGACCAACGATGACGCCTCACTCCGCGATTGGGCGGCCACCGGCGCCGCCCACGCCCTGAGCCTCCCGCCCAAGTAGCTGGCTAGCTTGCCCCCACCTCCGCCCGCTCCTTCCTTGGGGGGCGCGCCCACAGCAGCAGCCCGACCATGACGACCATGATGCCCACCGAAAGCCAGAAGCCGCCCACGTACGAGCCGCCGGACGCATCGTACAGCAGGGCTATCGTCGGCGGGCCCAGCCCAAAGCCGATCATGGTCACGGGGAAGACGAAGCCCCGGATGCTGCCCAGGAATGCGCGGCCGAAGTACTCCGCCCACAGCACCGTCTGCAGCGTCACGCTGCTCCCGCCGCCAATCCCGAAGATCATCGACGAGATGATGGCCGACGGCGCATTCACCCACGTGATGGTGGCGGCGATGGCGAAGACCTGTATGGTCGAGGCGGTCGCCGCAATCATGCGCGACGGCACGCGGCGCACCAGGATGCCCGAGCCCATCGCCCCAAACCCGAATGCGAAGGAGTCGAGCGCGTACGCTGCCGAGATAACCCCTCCGCCCAACTCCGCATCGTCCCACAGCCCCGCGCGGTTGACGATGACGCCAGCGACAGCGAAGTTCAGCATCGCGTAGGCCGCCACCAGCTTCCACAGTGCCGATGTCCGCAGCGCCTCGCGCAGCGTCCACTGCCACCCCTCGTCCGTCACCGTCGCGCTCCGCGTGCGCTCCGTCTCCGCGCCGTCGGGCAGCAGCCCCATGTCCTCGGGCTGGCGGCGCATGAAGATGAGCGCGAGCGGAACGGCGCCCGCCGCGATGATCAGCGCCGATATCGCGAAGGCGCCCCGCCAGTCCAGCGTGTCGATGAGGTACTGGTGCAGGATCGAGTACAGGATGCCGCCGGCGGCGATGCCGATGCCGATAACGCCGATGGCCTGCCCGCGCAGGCGCGTGAACCACTTGGCTACCGGCACCGCCGTCAGCACGTGCCCCGGTGCGCTGAAGTCGACCGCGCCAAGCACGAAGAAGAGCGCGAGCACCACCCCGTAGGAGGGCGCGCGGCTGATGCCGAACAGCGTCGCCGCCGCCAGGGCTGCGGCAAGCGCCAGCAGGATGCGCGCGCCGTGCCGGTCCACGAGCGGCCCCAGCAACAGGCTCGCGCCGCTGTTGGCCGCGAGCCGCGCGGTCGGCAGCCAGCCAATCAGCCCGCGCGAGACGCCGAGGTCCATCGACATCGGCACGACGAAGAGACCGAAGGTGAAGCCGGCGAGGCCGTTGCCCAGCGTGGTGATGAGCGTCACCGCGATGACGACGTACCAGCCGTAGAAGAGGCCCCTGCGCCGCACGGTTAGGTCGTGCAGCCCCGCGCCGTAGCGTCGATGACCGCCTCCACCACCCCGTTGCGCACGCCGACGTAGCGCTCCCAGCGGTTCATCGTCACGTCCTGCTGGTGCGTGATGAGGAAGTAGCGCTCCCCCACCCCGAGCGGCATCGGCCCCTCGGAGGTGAGCACCGTTGCATCCGCGGTCAGTTCCGCGCGCACGCCCTCCAATCCCTCCAGCGTCGGCGGGCCGTTGGGCGCGCCTATCGCGTCAACGCCGATGTCCCCGATCGCTGTGTGCGCATCCGGGCGGCTGATGACCGTGCCCATGATGCGCGCGGCGAAGCGGAACTCGTCCATGAAGGTGTATGGCTCCTCCATCACGATGTAGGTGCCGCCCTCAATCTCAGTCACCCCGGGCAGTGTCGCCGCGACGTCGTACGTCCACGATTCGCCGGTAGAGACGATGTCGACGGGCATCCCCGCAGCCTCGATGGCGCGCGCCACCTCGAGCACGAGGCTCATGAAGCGCGCGCCCTGCTCGAAGCGCTCCTCGCGGGTCGGGCGCGGTATCTGCGGCACCTGGTGGCTCATCACCCCGCGAAAGCGCAGCCCCGGCGTGCCTGCGATGAGCTTCGCGAGCGCGACCCCTTGCTCGACGGCGCGAATGCCGCCGCGCCGCATCATCGTATCGACTTCGACCACGACGCCAAGCGTGGCATCGAGCGCGGCTGCGCCCTCCGAGAGGCGGCGCACCTGCTCTTCATCGTCGACCGCCACGGTCACGTCGGCGCGCTTCGCGAGCGACGCAAGGCGGCGCACCTTTTCCGGCGCAACCACCTGGTTGGCCACGAGCACGTTGGGTACGCCCGCCTCGACGAATACCTCCGCCTCCGAGACCTTGGCCGCGCACACGCCCCCGACCGTGCCTCCCGCGTTGATCTGCATCCACGCAATCTGCGGCGACTTGTGGTTCTTGACGTGCGGCCGGAGCTTCACCTCCGTGCCGTGGTAGTGCGTGGCGATGACCCCGATGTTGTGCTCCAGCGCATCCAGGTCGAGCAGCAGCACGGGTGTGTCGAGCCCCTCGATGGGCTCGCCCGGCACCGGCCTGTAGGTTGCCGTCATAGCTCTCTTGCTCCGTAAGACTTACGCAAATGCGCCGCGCGCACCAACGTCCCATACCTCGGCCACGACGCCGTCGCGCGCGGCGTAGACGACGTCGTGCAGCGTGAAGAGCGTAGCCGCGTCCGCAGGGACGAGCCACACCTTGTCGCCGATGCCAAGGTCCAGCGCCGAGCCGCCGGCACCATCGAGCATGCCGTGCTCCGCGCTATTGGCGGCGGCAACGAGGTCGTTGCGCCCGTAGCAGAGCGGCTGGCCGTGGTCGCGCCCGATGGCCTTCTGCCCGCAGTCGGTGATGGCGCGCGACGGCTCGGGAACGCCGTTGACCGTCGCAAGGACGCGCACCGCGTGGCGGAGGGCAGGGCAGTGGGGCGCGTGGCGTGCGTCCAGCAGCCCGTATCCTCCGGCGCGCACCTCCGTCATCCCCTCGACCGCGCCGACCTGTTCGTATTCGTGCGTGCTGTCGCCAAACGAGGCGACCTCGACCGGGAGGCCCGCCTCCTCGATGGCCCGCCGCGTCGCGGCAAGGCGCGCTGCCGCGTCGACGCTGCTCTCGTTGAGCGGGCGCCCCCTGCTCAGCACGCCGCCAAACACGAGCCCGGGCGCGGCGTCGACGGCGCGCGCGAGGGCTGCGGCGTCCTCCGGCGCTGCGCCGCCTCCGCGAGGTTGCGTGCGCACGCTGACAAGCACGTCCAAGTGCACGCCTGCCGACGTGCAGGCCTCCGACAGCACGTGCACGCACTCGTCCGAGTCGGCGACGGCGCTGATGCGCGTGCCGTGCGCCAGCGCGGCGAGGCGTGCCGCCTTGCGCGCCGTGACGACCGGCTGCGTGAGCCGGATGTCGTCGATGCCCGCCTGCGCGAACACCTCCGCCTCTCCCACCGTGGCGACCGCGATGCCCGGCGCGGCGCCGTCGACGGCGAGCTGAAGGTGCGCAAGGGCCGGCGTCTTGTGCGCGTGGGCGTTGGGGCGCAGGCGCACGGGGCCGTCGCGGAAAGGAGCGTGGGCCGTCTCGAGGTTGTGCGCCAGGTCGTCGAGGTCGATGACGACGGCGGGCGTATCGAGTTGGTCGACGGGCGTGCCCGGCGCTTTCAGCAGTGGGCGCTCCATCAGTAGATTCGGGAGCCCGCGCGCGTGGCGACCTGGCCGGGGAGCGCCCCTGTCGGCGCGCCGCCCTCCACCACCGTCACCCCGTTCACCAGCACGCGGTCGATGCCCACCGGCTCGAGCAGCGGTTCGTCCCACGTCGAGCGGTCTGAGACGGTGTCGGGGTCGAAGATGACGATGTCGGCATGGTAGCCCTGCGCGATGCGCCCGCGCTCGGCCACGCCGAATCGCTCTGCGGGCTTGGCCGCCATCTTGTGGACGGCCTCTTCAAGCGAGAGGTGACCCTTCTCGCGAACGCACAGGCGCAGGACGCGCGCATGGCACCCGAACGCGCGCGGGTGCGGGTGCGGCCCGTGGTAGATGCCGTCGCTCGCGACCATCATCATCGGGTGCATGGCCGTCTTGCGGATCATCTCGTCATGCACCTCGGGTCCGCCCGGGCGGTGGTTGACGGTGAGCGTGTAGGGCTGCTCCTCGTCCAGCATCCGCATCGCGAAGTCGCCCAGCGACTCGCCCGACTCCGCGGCCGCCTCCTCGACGCTCATGCCGACGTAGCGGCCGGTCTGGTTGGCGGAGATGATCTGCCGCGCCCCCGCCGCGTAGCTCTCCGAGAGCACGCGCTCGAGGTGGTCGCGCATCCTACGGCGCGCGCCCTCATCCTTGAGGCGTGCGCGCATCCCCGGCTCGCCGCCTTGCTGTGCCCAGGCGGGCAGGGAGAACTGCGGGAAGTGGGTCGAGCCTGCGGGGTACATGTACGACTCGAACGACAGGTCGCAGCCCTGTGCCGCCTCGTCGAGCAGCGGCTCGGAGACCTCGTTCACGTACTCGTGGGCGATGTGCATCTTGGCTCGGGTGCGTTGGCCGATCTCCAGCGTCTCGCGCCAGGCGCCCTCGCGCCCGAGGATGTTGTTGCGGATGTGGGCGTTGTAGGTGCCGCCGTACTCCGCGACCACCCGGGTCAGTTCCGCCAGCTCGCTCGTCGGCGCATACGCAGAGGGCTGGTAGTCGAGGCCCAGGCTCATGCCGACGGCGCCGGCGTCCATCCACGCGCGCAGCGCCTCCTTCTGCGCCTCCAGCTCCTCGCGCGTTGCAGGGCGCCCCGCCCAGCCCATCGCGCCGAGGCGGATGGCGCAGTGGGGTGCCTGCGGCACGACGTTCGCCGGCGAGCGCCCGGGAAACAGCGACAGGTACGCCTCCGGCGTCGGCCAATCGACCACGAGGTCGGCCTCGCCGTAGCAGAACGCCGTCGTCTCCCAGAGCTCCTGCGCGATCTCCCTGGGCAAGCGCGCCCACCCGAAGCCATCGGGCGCCGTGAAGTGCGTAGTGACGCCCTGCAAGACGCCGCCGTAGCGGTGCCCCCAGCCGAGCAGCGCGATCTCCGAGTGCGCGTGCGTGTCGACGAACCCCGGCGCAACCACGCGCCCTGCGGCCTCGACGACCTGCGGCGCAGTGGCGCCGCCCAGGTCGCCCACCGCCTCGATGCGCCCGGCCGTTATGCCGACGTCCCCGCCAAAGCGCTCTGCGCCGCTCCCATCCACCACCACCCCGCCGCGAATGACCACGTCGAACTGCAAGACGATGCCTCCTGGCCCAGCGGGGCCATTATAGGGGACGGGCGCTTCCCTCAACCCGCTCCCAACGGAGCGGGTCCCTTCTGCGACGCCTCACGCCCACTCACCCACAGTGCTAGGCTTGCGGCGTTGCAGGGAGGTGCGCCATGCAGGAGATCCGGATAGACCGCTCCAGGTCGCTCATCGAGGAGCCGGAGAAGGGGCACAACCGCTTTCATCCCGACATCACGCCCGTGGCCGAGGCGGAGGAGGGCGAGGAGGTGGTGATCGAGACGCGCTCGGCGGACGATAGGCACCTGACCCCCCAGAGCACCGTCGACGACCTGATGAGCGCCGACTCGAGGCGCCCGCACCCGCTGACCGGTCCCGTCTACGTCAAGGGCGCCGAACCAGGCGACCTGCTGGAGGTCGAGTTCGTCGACATCGTCCCCGGCGATTGGGCGTTCACCGGCATCCGCCCCGGCAGGGGGTACCTGCGCGACTACTTCGACGAGCCGTTCCTCGCCATCTGGACGCTGCGCGACGGGTGGGCGACCTCGGAGCAGATCCCGGGCGTGCGCGTGCCCGGTGCGCCGTTCATGGGCGTCTCCGCCGTCGCGCCCTCGCGTGCGCAGCTCGAGGCGTGGACCGCGCGTGAGGCGGCGCTCGCCGCCGAGGGAGGGGTCGTCGCACCGCCCGACCCAGGAGCGGCGGTGCCCTCCGCGGAGCCCATTGCGAGCGAGGGGCTGCGGACGATCCCGCCGCGCGAGAACGGCGGCAACATGGACGTCAAGCAGCTGACCAGGGGCGCCCACCTCTTTTTGCCCGTCGCGGTGCCCGGCGCGCTGTTCTCGACGGGCGACGCCCACTTCGCGCAGGGCGACGGCGAGGTCTGCCTGCAGGCGGTGGAGATGGACGGGACGGCTGCGGTGCGCTTCAGGGTGCACAAGGGCGAGGCGTCGCGGCGCAACCTGCGCTGGCCCTACTTCACCCAGCCCGACTACTTCACCGACCCGCACTTCGCGGTGCCGCGCCGCTTCATCGCCACCATGGGGATGCCGATTCGCCGCGATGGCTCGAACGCCAACGAAGACCTGAACTGGGCGTGCGCCAACGCGCTGCTGCAGATGATCGACCTGCTGGGCGAGCGCGGCTTCTCGCAGCCCCAGGCCTACGCCATCTGCAGCGTCGCCGTCGACCTCAAGGTAAGCCAGGTCGTCGACTCGCCCAACTTCATCGTGACGGCGGTGCTTCCGGAAGAGGTGGTGGGGGGATAGGGTCGCGAACGCTGCGCTTACGGCGCCATCGGCGTGAAGGGCAAGAGGTGTTGTGCGCCCTCGCGCAACACCTCTCTGGAGGCGGCGATGAGCGCGTCGAAGAGCGGGTGCGGAGTGCCGGGGCGGGAGAGGAACTCGGGGTGGAACTGCACGCCCACCATGTAGGGATGCTTCGCCTGCTCCACGATCTCCACCAGCCGCCCGTCCGGCGATAGGCCGGAGGCCAGCAGGCCGCTGTCGCGCGCCGCCTCGCGGTAGGCGTTGTTGAACTCGAAGCGGTGGCGGTGGCGCTCCTCGATCAGCGAGCGGCTCCCGTAGGCCGCCGCCGCCTTGCTGCCCTCCAGCAAGCGGCAGGGGTAGAGGCCGAGGCGCATCGTGCCGCCCATGTCGCTCACGTCCCGCTGGTCCGGCATCAGGTCGATGACCGGGTTGGGCGTCTCCTCGTCGAACTCCGTCGAGTTGGCGTTCGGCAGCCTGAGGACGGAGCGCGCGTGCTCGATGACCATGACCTGCATGCCCAGGCACAGGCCGAGGTAGGGGATGCGCAGCGTGCGCGCGTACCGCGCCGTCTCAACCATGCCCTCGATGCCGCGCGATCCGAAACCGCCGGGCACGACGATGCCCGATGCGCGGTCGAGCAGCGCGTCGGGTCCGACGCGCTCGACCTCCTCCGCATGCACCCAATCGATCTCGACGTCGACGCCATGGGTGAGGCCTGCGTGGCGCAGCGCCTCGCGCACCGAGATGTAGGCGTCGGGCAGGTCGGTGTACTTGCCGACGACGGCGATGGGCAGCGTGCGCTTCTCCTGCTGCATCCTGCCGACCATGCGCCGCCAGCCCGAGAAGTCGCCGTTGTCGGCGTGCAGTCCGAACTGGCGGACCAGCAGATCGCCCAGGCCCGCGTCCTCCAGGATCAGCGGAACCTCGTAGATGTTGTCGACGGTGGTCAGCGGGAAGACGGCGTCGCGCGGGACGTCGCAGAACATCGACAGCTTGTCCTTGATGTCATCGGGGATGGGCTGGTCGGCGCGGCAGATGATGGCGTCGGGCTGGACGCCGAGCGCGCGCAGCTCCTTGACGGAGTGCTGCGTCGGCTTGGTCTTGAGCTCGCCTGTGGCCTGGATGAAGGGCAGCAGGGTGACGTGGACGTAGAAGACGTTGCTGCGCCCCACCTCGCCGCGCATTTGGCGGATGGCCTCGAGGAAGGGCTGCCCCTCGATGTCGCCTACCGTGCCGCCCACCTCGACGACGATGACCTCGGGGTTGGCGTGCTTGGCGAGGCCGAGCATGAACTCCTTGATGGCGTTGGTGACGTGCGGCACGGCTTGGATCGTCCCGCCCAGGTAGTCGCCGCGCCGCTCCTTGCCGATGACCTCCGTGTAGATCTGCCCGGCGGTCACGTTCGACATCCGCGTGAGCTCCACGTCGATGAAGCGCTCGTAGTGGCCCAGGTCCAGGTCGGTCTCCGAGCCGTCGGCGGTGACGAACACCTCGCCGTGCTGGTACGGCGACATGGTGCCGGGGTCGAAGTTGAGGTAGGGGTCGAGCTTTTGGAGGGAGACGCTGATGCCGCGGCTCTTGAGGATGCGGCCGATCGATGCGACGGCGATGCCCTTTCCGACGGAGCTGACGACGCCGCCGGTGACAAAGATGTAGTGCGTCATCGCCCGGCCCCGCCTCGTGCCGCGCGCAAGCCAGCGCGGCAGCAGGCGCGGCTAGGCCTTCGGAGCGTCGTCCCCACTCGTTCCGCCGCGCGACTGTTTGAGGAACTCCTCGAAGGCCTGCACGGCCTCCTCGGGATTGGGCATCTCGCCGCCTACCTCTGCGCCGGTGCCGGGGCTCGGGGGCGCCGCGGTGCCGTGCCCCCGGCGGTTGTCCCACTGCGCCTCGAGGCGCTCGATGTAGTCGACGACGCCCGGCTCATTGCTGAGCGCCTGCTGGACGCGCCGCTCGAAGTTGGCCCCCTGCGAGTAGAGCTGCTCGACGTCGATGTCGACGTGCAGCAGCCGCTCGACGGCCTGGAGCAGCCGCAGGCTCACCTTGGGGTTGGGGGAGACCTGGAGGTAGTGCGGCGTGTGTCCCCAGATGCTGATCGAGGGGATGTCCGCCCTGCGGAACGTGTCCATCAGGACGCCCGTTATGCCCGTCGGGCCCGTGTAGCGCGAGCGGCGCACCTCCACGCCCTGGAGCATCTGCTGCAGCTCGGGGCTGGTGGCCGTGCCGGTGATGCGCGTCTCGCGCGTGTGCGGGACGGCATCCAGCAGCGCGCCGAGGTGGACGACCTGCGAGACGCCGATGTCGCGCAGCACCGCCACCATCGACTCGGAGAAGGTGCGCCACCTCAGGCTCGGCTCGACGCCGACGAAGATGACCATGTCCTCGGCCTCACCGCTGCTGCTGCGATGGTAGTAGAACTCGTTCGCCGGCCACGTGATGCGGCGCGTGCCGTCGGAGTCGAACCCCGTGTGCGGGCGCACCTGCGTGAAGTCGTAGAACTCCTCGGGGTCTATCTCGGCGAACTTGGTGGCCTCGAGCCGCTTGACCAGGTACTGGAGCGCATGCGTCGCCGACTCCGCGGCGTCGGACCAGCCCGCGAACGCGTAGAGGAAGATGGGGGAACGCGCTTCCGTCGGCTCGTGGTACTTCAGGAACTGCATGAGCCTCACCCGGCGCCATTGTAGCACTAGCAGAGGCGTTGCCACACCCCTGGCGCGCACGTTGCATTGGCGCTGCCGCAGGCAAAAACGCATTGTTGACCGACAACGTTGCTTTGTTGCCTGCGCCGCACTACCATCGTCGGTGAACAGGCACAAGTGGAGGGTGCGCGTGCGAGTGCCGATGAAGGTGGACTACGGCGTCCGTGCGCTGGTCGATCTGGCCAGGACGAGCGCCGCGGGCCCCGTGCGCACGACGGACATCGCGGCGCGCCAGCACATCCCCGAACCCTACCTTGACCAGGTGCTGACGACGCTGAACAAGTTCGGCTTCATCCGCAGCCGACGCGGGCCGCGGGGCGGCCACGTCCTCGCGCGCCCCGCCGCCGACATCAGGCTCAGCGAGATCGTCGCGACGCTGGAAGGGCGCGTGGCGCCGCTCGACTGCATCGTCGATGCGGACGAGTGCACGCTGTCCGGATCGTGCACGCAGCGCGCCATCTGGCGCGACGTGGAGGATGCGATCGCCGCCGTCCTGCTGGCCACGACCGTGCAAGACCTCGCATTTCCGCCGCAGCCCGTCGCCGTGGCGCGCACCGGCTAGCGCACGCACCCGCCCGGTCCCCGTTTGCCGCTTGGGGAGGCGGTCAAGTAAAGTAGGCCTTTGGCTAGGCGTTGCGTTGGAGACGCGCGACGGAATGGAGGGGGACACCATGACGACAGGGCCATCGCTGACTCCCGAGCAGGTGCGCCGCTACAGCCGCCACATCATCATGCCCCAGATCGGCTCGCGGGGCCAGCGCACGCTCATCGACTCCAAGGTGCTCATCATCGGCGCCGGCGGACTCGGCGGGCCCGTCGCCCTCTACCTTGCGCTCGCAGGCGTCGGCACCATCGGCCTCG
>DAOUJX010000050.1:0-17172 GCA_034422075.1 Dehalococcoidia bacterium
GATGCGCGAAATCGGCATCGACCTGTCGGACGCAAAGCCGCAACTGATGACCAATGAGAGCGTTGAGTCGGCGGCGCGCGTGGTTACGATGGGCTGCTCAGTCGACGCAAACGCTTGCCCCGCCATCCTGCTCCGCGACGTGGAGGACTGGGGGCTGCCCGATCCGAAGGAGATGCCGCTGCCAGACGTACGCGCCCTCTGTGACGACATCGCCGCTCGCGTAGAGGCGTTGCTGGACACGCTGTAGCATTCGACACAGAAGGCGCCGCACGCTGGCGGAATCGGCCGAGGTCTGGCAAGATTGCGCCAACGCCGAACGATAGGAGGAGGACTATGGCGCTTACCGAAGAGGGCATCGTACACGTCCCGGGGCTGATGAGCCGCTGGGTCCGCCTCAGCAACGGGGCGAAGGCGCACTACGTCACAGCAGGCGACACCGGACCTGCCGTCGTGCTGCTCCACGGCGGAGCAACGGGCGCATCCGGCTCGGCGGTCTGGCGCAACATCGCGCCATTCCTCGGCGACAACGGCTTTCGCGTGTACTGTCCTGACATGCCGGGATTCGGTCTGGCCGACACGCGCGAGGAGTACAGGCCGGTCAACGGTGCGCTCGACCACCTCGACTTCCTCCGCCGCTTCGTCGACGCACTCTGCCTTGACGCCTTCCACCTATCGGGCAACTCGATGGGCTGTGCCAACACCATCAACTACACGCTGGCACACCCGGAGCGGGTGAACAGCTTCATCCTCATCAACGGCGGCCTCGGCAACCTGGTTGACCCGTCGAAGCACGTGAGTTCCGGCATCTCGCTGCCGCGCTTCGAGGGCACAGAGGAGTCGATGCGCGAGCACCTGGGGCCGCTGACCTACAAGAAGCCGCACCTGCCAGACGAGATAGTGAGGATGCGGACTGACGCTGCAAACCGGCAGAAGGAATCGACCGCCGCCTTTCGGGGAGCGGGCCAAGCCGTCGCCGGAGACCCCAACCTCAGCCAGGTGCTCGCAACCAAGGGGCGGCTAGACCGGCTAACGGTCCCCGGCATATACCTCTTTGGTCAGCAGGACGACCTCTCGCCGGTGGAGAACGGCTACAACCAGGAAGACGCGCTACCGAACGTGCAGTTCTTCTACCCCGACGAGTGCGGGCACGTCGGGCAACAGGACCAGCCCGAGATGTTCCGGCAGGTCTTCCTGGAGTTCTTCCGCGACGGGGCCGTCAGCCGCGAGACCGCCGAGTGGGCGGGCGTTTCAACGCGGCGGCCTGAGCTAGAACACCTGGTGCAACCGGCGGCCGTTGCGGCCGGGTAGCGCCCGCTAACCCGACAGCGGCATGAAGGACGTTGCTATCGCCGAACACCTCGCCTCGCTTGGCTTGGAGGCCGAGGCGGGAGCGGTGGCGCGCAGCCTCATAGAGGCGGTCGGCTTGACGCGGGCAGGCAAACAGCGCATCGCCATCTCCAAACTCCGGGACATCGAGTCGTTGGTTTCCGACCGGTTCGTCAGGGTGTGCCACCGTCCGACCTGCCGCAACGCGGGCGTCCGGATTGAACGGGCCGAGGGACGCATGCGCGTGGATGTCGCCAGCCGACACTGCGACACGTGCAGCGGCTCCGACAACCGCAGCGCAGTCGAGCACATGGCGGTCGCTATGCGGCGGGCGGGCAAGCGCAACCTGCTGGTAGTCGGCGGCACGCCTAACACGCGGGAGGACCTGAAGGCGCTGCTCCCTGCCGACTGCGCAGCGCGCTTTGTCCCGGATGAGCGCCATACCGCGAAGGAGGCGGAGGCCAACATCCGATGGGCGGACATCGTCGTCACATGGGCATCGACGCAGATATCACACAAGGTGACGAACCACTACCGGCGGTTGTCCAGCACCACGTCGCCGCCGGGACTCATGTCCAATCGCCGGGGGGTCGCCGCGCTGGCCCACGAGGTCACGCGCCACCTAAGAGGCCGATAGGCCTGACACTTCCGAGGAGCCCTCTCGAGTGACCACGCTCTTCACTATAGGGTGGAGCAAGATGGAACCGACGGGCCTCGTCGAGCTGCTGAAGCTGCATGGTGTAGAGACGCTGGTGGACATCCGCTGGAAGCCCCACTCTCGCTTCAGACCTGGCTTCAACAAGAATCGGCTAGGGCATGAGGGCGGCCCGCTGCTCGCTGAAGGGATCGGCTACGTCCACATTGTTGAGCTCGGCAACGAGGGCAAGGATACGGGCACCGTCCAACTCGTCGACGAGGCGGTAGGGCTAGAAAGGTTGCAGGCCGAGATGGAACGCGGACTGGCCGCCATCATGTGCGTGTGCTTCGACCCGGAGAGATGTCACCGCCGCATCGTGGCCTCGCGCATGCAGCAGCGCATCGAGGGTCTGGAGGTCGTGCACCTTCGCGGGGCTGCATCGACCGCGTTGCTGCTGTGATGGAACGGTGGTCGGGGAGCCGGGATTTGAACCCGGGACCTCTACGTCCCGAACGTAGCGCTCTACCGAACTGAGCCACTCCCCGAGCGCAGCGCTTCGCCAGAGGCGCTGCGACAGTTGATTATAGTGGACGGGCAGGATTACGTCGTGGCGCCGGCCAGGAGCCGCTCAGCCTCGCGCATATCCTTCTGCGATTCGACTGACTGCCAGTAGGAGGTGCAGGGGCAACCTACGATGTTGCCTTCTCGCGCGAGTTGCGGGAACAGCTCCGCCTCATGGTCGCCTTCACTGGGGAAGCGCTCCTTCAGCGAGCCGTCGAGCACGTAGACCCCGGCGTTGAACCAGTAGGGCAGCTCCGGCTTCTCGCGGAAGTTGCGAACGATGTTGTCCTCGTCCACGTCGACGATGCCGTACTGGCTGACGAGCTTCTTAAGCAGGATGGTCGCTAGCGCCCCGGTGCGCTGGTGCGTTGCAACCATTTCGGCGAGCGATTGGCCTGTGAGCACGTCGCCGTTGGTGGCGACGACGGCGGACGCCTCAGCACAGGCCTGCTCCCACCCGTTGCGTATGGCGCCGCCCCTCCCCAGAGGGCTGGTCTCGCGCACGCATTCCACGTGAAGACCGGGAACGCGCTCGACGGAGAAGTAGTCCTCGACGACCACGCCTAGGTAGCCGGTGAGCAGAACGGCACGGATAATGCCCTCGCTCCTGAGCCACCGAAGGTGGTGCTCGAGGATGGGGCGTCCGCCAACCTCGACCATCGGCTTGGGGCGATCGTCGGTGAGCGGGCGTAGGCGCTCACCCTTGCCACCTGCTAGGACCAACGCGGTGTCGACTTGGCCCAACATGGGCAGCAAGTGTAAGGGGTGCGTGCAGAATCCGTAAACGGGGAACGTGATACACCGCTGCCCACATTGCCGCTGAAGATTGGCCGTTGGTACACTGCGCGCCTAGTCTGTCGCGCGTCATGACAACCCGATCCGGCGCACAACAGCCCACGGTTTCCGTCCTCATCCCGACCTTCAACGAGCGGGAGAACGTAGCGGTACTGGTGCCGCGCGTGCTGGCGGCGCTCGAGCCTACGCCATGCGAGGTGCTCGTCGTCGACGACGGCAGCCCCGACGGAACGGCGGGCGCGGTGCGCGCCATCGCCGAGCAAGACCCGCGCGTCGTCCTCGTCAGCAGGCCTGGGAAGATGGGGCTGTCAAGCGCGGTCTTCGAGGGAGCCGCACGGGCGTCAGGCCGCTACGTCTGCGCCATGGACGCCGACCTCTCCCACGATCCTGAGGAGTTGCCAGGGATGTTGGCGCGGGCGGAAGCGGGCTGCGACATCGTCGTAGGTTCGCGGTTTGCGGCAGGCGGGCGCATCCTGGATGTGCCGCTCAGCCGCCGCGTCGTCAGTGTGGCGGCCAACCTGTTCTCGCGGGCGGTCCTCCGCATCTGGTGCGGCGACGTGCTAACGGGGTATGTCCTCTGCGACCGCCAATTGCTGTTGAGCGTACCCACGCGCTACTCAGCACGTGGCTTCAAGTTCCTGCTCGAGCTGCTGGCAACACAGCGTGGCGCGAGGGTCTGTGAATGGCCCATCGTCTTCCGCAACCGGAAGGCGGGCGCGTCCAAAGCATCGCTGGGTGAAGGTATGGCGCTCGCGGCGCTGTGCATGCGGCTGCTCGTGCGCGACTTGCGACGGACCGCGCCCCGGCGCTAGGGGCGGCGGCGGGAGCGGCGGCGGATCCCAAAGGTCGCCGCGAGCGTCTTGGGCAGGTCCACCCACAAACGCATCTTGGAACCCTCGCGTGCATGCTTCCATTCGACGGGCACCTCCGCCACGCGCAACTCGTGCCGCCGCGCATGGGAGAGGACATCGAGGTCGAACGCCCATCCTTGCTCGCACACGAGCGGGGCGAGCAGCCGCCAGGCCTGCGCGCGAAACGCCTTTGCGCCACACTGCGTATCGGTATAGGGCAGGCCGAGGAAGTAGCGCGACCACAATTGTGTCAGGCGGCTCACAACCTGGCGTGCGGCAGGCCGCTCACGCCCGCCCGTCCGCTCGCCATAGCGATCGCCGATAGCGACGTCTGCGCCGTCGAGCGCACGGACGATGCGCTCTGTCTCCGGTGCGCGCACCATGTTGTCGGCGTCGGCAAACGCCAGCCTTTCGCCCGATGCCGCCGCGAGACCCTCCCAAACGGCCCCACCCTTCCCTAGCGGCTGTTCGTACTCCAGCAGGCGGACTTCAGGCGCAT
This sequence comes from Dehalococcoidia bacterium, assembly GCA_034422075.1. GTDB lineage: Bacteria > Chloroflexota > Dehalococcoidia > Lucifugimonadales > Australimonadaceae > S34-282. Next base: position 4,670 of record DAOUJX010000050.1, read on the forward strand.
CGCTCATCACCCCTTCGACGACGCTCCGTGTCTGGTCGCGGCAGCCGTTGGCGACGACGACCACCTCGAAACGCCCGCCCCATCCACTGCGGAAGTGCTGGACGTACTCGGTCAGCGTTGGGCCTATGCGGTGCTCCTCGTTGTACGCGGGCATGACGATGGAGAGGGCGAGTTCGGTGCGCGGCTCTGGTGCGTTGGCCATCAGCCCTCCCTCTCCAGGTTGGCGTAGGTGTGCAGCAGCCGCTTGACACCTGAACCGCCGGTGAAGGCGACGGTGAGCTCATAGTCGTTGCCGCTCGGCTGGCAGCTGACGATGATGCCCTGCCCGAACGCGGCATGGCTGACCTTATCCCCCGCCTTGAAGGGCGCGTCGGCGGCAACTGAGGACGCCGACGGCGTGCTCCAACGGTCATACGCGACGGCCTGCGTGCCCGGGCGCTGGCGCCCCGGTACCTCCACAAGGTCGTCCGGTATGTCGCGCAGAAACCGCGAGGGCGGATTGCCTTGGCCTGCCCCGTACAGCCGGCGGCGGAAGGAGCGCAGCAGGTAGAGCCGGTCCTTGGCGCGGGTCATGCCGACGTAGCAGATTCTTCGTTCCTCTTCTAGCTGGTCTGGGTCGTCCATCGAGCGGATGTGCGGTAGGACCCCTTCTTCCATGCCGACCATAATGACGACGGGAAACTCCAGCCCCTTGATCTGGTGCAGCGTGATGAGCGTCAGGTATTGCTGCTGGCCATCTTCCAACTCATCCTGCTCCGAGACGAGGGCCACCTGCTCGAGGAAGCCGCCAAGCACATCCTCGGCGGTGCCCTCCCAGTCGGCAGCAGCGTTGTGGAGTTCGCGTAGGTTGTCGAGGCGGTCGTCTGCATCGGGTTCGCCCGACTCGAGCAGCATCCGCCGGTAGCCGGTCCGCTCAACGGCTAACTCGACCAATTGCGGCAAGTCGGCAGTGTCCCGCTGCTCGCGCAATCCGTTGAGCAGCCCGAGGAAGCCGAGCAGTTGCTCACGCTGGCGCGCAGCGAACGGGGACGGCGCGACGGGTGCGCTGCCAGCCCCATCGCCGCCGAGCACCTGCAGCGCGGTGTACGGTGGCACGCCAAGGCTCGCCGCCCACGCGAAAAGGTCGTCGATCGTCTTCCTGCCGATGCCGCGCGCCGGTACGTTGATGACGCGAGCGAGGCTCACCTCATCGTAGGGGTCTTGGGCGAGGCGAAGGTAGGCAAGGGTGTCCTTGATTTCGCGGCGCTGGTAGAAGCGCGTCCCGCCGATGAGCTTGTAGGGAACGCCATGGCGGAGGCACGCCTCTTCGAGCGCGCGCGACTGCGCGTTGACGCGGTAGGCCACGACGACGTCGCGCAGATCGTAGCCTTCGTCGCTTGCCAGCCGCTCGACGGCATCGAGCGCCATCTCCGCCTCCTCTTCCTCCGTGTACGCCTCGGCCATCACAATGGGCACGCCCTGGTCGTTGTCGGTGAAAAGGTGCTGCTCCAGGCGCGAGCGATTCTCGGCGATGACGTGCTGCGCCGCCTCCAGGATGGTCTTGGTGGAGCGGTAGTTCTGCGAAAGGTTGACGACCTTGGCCCGCGGGTAGTCCTGACGGAATGACAGGATGTTGCGAATGTCCGCGTTGCGCCACGAATAGATCGACTGGTCAGGGTCTCCGACTACGCAGATATTCTCGTACTTGGCGGCAAGCATCCGCGCCAACTGGTACTGCGCGACGTTCGTGTCCTGGAACTCATCCACCATCAGGTGGACGTAGCGCTCCTGGTACTTGGAGAGCACGGACGGCGCGCTACGGAAGAGCTCGACCGTCTTGGCGAGCAGGTCGTCGAAGTCGAGGCCATGGCTGCGCGTTAGCAGGGCCTGGTAGGCCTCGTAGACCTTGGCGGCCACCTCCTCGTAGTAGACGTCGGCTCGCGCCCGGTATCCCTGCGGTGATATGAGCTCCGACTTGGCGGCCGATATCAGGCTGAGAATGCCGCGGGGCGGGAACTGCTTGGGGTCGACCTGCGCCTCTTCCATCGCCCGCTTTGTCACCTCTATCTGGTCGCTGTCATCCATAATGACGTAGTCGCGCGGGATGCCGAGGACTTCGCCGTCGCTACGAAGGATCCGGGCGCACAAGGCGTGAAAGGTGCCTGCGCTTAGCCCTTGAGAACGCACGCCAAGCAGCCGCTCCAATCGCTCGCGCATCTCGCGCGCCGCGCGATTGGTAAAGGTGACAGCAGCGATGCGGCTGGGCGGAAGGTCAACGGCGCGAACGAGGTAGGCGATGCGATGAGTGATGACGCGCGTCTTGCCGCTGCCGGGGCCGGCAACGATGAGCAGCGGCCCATCGATGTGCTGGACCGCCTCACGCTGAGCAGGGTTCAGGCCCTCCAGGAGGGTATCGCGCGCCTTGACCATTGGCCGTCAATTATAGCGGCGCACCCCCCACCCGCCCTGAGGCCTTTGTCACGCAATTGCAAGGTAGACTGCGCAAGGTGAGCACATTCGACGACGCGCGGCCTCACCACTACCTCGCCGTCTACGGCGACCCCGACGCGCCCGGCCACGTCCACGTGGAGGACGGCAAGTATGGTCACCGAGACTTGCCCCGCTCGCTGGAGCCGGGCGACATGGTGCTGCTCTACTGCACTGGCACGTATCGGCGCTATCCGCAATCGGTGCCCGGCATCGGCATCGTGACGGAGGTCGACTACCCAAACCGGGACTTCTGGTACGAGTACCTGCCGCTGCGCGAGCCGATTCCGCTCGACGCCGTGCGCTTCCGTCTGGAGGACGCAGACCGCGAGCAATTCGCAAACATCCGCTTCGATACCTTCTGGTTCTTCCGCATATCGGCGGAATCGTTCCGCAACGTCATGGCAGGGGCGCTGTTGGGAAGGCCGCTCGATTCCGATACGCAGCAAGGCCCCCTGCTAGAGTAGGAGCACCCGCCAAAGGAGACCCCCAAATGGCCACACGCCCAACGCAAACGAGCTTCACCAAGACGGAGGCGGTAGCCGACAACTACATGGTGGCGGGCAAGCACCGCTTCGCCACGAACGCCGGTGTAGCAATGCTGGAGGCGGGCGGCAATGTCATCGACGCCGCGGTCGCCGTGTGCCTGGCCGTCGGCACCGTCGAGCCAGGTTCGAGCGGCATCGGCGGGGGCGGCTACCTCGTGTACCACATGCGTGGCGCGACGGGTGTATACGGCTTCCCCATGCGCGCGCCGCAGGCGGCCCGCGCCGACATGTACCGCCTTACGGGCGCGGGCGGCACGGGCTCATTCGGCTGGCCGGAGGTCGAAGGCGACGCCAACATCCACGGGCCGTTGTCGATCGCCGTCCCTGGCGCGATTGCCGGGCTGTGCGCAGCACACGCCCGCTTCGGCGCGCTGCCGCTGAGCGAGGTCGTCGAACCGGCGCTACGGCTCGCGCGTGACGGCTTCGCGCCCACGCTCTTCGACCACTACGCCGCCGGAATGAGCGCCGACATGTTCATCCGCTACGACGAGCTACGGCACATCATGATGCCGAACGACCAATGGCCATCCGCGCCCGGCTCGACGGAACTGCTGCTGCGCCAGCCCGACCTGGCGAACGTGCTAGAGGCAGTAGCCAAGGAGGGGCCCGATGGTTTCTACCGGGGCGCTGTCGCGGAGGCCCTGGCGGCAGGCACCCGCGAGCTGGGCGGCATCCTTTCGGAGGACGATCTTGCCTCCTACACGCCGATGCACTGGGAGGGAGGGCTCGAATTCGACTATCGAGGCCGCCGCATCGTCGTACCGCCCTTCGCGTGCGCTGGGACGACCACCGCCGTGACGCTCAAGCTTCTCGCGGGATTCGACGTGGCCGGCACGGGCCACGGCTCATTCCAAACGCTGCACCACTTCATCTGGGCGGCACGGCTGGCATACGCCGACCGCTTTGCCTACATGAGCGACCCCGACTATGTGGATGCGCCCTGGAACGGCCTCGTCGCCGACGCCTACCTAGATAAGCGGCGCGCGCTCATATCGGAGCGCATCGGACGCGTGCAGAGCGGCGACCCGTGGGCGCACGAGGAGCATCGGCCTGCCGAACTGCTGCCTCCGAGCCTGCCAGCGTGGGAGCAGGGAACGACGCACCTGTGCGTGATGGACGCCGCGGGCAACGCGGTGTCGCTGACCAACACCATCATGTCGGGGTTCGGCTCCGGCATCGTGCCCAAAGGCACGGGCGTCATCATGAACAACGGAATGATGTGGTTCGACCCCGCCCCGGGCCACATCAACTCCGTAGCACCCGGCAAGGCGCCGCTCAACAACATGACGCCGGCGCTCGTCCTAGGTGAGAGTGGAGCGACGCACGCCGTCGGCGCGTCGGGGGGGCGCCTCATAACGAACTGCGTATCGCAGGTGCTCAGCAACCTGCTCGACCATGGCTTGGGACCGCAGGCTGCAGTCGATGCGCCGCGCGTCGACGCATCGCTACCGACGGCCAGCGCCGATGCGCGTATCGGCACGGACGTCATCCAGCAGCTGAGGGAGCGAGGGCATGACGTTCGGGTCGTGCCGTACGACTTCCTGGAACGAGGCTGGACGCCGTTTGCCAGCCCGCTCGCCATCGCGCGAGGCGAGTCGCCGGAGTTGCGGGCCGGAGTAGACACCTTCCACAGTGCCTACGCGGCGGGTGGGTAGCGCGCGCCTGCGCTCGCGCGCACGGGTCGCCGTATAATTGACGGGGGTGAGCGACATGGAGCGCAATGAGAAAGCGCGAGAGTTGGTCAACCGGGCGCGCGGTTACTGGTCAGCCCTCTCCGCCCGTGTAGCGGACCGGGCGCGAGCGGCGCGGCTCGTAGAGCGAGCGCAGGAAGCCCACCTGGTCGAAAGGGCAAACGAAGCGCGGCAACAGGGGCAAGTGCAAGCAGCGCGACTGCTGAAGCGAGCGAAGGACGCTCACATCATGGAGCGAGCGCGCGCAGCGCCGCAGCAGGTCAAACAGCTTGCCGAGATGGCGCGCCGCCTGAGGGAGACCAAGCAAGCATCCGCCGAGTGGGTCGACCGAAAGGTGAAGGAAGAGATGGAAGCGGTGGAAGCGGTGGAAGAGGAGCGCAGCCACAAGGCGAAGGGCGAGGGGCAGGGCAGCAGCTAGACTCCTTCGGGCCGCGGCGTACGCGCCATGAGGCCCTCCAACGCTTTACGGGGGTCCAGGCCCTCGAAGAGCACTCGATTCGTTTCGTAGGCGATGGGCATCTCTACGCCCAGCCCCGCAGCCATTTCCAGCGCGACCGGCGTAGTGTTGGCACCCTCTGCGACCTCCCCGCCCAAAACGGCAAGCGCCTCCGGCAGCGACTTCCCGCTTGCGATCTCGAGTCCAAGGCGGTGGTTGCGGCTAAGCGGACTGTAACAGGTTGCAATGAGGTCGCCCATGCCGGCGAGGCCACCGAAGGTCTGCGGCTGCGCCCCCGCGGCGACGCCGAGGCGTGTGATTTCGGCCAGTCCTCTGTTGACGAACGCAGCCTTAGCGTTGTCCCCCACCTCCATACCGTCCGCTAGGCCCGCGCCGATGGCGATGATGTTCTTGAGGGCGCCACCCAACTCGGTGCCGACGAGGTCGTTGTTGGTGTAGACGCGGAAGGTCTGCGAGTTGAATATCTCCTGTGCGGTTCGACATGCGTCGTGGTCATCGGAAGCGACCACGCTCGTTGCGGGGCGCCCCGCGATGACCTCCGCGGCCAGATTGGGACCGGAGAGGGCGCAGACGCGGGCGCCGGGCAGCTCTTCCGCGAGCACCTCGCTCATGCGCCGGAGCGTGCCGCGCTCGAGACCCTTTGCCGCCGACACCGCGATTGCGCCCTCGCGCCAGTGCGTGGCCAGCCCCTGTGCGTTCCAGCGCATGTCCACCGATGGCACGGCAAAGATGACCGCTGTTGCGGCTGCAACGCAGCTTGCGTCGGCAGCTACCTTGACGTTGGAAGGGAAGGTGTGTCCGGGAAGGCGCGCGTGCTCGCCGGCAGCCGCGAGCGACGCCGCCTCATCATCGGTGCGTGCAAGCAGCGTTACCGCTACGCCGCGCCGCGCAAGGATGATCGCGAGCGCCGCCCCCCAGGTCGTCGCGCCAACCACGACGACAGACGATTCGCCGGCAGCCATGCAGAAAGGTTTTCACCTGCCGCGCTCCGCGTCAATTCCGGGGGCCCTTCGCCCGGGCTTCGACCTCTTCGACCATACGTGCGCAGATGGCCTCAACGGGCTGTAGCCCCAGGTCCTCGCCGGAGCGGAGCCGCACGGCTGCCCCGCCCTGATCCGCCTCCTTGTCGCCAACGACAAGCATGTAGGGGGCTTTCTGGAGCTGGGCGTCACGGATCTTGGCGTTCATGCGCTCGTTACGCTTGTCTACGTCGACGCGCAGGCCAGCCGCCGCCAGCGCCTCCCTGACCGTCTCCGCGTAGTCGATGTGCCTGTCGGCAATGGGAATGACGATGGCCTGGACAGGTGCGAGCCATGTGGGGAACGCACCGCCGTAGTGCTCGATGAGGACGCCGAAGAAGCGCTCCAGCGACCCGAACAGGGCGCGATGCACCATGTAGGGACGATGCTCCGCCCCATCTGCGCCAACGTACGACAGATTGAAGCGCTCCGGCAGATTGAAGTCGAATTGGACCGTGGAGCACTGCCATGAGCGTCCGATGGCATCGCGCACCTTGATGTCGAGCTTTGGTCCGTAGAACGCGCCGCCACCCTCATCCACGAGGTAGTCGACGGCGCGGCGATCGAGCGCGTGGCGCAGCGACTCCGTGGCGTGGTCCCACCTATCGGCTTCGCCGACGGCCTTCTCCGGGCGCGTCGCGAGGAAGACCTCATAGTCGTCAAATCCATAGGCACCGAGGAGGTCAAAGGCGAAGTCGAGCACGCCGACGACCTCGTTCTCCACCTGCTCCTCCGTGCAGAAGATATGGGCATCATCCTGCGTGAACCCTCGGACGCGCAGGAGGCCGTGCAACACGCCCGAGCGCTCGTAGCGGTAGACGGTTCCCATCTCGGTGTAGCGCACCGGCAACTCGCGGTAGGAGCGCTTCGCCGACGCGAAGACCTGGATATGGAAGGGGCAGTTCATTGGCTTGGCAAAGTACTCTTGGCCTTCGACGTCGATTGCGTCGTACATCGACTCGCGGTAGAAGTCGAGGTGGCCGCTGGTCTCCCAGAGCAGCCCTTTGCCGATGTGGGGGGAGTAGACCAACTCGTAGCCGCGCCGCAGGTGCTCGGTGCGCCAGTGCTCCTCCATCAGCGAACGGATTCGCGCGCCCTTGGGGTGCCACAGGATGAGCCCCGAACCAACATGGTCGTTATGGGAAAAGAGGTCGAGTTCGCGGCCCAATCGGCGATGGTCGCGCCTAGCCGCCTCCTCCACCTGCTGCATGTGCGCCTCGAGCGCATCTTTCGACTCCCACGCCGTGCCGTAGATGCGCTGGAGCATGGCGTTGCGCTCGTCGCCGCGCCAGTACGCACCAGCCACGTTGAGGAGCTTGAACGCAGGGATCTGGCCGGTGCTTTCCACGTGGCCGCCCCTGCACAGGTCAATGAAGCTGCCGTGCCGGCACGTCGTGATTCGCTCGTCGCCATCCAACCCTTCGATGATCTCCTGCTTGTAGGGCTGGTCGGCGAAGAGGCTCTTGGCCTCGTCGCGCGTCACTTCCCCCATGACGAAGGGCAGGTCTCCCCCTATGCGCTCGCGCATGATGGCCTCGAGTTGGGCGATGTCCTCCGGAGTGAAGGGCCGCGGGAGGTCGAAGTCGTAGTAGAAGCCGTCCTCGACGGGCGGTCCGATGGCGTACTTGGCCTCGGGGAACATCTCCATGACCGCGTCGGCGAGTACGTGTGCCGCCGAATGGCGGATGCGGAAACGCCTGTCGGCGAGCTCCTCCTCTTCCAGCGTCAGTTGTCTAACAGGCATCGACCGTCTCCACGCATGCGAAACGGCGCCGGAGCGCCGTTACGATTCTACCGCAGACGGGCATGGCAAGGCTGGCGGTGCGCGTGCGCTATCCTCTTCCGCTATGGCGAAGCAATTCGATTTCGTCATTATTGGAAGCGGCATCGCGGGCCTGTTCGCCGCACTCACCGCGAGAGAGCACGGTTCCGTGCTCGTCGTGACGAAGGGCGGCATCGAGGACACGAATACGCTGTACGCTCAGGGCGGTATCGCGGCGGCGCTCGGCGAGGGCGACTCTGCCGCTCAGCACGCCCAGGACACGCTGAAGGCGGGCGCTGGACTCAGCGACCCGGAGGCGGTGCGCGTGCTGACGAGCGAAGGCCCGCAGCGCGTGGCCGATCTGACGCGCATGGGCGTTGCGTTCGACGAGGTGCACGGTGAGATTGCGCTGGCGCTCGAAGGGGCGCACAGCAAGCCGCGCGTTCTGCATGCCGGCGGTGATGCGACCGGCGCTCACATCGAGACGACGCTCGCAGATCTGGCGCGCCACTCAAACGTACGCGTGCTGGAGTATGCGCTGGCGACCGAGTTGCTCACCGCAGACGGCCGGGCCAACGGGGTGCGCGTGCTGGATGCGCGCAACCAGCTGCTCGCCGATTTCCGCGCGCGGCACGTCATCCTTGCATCCGGCGGCGCGGGCCAGCTCTACCGCGCTACGACCAACCCGCAGGTTGCTACCGGCGACGGTGTCGCGCTCGCGTTCCGTGCCGCAGCCGAGCTGACAGACATGGAGTTCTACCAATTCCACCCCACGGCGCTATCGCTGCCCGGAGCGCCCCACTTCCTGATATCGGAGGCTGTGCGGGGCGAGGGCGGCATCCTGCGGAGCACCAACGGGGAGGCCTTCATGCCGCGCTACGACGACCGTGGCGACCTCGCGCCGCGCGACGTTGTCGCGCGCGCAATCGCAACGGAGATGTCGCGAACGGAGGCCGCCCACGTCCTACTCGACGTGACGCACCTGCAGCCCGACCTGGTTAGCGCCCGCTTCCCGACCATCTACCGGACCTGCCTGGAATGGGGCATCGATATGACGACGTCGCCGATCCCCGTATCGCCGGCGGCGCACTACATGATGGGCGGCATACGCACGAACCTGCGGGGCGAAACGACCCTACCCGGCCTGTACGCCTGCGGGGAGGTCGCCTCGACCGGCGCGCACGGGGCAAACAGGCTGGCAAGCAACTCGCTGCTGGAGACCATCGTCTTTGCGCACCGTGTCGTGGAACGTGCGTTGGCGTCGGGCGATGGGGCGTCAGGCTGCCCGCCCTCCGCCGACCCGATCCGGCTCGCGCTGCCCAAACCTGACGGCGAGCGGCCGCCGAGCCGGGCGGCGCTGCAGCAGCTGATGTGGGACAGCGTCGGGCTAGCGCGCAATGGCGACGGCCTGGCGCACGCGGCGGCAACCTTGCGCGGTTGGGCAGCGGCAGCGCCCTACTCCGGCGACCCGTCAAGCCACGAACTGGCCAATCTGGCGCTGGTCGGATGGCTGATGGCGGAGGCGGCGCTCCGCCGCACCGAGAGCCGGGGCGCGCACTACCGCACCGACTATCCCGAGCCGTTCACCGATTGGGAGCGCCACGTTGCGCTGGTCAGCCAGAACTAGCGTCGCGCCTGTCTCCTCTTGCCGCATGCCCCATATACTGCGCGCCATGGATGCCACCGCGAAACAGCAGTTCGCCGTTATCGAGAGAGTGCACGGCCTCTTGAGCGAGGCGGGCATCGCCCACTGGCTGTTCGGCGGCTGGGGCGTGGACTTCCTCGTCGGTGATGTAACGCGGGCCCACAGCGACGTCGATTTCATCATTTGGCGGCGGGATATCGACCGCGTCCGTGAACTGTTCAGCCCCCTTGGCTACCGAGAGCGGTCTGGCGGCCACGCGGCGTTCCGGGCGGACTTCGGCACCGGCGCAGGGCTGCTTAGCATGGTCTACATCGAGCGGGGCAAGCATGGCGATATCGTCACGCCAGATGTATTCGCATGCTTCCCGTGGCCTGATGGCGCCTTCGAGCACGAAGGCTCTCTGGAGGGTGTCCGGCTTCCGGTCATAAGCGCAGTCGAACAGGTGCTTTCGAAAGAGGTGTACTTCGGCAAAGCGACAGGCAAGCCCCTCCGGCCCAAGGACGAGCATGATCTCGCGCTCTTGCGAGGCCTGCTTGGGAACGCCTACCCCTGAGCGAACTGGAGTCGCGTGGCCGTTTGCGCAAGTCCCCCCTAACGCCGCACCGCAACCCCTGCTGCCTGCTGGGAGGGCGTCATGGCGTTGGTCGCGCCGCGCAGCCAGGGCTCTAGACGGCTTCGCTACAATAGGGGCGTCGCACAGCGCGCGGATTACGGAGAGAGATGATGAGTAGCCCAATGAAGGCGGTTTTCGAGGAGGCGGAAGCGCTGTCCAAGGACGATAAGCGCTTCGTGCTCGCCACAGTCGTGCACACCAAAGGCTCCACGCCGCAAAAGCCCGGAGCGGCCCTACTGGTGCGCGACGACGGCTCGACCGTCGGCACGCTGGGTGGTGGTTGCGTGGAGGGCGACATCTGGTTCATGGCAAAGGAGGCGCTGCGCGAGGGCACGGGCCCCCTCTACAAGGACTACTACCTGAACGAGGACATCGCGGCGCGCGACGGGCTTGTCTGCGGCGGGTCGATGTACTTCTATATCGAGCCTGTACTGCAGCCGCGCACCTTCGATCCTCTCGCAAGTGCGGTCAACGAGGCATACAACGGCGGCGCGCCCATCGCCATCGCCACCGTAGTCGATAGCAAGACGGGGCGCATTGGCGCGCGAATGGTCGTCCATGCCAACGGAGCCACGGCCGGCTCGCTCGGCACGGTGGAGCTGGACGAAGCCGCGACAAGGGCGGGGACCGCAGTCATCCCGATGGGCAAGACAGAGCGACTGAGCACCAGCGAAGGAGATGACGTGTTCGTTGTCGGCTACACGTCACCGGCGACGCTGATCCTGGTAGGCGGCGGCCACGTGAATCTGGCGACGGCACGGCTGGCGCAGAGCTTGGGTTTTCGGGTGATGGTAGCCGACGACCGCCGTGAGTTCGCCAATGAGGAGCGCTTCCCGATGGCGGAGCGCTTCCGCGTCGGGCCATACGACTCCGCGCTGGACTCCTTCCCCATCACACCGAACACGGCCATCGTGGTCGCAACGCGCGGCCATCGATTCGACGACATGGCGCTGGAGGCGGCAGCCCGCACGAACGCGGGCTACGTCGGCCTCATTGGCTCCAAGCGCAAGACGCTGATGATCTTCGAAGAACTGCTCCGGAACGGCGTGCCGCTCGAGCGAGTGCGGGAGTTGCACGCGCCCATTGGACTGGACCTCGGCGGGCGCGACCCGGCGGAGATAGCAGTAAGCATCATGGCGGAAGTGCTGGCGTGGCGCCACGGCAAGAGCGGCGGCACGCTCAAGCTCGAAGATGCGCAGGTAGACCGCCTCGTCGAGAAGGTTGGAAGCGTCGCCGCCGGATAGGCCCACCATCGCCGCCGTCGTGCTCGCTGCGGGCGCGTCAACGCGCATGGGCGAGTCGAAGGCGCTGCTGGACTGGCACGGGCAGCCCCTCATCGCCTACGTTGTGCAATCGGTAGCCCAGGCAGGCTACGACCCTACTGTCGTCGTGCTTGGCCACGCGGCATCAGAAATCGCAGCAGCGGTGCCGCGAGAGATACGCGTTCACACCATCGTCAACGAGCGCCACGCGCAGGGACGCTCGACGTCTGTCATCGCCGGCGTGGAGGCGCTGGCCGAAGCCGCGCCGGAGGCCGTGCTCATCGCCTCGGTGGACCAGCCCCGCTCTGCGGGGATGTTGCGCTCGCTGCGCGAGGCGTGGGAAGCGACCACCCCTGCCCTAGCCGTTCCGAGCCTCGGCGGCAGAGCGGGCCATCCGGTGCTGTTCCACGGGCGCTTGCTGGGTGAGCTTGCAAGCGTCAGCGAGGAGGGCGAGGGGTTGCGTGAGGTAGTGGGCAGGCACCGCTCGGAACGGCTGCTCGTGCCGACGAGCGATCCGCTGACGCTCACCAACCTCAATACGCTAGACGATTACCGAAAGGCGTTAGGGGAGTTCCACGCCTAACCGCTCCTGCCCTCGAGTACAGCGCGCACGATGCCGGGCAGATCGAGGGTGTTGGACGATTCGTAGGCCAGCCCGGAGAACACGCTGCCCTTGAGCCGGGAGCGAACGACATAGTCGATGCTGCCGCCGTCGAACAACGCCTCGAATACCACGCTAGGCACTCGTTCGCCCATTAGCGACATGTTCACGGTAAACGATCCTGTCTCGCCGGGCGAAAGAACGCCCACATCCACGACGGCAGGTTCGGTTACCGCGACGTCGTCGACGAGCATGACGTGTTCGGTAGATGGCACGAGGACAGGCACGGGCGAGTTGTTGGTGACGTTGACGATCACCTGGAGGTCAAGACCCTCAACTACCTCGCTGGCTGCACCTACCCGATCGCCTAGAAGGAGCACCGCACTAGCCCGGGCGATAGCTCGTGGGCTGGTGTCCAAGCGGGGACTAACTCCTCTTG
>DAOUJX010000051.1:0-1815 GCA_034422075.1 Dehalococcoidia bacterium
AGATGTCGCACTCGACGTCGTATATCTCGTCCGGCCCCACGACCTCGGCCCCCAACTCCTCGGCCCGCCTGCGCACGTCTTCGTAGGCGTCCGTGACAATGAGCTTCGCCCCCTCTTCGAACAGGTGGGACGCCGTCTTCTGCCCGACGCGCCCGAAGCCCTGCAGGGCAACGACGCGGCCTCCCAGGTCGCCGGACCCCCATACCGCTTCCGCGGCCGCCTTCATGCCCAGGTAGATGCCCAGGCCCGTGAGAATGGAGGTATCGCCGCTGCCGCCCATCGAGAGCGGCAGCCCGACCACGTGTCGCGTCTCCTGGGCGATCGGCTCGATGTCGGACGGCGTCATCCCGACGTCGGCGGTCGTCACGTAGCGTCCGCCGAGGCTGTCCAGGCAGCGCCCGAACGCGCGGAGGAGCGCCTCCGACTTGTCGGTGCGCGGGTCGCCCCAGATGACCGCCTTTCCGCCGCCGAGGGACAGCCCGGCCACGGCGGACTTGTAGGTCATGGCGCGCGAGAGCCGCAGCGCGTCGTTGACGGCGGCCTCCTCAGAGGCGTAGGGCCACATGCGGACGCCTCCGCACGCCGGGCCCAGCGTCGTGTCGTGTACGGCGACGAACGCCTTGAGGCCGGCCGACGGCTCGCTGAACGCGACGAGCATCTCGTGTCCGTACTCTGTCATGTGCGCCATCGTCTCCATGGTGCGCCTCCGTGTAAGAGCTGGGTCTGGATCCCATCATAGCAAGAGCAATGACCGCCTCGCCGCAGCCGCTTTGCGTCTTCTGGACACTCGACGGTGTGGCATCCAGCATTTATCATGGCCTCGGAGGGCCTCCTTTTTCCGTTGAGGGCTCCACAGGATGGACACACTAGGGCTTGAACGATGATCGACGTATACACCGACGGCGCCTGCTCGGGTAACCCCGGACGCGGGGGCTGGGCTGCCGTCATCGTGGACGGCGGCGGCAAGCGCTCCCTCCATGGCTCCGAGGAAAACACCACCAACAACAGGATGGAGATACTGGCCGTCATAAAGGGCCTCGAAGCCGTGCCCAGATCGTCCAGCGTCACAGTGCACAGCGACAGCGAGTACGTCATCAGCACGATGACGCGCAACTGGAAGCGCAACGCCAACAGGGACCTCTGGGCCCGGCTGGACTCCGCAGTCGCCGCACGCTCCGTGCGTTGGAGAAAGGTCCTCGGTCACTCGGGCGTCGCCCTGAACGAGGAGGCCGACGAACTGGCGGCCCGGGAGGCAGGAAGCCGCGCCAACGCGGCGCCAGTGGTCCATCCCGGCTCGCCGCCGGCCCAGAGCGCGGCGCGAACGCCTGCAAAGACCCTATCGCACATCGACGACGCAGGGGAGGCCCGCATGGTAGACGTCGGCCCCAAGGAGCCGACCCGCCGCGTGGCAGCCGCAAAGGGCTCCGTGGTCATGAGCTTCGATACTCTCGCTCTCATCAGGAGCAACAGCGTCGAGAAGGGCGACGTGCTCGCCGTGGCCCGCGTCGCCGGTGTGATGGCGGCCAAGAACACCGCGCAGCTAATCCCTCTCTGCCATCCGCTGCCACTGGACCAGGTCACCGTGAGCTTCGAGCTCGTGGACGAGCCTCCCTCAGTGGCGATCACCGCCGAGGCCAGGACGACCGCCCGGACCGGCGTCGAGATGGAAGCGCTCACCGCCACCAGCGTGGCTGCTCTGACCATCTACGACATGTGCAAGAGCTCCGACCGCCGGATGCGCATCGAGGGCGTGCGCCTCGTGAGGAAGTCGGGCGGCAGGAGCGGCGACATCGAGCTGGAGTAGCCAGGCGATGG
>DAOUJX010000052.1:0-6114 GCA_034422075.1 Dehalococcoidia bacterium
ACTCCTTTGGGGGGGGGGGGGGCCGCCAAGGTGACCAGCCCCCATTAGGCTAGCGCGTTGCAAGCCTCTTAGTGTCCACGGTTTGCTCAGCCCCTTTGGGGCACTATTCGTCGTCCGCCGGAGGTGCGCTGTCAGCACCTCCTCGCGTCTGAGCTTCCGCAGGCTCGTGAACCGCATCTCCTTTTGGTACTGCTGAAAGGCATGGGCGCTCGCCGACGTACAACGCTGAGCGCAGGCGCGCGTGCGAAGCGTGAGTGGATGGTTGGAACAGGGCGAGAGGATGAGGGAGTAGAAATGAGAGATAGGACCTAGACCCCGGTATACAAACATGGCGCGATGAATAGGATCGCTGACCACCCTCTTCATCAGGAGTTGTGGCCGTACCGCCACCAGGCTTGGCGGCAAGGCCCTCATCCTCACGCCTTGCCCATCGCCAACCACCCCAATCACGCCCTCCGTCGGCATCAAGTAGTGCTCGGCAATGTAGGTAGCGAGGCAAGTCTCGCATAGCAAGCTCACGTCTAGAGATGAATGTCCTGTTGGAGGGGCGGACTTGGTTGCGTCCCTGACCGCCCCTGCACGCTCTTGGCACATCCTTGTCTGCCTTCCACCGCAGGCCACCATGATACGTCGACTGACCATCAACTCATCGCTTTGACGCCCAGTTACTGTGCACCCATTGGCCTCCCATTCGCGATCATTGGCCTCTCAAGCCACTTAGCGTTTGAAGTAGCGATTAGGCATAAGGAGGCCTTATGAACACGCAGGTTGAGGAACTCCGCATTCTGCGGATAAAAGAAGTCACCCGGCTGACAGGCCTGTCGGAGTCAACGATCTACGCGATGGTTGAGGTCGGCACCTTCCCCAAACCTATTCGCCTTGGTAAGCGCTCAGTCGGCTGGCGCGCGTCAGACGTATACGCCTGGCTGCAGGCCCCAGAGCGCCGATGGGATCCCCGTGAGTGCAAATAGGGCTGGACCACCCGCAGCATTCCAGCCCCGCCTGCGTCCAGCCTCTGGCAAACTCGCTGCCTGCTACAGCAGTAGGAGCGCGCTTGCGCTATCGCTTCCCCTTAGATGAGCAGTGCTCCCGTGGCACCTCGGAGGAGCACGCCAGCCATCCCGTCCGAATCAGTACCTCGGCCCCAAATGGGCCCTGAGCTTCGCTGCCAAGTCGGAGTCGGAAGAAGGGCCATACAAGAACGCGTAGTACGATGGCTCGAGGTGCTTCATCGCCTCCACCGTCAAGTCGTCAATGTCCAATTGGGGCTTCTGGCAGATACCAACGATGGTCCTCTGTGCATCACCGATCGCCTGGCCCACAGCATCGCAGGCGCCGGTCTTTGTCATCCCCACTCGGGTCAGCAATCCCACGAGGTGCCGAATCTCGTTGTCCCTTAGCATGTACCCCAGCTTCCGGTGACGATGAGCGGAAGGCGTATCTTCTGGAGGGCGCGGGCGGGCGCCATGGTTGGCCCGGAAGCTCCACAGCAAGAGATCGCGGGGGATCTTCGGTTGGCCCCTCCTGGCCGATAGCCAGCAGATCATACGGAGGGTATCCCAGGCCATGGCGCTGACCTCAGATGCCAGGATGTAGTATTGCAGCGCCTCCGGGTCACGGGTTCGCAGCCAACGGTGCGCGTGCGTTCTGACAAACTCCTCCCTGTCCCAGTTGGTCTCCCAAACAGATTCCTTCATGACGGGAGCCCGCAGAACACGGGCTACTTGGCGACCCTCTTCAACGCTGGGAGCCCGGCTCTTTCCATATTCGACATGCCGTCTGGCCAACTCAAGGCACTTCTTGCTTGGGAGGGGGCTCCTCTCCTCCTTCCAAAGGAGCGTCGCAAAGGCATGGAGCGCTACGTTGGATTCGATGCCTTGTGCGATCGTCTCCATCGTCGATGTGAATCTCCCAATGTCTAGGAATCCGATTCCAAGCGGTTCGGCTGCGGACCAGATGGATTCGGCCTCCGCAATGTCAATGAGCCCGATTCCAAGCGCCTGCAGCTCAAAGCCGATGCATTCGACCAGCGCATCGTCTATTCGCCTGCCTAACTCCTCTGGGGCCAACTCCTCGTCATCTGGCCCCATGTACGCCTTGAGGAGAGGAATCTGCCCCAGTAGGCCCAGATCGACGCGCGCTTGCCCTGGAGAGTCAGGTTGAGCCCCCCAATCGATGATCTCCATCCGCGCCCAACTCATCGGCTGGCCCCGCTCTCCAAGAATTCGCCCCACTCCTCCATCAGCTTGCGCCGCAGCTCAAAGAGGTCGGAGCGGAAGTAGGCCGCCTCGGCGGCGTTGCCCACCTCGTGCGCCAACGCCCGCTCCACCACGTCGTGCCGCGCATCGGCCTGCTCCGCCGCCCAGTCCCTGAAGCTCGAACGCAGCCCGTGCGGCACGAAGTCGAGCTCCAGCCGCCTCAGCAACTGCGTGAACGCCATGTCCGAGAGGGCCGCTCCGCTCTGGGGAGTGGGAAAGACGATGTCACCTCCGTCGCTCAGGCGGCGAGCCTCTTGCAGGACGACCAGCGCCCTCTGTGACAGGGGCACGCGGTGGGTTCTGCCGGCCTTCATCCTCGCTGCCGGTATCGCCCAGGTCGCCTCCTCGAGGTCCACCTCATCCCATGTCATGCCCCGGACCTCACCGGAGCGGCAGGCCGTGAGCGCCAGCAGCTCAAACGCCAGCTTCACCGATTCGTGGGAGGGCGACTCGCGGACTACTCGCAACGCCGCAGGCAACTTCTCGTAGGGCAACGCGCGGTGGTGGTTCTTGATGCGAGGCTGCTTGGGCAGCGCGGCATTGATGGCATCCCCTGCCGGGTTGTAGTCGATGAACTCCAACGCGGCCGCCCTGTCCAGGACGGCCCGGATGCGCTGGCGCACCCGCCGCGCGGTCTCCGGCTTCGACGTCCAGATGGGCGAGAGCGCCTCCACCACGTGCCTGCGGGTGATCTCGTTCACCTTCAAGTCGCCCAGAATCGGGAACGCGTAGGTCTCGAGCGTTGAGCGCCACTGCGCTCCATGCTTGGCGTTCCTCCAAGAATCAAGGTTCTCGGCAATGTGCTGCTGGGCCAGCGCCTCGAAGGTAGGCATGGCCGCGTGTGCCGCCTCCTCCTGCTTCTCGGCGAGGGGGTTGCCACCTGACTTCGCCAAGGAGAGGTTGTCATGAGCCCGCTCGCGGGCCTGGGCAAGCGATAGCGCGGGGTACGGGCCCAGTCCCAGGTCCTTGCGCTTGCCCTCGATGGTGAGCCGCTGCACCCAGGACTTTCTCCCAGACGGCCACACCATCAGGTAAAGGGTCTCCCCGACGGGGTGCCTCCCTGGTGTCGTCGCGTTGCGGACCGCAACCGCGCTGTCCAGCCGCTTGCCCATTTCATCCCACATTCTATCCCACATGACATACCGGATGGCAAGGGGCTTAGCTGGTCTTCTCTGGGCCTCTTGGAGCCATGGCCTAGACGGTGTTTACAGGTGTTGAAGCCGTAAACGAGGCCTTATACGGACGTATCGGACTGTATGGGATAGTGGTAGATGGCGGAGGGAGCGGGATTCGAACCCGCGAGGGGGCTCAACACCCCCAACCCGCTTAGCAGGCGGGCGCACTAGGCCTCTATGCGACCCCTCCGCTGCCTATACTCAGCATACTACAAGCAGGCGCCAATCCGACGTCGTAGGCCCGCTTAGGCGCTCGTCGCCGCCAGCCGTGGCGGGAGGGCCGGACGGCGGGCGAGGAAGAGGCCGACCGCCGCGGCAAAGAGGAGCGCGCTGGTCATCACGAAGTAGGGCGTGAAGGAGCCCGTCGCCGCTACGACGAACGCCGCAGCAGCCGGGCCCAGCGCCAGGCCCGTGAACTGGAAGGGCGTCACAAACCCCGAAATCCTGCCGTACGAATCGCGCCCATAGTAGGCGGCGATGATCATGTTGATGAGCGCACCCTCACCGCGTGCCGCGAATCCATACAGGGCAGCTATCGTCACCGCAGCAGCAGCAGCGCTCACCCCAATGAACGCGAGCGACACGCAGCCTGCTATCGCCAGCGCGCCGATGGCCAGCCAGCGCTCCGAGAAGCGCTCCGTCAGAAACCCCCATACCGTCGCTGCGATGGCTCCGGAGAGCGCAAAGGAGGAGAGCGCGATCCCCGCGACTCCGTCAGAGACGCCCTTGTCGGTGAAGTAGACGACCATGTTGAAGGAGAGGCCGCCCGTGCTCAACGCAGCCACCGTCATCGAGAAGATGATGAGCCACATCGCAGGCGTACGCCGCGCCTCCGACAGCGTCCATGAGTGCTCCGTGGGCGCCGCCCGCGAGCGTGCATCCGTTGATTGCACCCTCTCCGCATCGGCGGGCTCGTCCCCGTCCGGGAGCAGGCCCATGTCTTCGGGCCGACGGCGCAGGACGAGCAGCGCCGGCAGGAAGAGGCCACCGACGGCGATACCGAAGATGACGAAGACCGTGCGCCAGCTCACGCCCGCCGCCATCAGCCCGCTCGCGAACAGCACGAGCAGGCTGGAGCCGAGCGCCGGGGCGGTAGAGGTGAAGCCGAGGGCGCGGCCCCGCATCCGCCGGAACCAGTTGACCGCCGCCGTCCGCGCGACAACGCCGGTCAGCGAGGCCTGCGTGATACCGCGTCCGAGCACGTATCCCACAAACACGTGCCAGACCGAGTCGATGCCCGACAGCACAAAGTAGGCGACCGCAAGTGCGACGAGACCAAGCGTGGTGATGACGCGCGGGCCGTAGCGGTCGGCCAGCATGCCCGACAGCGGCTGTGCGAACGCGCCTACAAGCGAGCCGATGGTGACGGCAGTCGCGACGGTCGTGCGGCTGAAGTCGAGGTCTTCGGTGATGGGCTTGAGCATGAGGCCGAAGAAGACCTGGCTGGTGCCGGAGCCCATGAATCCGGCGGCCACGACGATGGCCATGACGTACCAGCCGTAGAAGATGCGCGGCCGCTTCGCGATCGTTGCGCTCATTGCCTGCGCAAGATCACATTCAAGAGCGGAGCCTCACGCCTCTCGCGCGGCCAGGTATTGCGCGTAGGGCGCGATTGCGAGGTGCTGGGCGTGGGTATGGGGGTCGCAGGCTGCGCCTACCCATACCTCGCCGTCGGCAAAGTGCTCCTTCTTCCAGATGGGCACCACGTGCTTGATGCGGTCGACGGCGTACAGCGTGGCCAGGAACGCCTCCTCGCGATGGGGCGCGGCGACCGCAACGACGAGGCTTACGTCGCCGATCTCAAGCGTGCCGATCCGGTGGCGCGCGGCGATGCCGGCGGCGTCGAATCGCACCGCCGTCTCGTGGAGCACCTGGGCGAGCACCTTTTCCGCCATCGCCTCGTGCGCCTCGTACTTCAAGCGCAGCACCGCGCGCCCGCCCGTGTTGTCGCGCGTCGTCCCCTCGAAGGTGACGACGGCACCGTTGTGCGGAGCGCGGACGGCGTCGGCCACGGCACGCGGGTCGAGCGGCGTATCCACCATTCGCGCCTCCACACCGCCGCTCACCGGCGGATAGAGCGCGAGTTCGTCTCCGCCGTGGAGGCGGTAGTCGAAGGTGGCGAACTCCTCGTTGACGGCGATGAGGTGAGGGCGGAAGTCGCGCGGCAGCCCCGGCAGAAGGGCGAGCAGCCGCTTGACCGCGTCGGCGACGGTTGCCTCGTCCGGCACCTCTATGTTGGCGCGGTCGGTCCCGGCCTGTTCGCGGTAGGAGGCGAATAGACGCACGTAAATGTCCATGCCGCGAGTATAGGCCACATGCGACGCATTCGCCCGCTGCCCCGGGGCGCTTCGGCCTATACTGCGCACATGGCACGCGAACGCCGCAGCGACTCGCTGTTTGCGCACGCCGCGCAGCAGCGGGTGGGAGAGATCGCCCCGCTCGCCGCGCGAATGCGCCCGCGCTCGCTGGATGAGTACGTAGGCCAAGCGCACATCCTGGGGCCAGGCACGGTGCTGGAGCGCGCCATCCGCGCCGACGCCGTCCCCTCCATGGTGTTGTGGGGGCCGCCCGGGACGGGCAAGACGACGCTGGCCCTGCTCATTGCGACGATGACGCGCGCCCACTTTGCGCCGGTCTCCGCCGTCACCTCCGGCGTTGCCGACTTACGCGCGGCGGTGGCG
>DAOUJX010000053.1:0-13789 GCA_034422075.1 Dehalococcoidia bacterium
ACGGCGGGGATGTTGACCGTGTAGCGCGCGGAGCCGCCTGAGAGGACGGCGTGCACCTCGTCCGCCACCTCCACCGCCACCTGCACCTGCGCCTCCTGGGTCGATGCGCCGAGGTGCGGCGTCACGATGACGTTCGGGTTGGACAGCAGCGGGAGGCCCGGGTCCGGCGGCTCGTCGGAGAAGACGTCCAGCGCCGCGCCGGCCACCTTGCCCTCGCGGATGGCGGCCTCGAGCAGCGCCTCGTCGATGAGGCCGCCGCGCGCCGCGTTGATGAGGCGCACCCCCGGCTTGAGCCTGGCGAACTGCGGCGCGCCGAGCAGCTCGCGCGTCCCCGCCGACAGCGGCGTATGGATGGTGATGAAGTCCGACGCCTCCAGCAAGTGGTCCATGTCGGCCAGCTCGACGTTGAGCGAGCGCGCGTGCTCCGGCGTGACGTAGGGGTCGAAGCCGACGATGTGCATGCGGAACGCCCGCGCGCGGCGCGCCACCTCCGAGCCCACCTTGCCGAGCCCGATGATGCCGAGCACCTTCTCCTGCAGCTCCACGCCCATGAAGCTGCTGCGCTTCCACTCGCCGGACGAGAGCGACTGGTGGGCCTGCGGGACCATGCGCGCAAGCGCAAGCAGGAGCGCCATGGTGTGCTCCGCCGCGGCGACGGTGTTGCCGGTCGGCGCATTCACGACGGCGATGCCGAACTGCGTCGCGGCGCCCAGGTGGATGTTGTCCACGCCCACTCCGGCGCGCCCCACCACCTGAAGGCGTTCGCCGTGCGCGATCACCTCCGCCGTGACCTGCGTCTCGCTGCGGACGACGAGCGCGTCGTAGTCTGCGATGGTGGCGAGCAGGTCGGCTTGGCTGAGCCCGGGTTCGAATCGCACCTCGTGTCCGTAGGCCGCGAGGCGGTCGATGCCCGCCTGGTCGATGCGGTCGGAGACTAGGATGCGGGCCATCGGCCTAGCGCGCTCCGGCGGGGGCGTACCCCAGCTTGGGCAGCGCGATGCGGAGCGCGGCGATGACGCCGTCGATGTCCTCCGTCGTCACGTGGCCCATGTGGCCGATGCGGAAGACGCGCCCGGCCAGCACGCCCCGCCCCTCGGCAGCAACGATGTCGTGCTCGTCGCGCAGCATCCCCAGCAGCGCCTTGTCGGTCACGCCCTCCGGCAAGTAGGCGGCGGTGACGGTGTTGGACGCGTGCTTGAGGTCCTGCGCCACGAGCTGGAGGCCGAGCCCCGTCAGCGCGTCGCGCGTGTACTGCGCGATCTGCGCGTGGAAGTCCCACGTCGCCTGCATGTCGCCGCCCGCGAGCATCTTCTGGAGCGCGTGGTCGAGGCCGTAGCACAGGCCGACGGCCGGCGTCCACGGCGTCTGCCCCGATCCCAGGGAGCGCTTCGCGGCGGCAATGTCGAAGTAGAAGCGCGGCATCGTCGCGCGCTCATGCGCCTGCCAGGCGCGCTCGCTGACCGAGATCATCGCGAGCCCGGGCGGGCACGCCCACCCCTTTTGCGAGCCGGACGTGACCACGTCCAGCCCCCATTCGTCCGTCAGCAGGCGGATAGAGCCGAGCGAGGAGATGGCGTCGACGAGCAGCAGCTTGTCGAACTCCCCCTTCACGACCCCCGCAATGGCCTCGACGTCGTTGGTGATGCCGGTGGACGTCTCGTTGTGCGTGACCAGCACCGCCGTGATGTCGTCGTCGGCACTGAGCGCGTCGCGGACGGCACCGGGGTCGGCGGCGAGGCCCTCGTCGAACTTGAGCGTCCGAACGTCTGCGCCGTACGCCCGCGCGATCTCCCCGAAGCGGTCGCCGAAGTTGCCGATGCTGACGTTGAGCACCCGCTCGCCGGGGGAGAGGGTGTTGACGATGGCGGCCTCCATCGAGCCGGTGCCGGACGAGGTGAGGACCAGCACGTCGTTCTTGGTCTGGAAGGCGGCCTGGAGGTTCTCCGTCATGCGCAGGAGCATCTCCTTGAAGGCGACCCCGCGGTGGTCGATCATCGGCCGGCTCATGGCCTCGACGACGTCGTCGGGCACGGGCGTCGGGCCGGGAAGGCGCAGGTTGGTCATGGTCTCTCCTCGTACGAGAATGCGGGCAGCGGGAGCATGGCGATTATAGAAGCGCGGCGGGGCGGGGACAACCTGTGATGCGGGTCACAATCTACTCCAGCCCCTCCTCCTTGTAGCGCTCGGCAAGGGCGGTATAGGACGCTGCGGCATGCTCGAGCAGCTCGCGGTGGCGCTTCAGCAACCGGCCGCGCAGCTCCGCCGGCGCCCCCGCCCAGACCGTCCCGCTCTCGACCCGCCTGCCCTCCAGCACGACCGCGCCCGCCGCGACGATGGCATGGTCCTCGACGACGACGCCGTCGTTGAGCACCGCGCCGTTGCCGAGCAACACGTGGTCGTGCACCTCGGTCGCGTGGCAGACGACGCGGTGGCCGATGGTCACGTGGCTGCCGATGCGCGCGTCGGCGTCGGAGTGGACGACGCTGTTGTCCTGCACGTTGGTGTGCTCGCCGATGGCGATGTGGCCGTGGTCGCCGCGTATCACCGCGCCGGGCCACACGCTGGAGTGCGCGCCGATGGCGACGTCGCCGACGACGTACGCCGCCTCGCTGACGAACGCGGTGGGATGGACCTGCGGGCTCTTGCCGCCGAATGCGCGAATCATCGGTTTGAGGCTACCTGCGTGCGTGCCGTCCGGCAACCGGCGCATGCTAGACTGCCTGTCCGCAGGCCGCGTCCTGCGACGACACTCCGGAGACATTCGATGGCCCGCGTCTACTCCGCCATGCGCCCCTCAGGCCGCATCCACCTCGGCAACTACTTCGGCGCGCTGCAGAACTGGGTCGCGCTGCAGGACGAGTTCGAGTCCATCTACGGCATCGCCGACATCCACGCGCTGACGACCGAGATCGGCGAGGACACCAGGCACCTCGCGCCCAACACGCTGGAGATGGCCATCGACTTCCTCGCCGCCGGCATCGACCCCGAGCGCAGCATCCTCTACGTCCAATCGCAGGCGCCGGAGGTGCTGACGCTCCATACCCTCCTCAGCATGTCGACGCCGCTGGGATGGCTGATGCGCGTCCCCTCGTTCAAGGAGCGCGTGCGGCAGATGGACGAGACGGAGGAGAGCGTGTCCTACGGCCTCGTCGGCTACCCGGTGCTGCAGACGGCGGACATCATCTTCGCGAAGGCGGAGTGGGTGCCGGTGGGCATCGACCAGGCGCCGCACGTCGAGATATCGCGCGAGATCGTCCGGCGCTTCAACAACCTCTACGGCGACACCTTCCCCGAACCCCAGGTGCGCCTCACGGAGTCGCCCTCCATCGTCGGCACCGACGGCGAGAACAAGATGTCCAAGAGCCTGGACAACCACGTTGAACTGGCGATGTCGGCGGAGGAGACGTCGGCGCGCGTGCGGACGATGGTGACCGACCCGCAGCGCGCCCGCCGCACCGACCCGGGCCGGCCCTGGGTCTGCAACGTCTTCTCCCTCCACAAGCACTTCAACCCCGACAAGCTCGACGAGGTCTACGCGGCGTGCACGTCCGCCGAGATCGGCTGCGTCGACGACAAGGGGCTGCTGGCCGAGGGCATCAACCGCTACTTCGCGGAGTTCCGCGAGCGCCGCCGCGAACTCGCGGCGACGCCGCACGTCGTCGAGGAGGCGATGGAGGCCGGCGCCGCCAAGGCCCGCGCCATCGCCCGCGAGACGCTGGCCGAGGTCTACGACAAGATGGGCCTCGCGCCGGTGCGCTAAGCGGGGCTACACCGCCCCCGTCAGCCGCCTCGCCACCAGTCCGCTCGGCAGCTTGGGCCAGAAGTAGGTGCTCTTGCGCGGCATGCGGACGCCGTCGCCGACGATGCGCTCGAAGAGGTCGGTCGGGACGCCCTTGGACAGGAAGGCGTACTGCGCCTCGCCGTTGGCAACGGCGAGGGCGGCGGCGCTGTCGTGGGTGTAGGTGAGGTAGCGCTCTATGCGCGGGCCGAGCAGCGGGCGCAGCACGACCTCTTGCAGCACCCACGCCTCGACGTGGTGCAGCGGCACGTTGATGCCCGACGGCACCATCCGCAGCAGCGACTCGGGGTCCTGGAGGGTCAGCAGGTAGGCGGCATCGCCCGGGCCGGCCATGACGATGGCGGGGCCGCCCGCGCCCGCCTCCGCCGCCATCGCCTCGAGCCTATCGCCGTACGACGCCGGCGCATCGAGCGCCTGCACGACGAACACCTCGCGCACCCAGCGCGCGATGGCCTCGTAGAGCGAGTCGGTCAGGCCGCCAAGGAGGCGGTTGTACGGCAGGATCCGCAAACCCGGGTCGTCGAAGTCGATGAGGCACGTCATCACGTGCTGCGCCGCCGTCTCGTCGGGGTGCGCCGCCGCGTAGACGAGCGCCGTCTCGTAGCGGTGGTGGCCGTCGGCGACGTAGACGCGCTCGTTCGCCAGGATCGATGCCAGCCGCCCGATGTCCTCCTCGCCGTCGATGCGCCAGAGGGTGTAGTGCTGGCCGTCGTCCGCCGTGAAGTCGGCGGCGGGCGCATGCGCCATCGTCCGGTTGCGCACCGTCGCGATGCTGCGGCTGTCGTCCCGGTAGAGCATCATCAGCGGCGACAAATTGGCCGCGGTCGCCTCCATGAGCGCGAGCCTGTCCTCCTTGGGGCCTTGCGCCGTGTCCTCGTGCGGGAGCACCCCCTCACCGAGCGGCTCGAGCCGGAGCGCGCCGTACAGCGCGTAGCGCTCGAGCGCTGCGGCACCGAGCGTGAAGCGCTGCCGCAGCAGGTAGTAGGCGGGCGCCTCGTCGGCGGCGAGCACGCCGCCTGCGAGCCACGCGTTGAGGGTCGCGGCAGCACCGGCATAGCGCTCGGCGGGCACGCTGCCCGTTGGCTCCGACAGCTCAACGCGAACGAAGTTGTTGGCGCTGCGCGAGAGCAGCGCCCGCTCATCGGCATCGGAGATGACGTCGTAGGGCGGACAGATGAGCTCCGGCAGGCTCCCGGCGTCCGGGGTGTAGCGAATGCCGCGGAAGGGGAGAAAGTCAACCACGCTCGGCTCCTCATGATGAACGTGGCATGAGTCTATCGGAGTTTCGGCGCGCTGCCAGCAATGGCCGTCGGCGGCAACGCCCGTTGCTATACTCGTAGCATCATGGCCGACCGAGCCGTTAGCGACCGCGTCGCCGCGCTGCGCGAGCAGATCAACCTCCACAACTACCGCTACCACGTCCTCGATTCGCCGCTCATCGGCGACGCCGAGTTCGACGCGCTCATGCGCGAGCTCATCGAGGCGGAGGCCGCGCACCCCGAGCTAATCACCCCCGACTCGCCCACGCAGCGCGTGGGGGCGGAGCCGTCGCCGGAGTTCGCGGAGGTGCAGCACCCCACCCCGATGCTGAGCCTCGCCAACGCCTTCTCCCGCGACGACCTCGAGGGGTGGCACCGGCGCGCGGCCGCGCTGCTGGAGACGGACGCCTTCGACATGGTCGTGGAGCCGAAGATCGACGGGCTGGCGATATCGCTGACCTACGAGGACGGGCGGCTGGTGCGCGGCGCAACGCGCGGCGACGGCCTGCGGGGCGAGGACGTGACGCCCAACGTGCGCACGCTCAACTCCGTGCCCCTCGTCTTGCGCGCCGATGCGAGCCCGCCGCGGCGCATCGAGGTGCGGGGCGAGGTCTACTTCCCGCGCGACGCATTCAGGCGGCTGAACGCGCAGCGGGCGGAGTCAGGCGAGCCGCTGTTCGCCAACCCGCGCAACGCCGCCGCCGGCGCGCTGCGCCAGCTCGACCCGCGCATCACCGCATCCCGCGCGCTCGACATGTGGGTCTACCAGCTCGGCTCGACGGACGGGGCGACGCCCGGCACGCACTGGGAGACGATGGGCTGGCTGCGCGAGTTGGGATTCCGCGTCAACCCGGAGATGGCCCAGGCGCCAAGCCTTGACTTCGTCGAGGGCTACCACGGGCGCTGGCTGGCCGAGCGCGCGGACAAGAACTACCAGACCGACGGCATCGTCATCAAGATGGACCGGCTGGACTACCAGCGCCACGTGGGCGCGGTCGGACGCGAGCCGCGGTGGGCGATCGCCTACAAGTTCCCCGCCGAGCAGGCGCGCACGCGCCTCCTCGACATCGGCATCAACGTGGGCCGCACTGGCTCGATGAACCCCTATGCCATCCTGGAGCCGGTGCAGGTCAGCGGCGTCACCGTCCGCCAGGCGACGCTGCACAACGCCGACTACGTTGCGTCCAAGGACATTCGCATCGGCGACATGGTGTGGGTGGAGCGGGCCGGCGAGGTCATCCCCCAGATCGTCGGGCCCATCCCTGAGTCGCGCGACGGCGCGGAGCGCGCATTCCAGATGCCGGAGCGCTGCCCCGCCTGCGACTCGCCCGTCGTGCGGCTGGAGGGCGACGCGATGCACCGCTGCGTCAACAGCGCCTGCCCTGCCCAGCGCGTCGAGCACCTCAAGCACTTCGTCTCCGGCGGCGGCATGGACATCGACGGCTTCGGCGAGAAGCTGGTGGTCAACCTGGTGGAGAACGGCCTCGTGCGCGAGTCTTCCGACATCTACCGCCTGACCAAGGAACAGCTGGTCGCGCTGGAGCGGATGGGCGAGAAGTCGGCCGACAACCTGCTTTCGGCAATCGAGGAGAGCAAGACGCGCCCCCTGGCGAGCGTGGTGCGCGCGCTCGGCGTGCCCCATGTGGGCGCGGAGACCGCGGAGCTGCTCGCGGGGCGGTTCGGCTCGCTGACCCGGCTGATGGAGGCCGGCCCAGGCGACCTCGAGGCCGTCTCCGGCATCGGCCCCATCGTCGCCGCCGCCATCCGCGAGCACTTTGCGCTCGAGGCCAACGTGCGCATCGTGCGCGAGCTGGCCGACCTGGGCGTCGCCATAGAGAGCGACGCGGCCCCGGCCGTCGAAGGGCCGCAGCCACTTGCCGGGAAGCGCTTCGTCGTCACGGGCCGCCTCGAGCGCTACACGCGAACCGGCATCGAGACGGCCATCAAGAACCTGGGCGGACAGGTCTCCTCCAGCGTCAGCAAGAAGACCGACTACGTGCTGGCGGGAGAGGACGCCGGATCCAAGCTTGCCGATGCGGAGCGGCTGGGCGTCGAGGTCATCGACGAGGCTGCGTTCGCGCGGCTGAGCGGGGCCGCTCCGGCATGAGCGCCCCCGCGTGGGTCATCCTCGGCCTCGGCAACCCTGGGCGGCGCTTCGTGCATACGCGCCACAACGTCGGCTTCGATTGCATCGACCTGCTGGCATCGGAATGCGGCATCCGGCTCTCGGAGCGCAGGCCGCTGGCGCACCTCGGCACGGGGCGCATCGACGGGGCGAGCGTCGTCCTTGCCAAGCCGCGCACCTACGTCAACGCATCGGGCGCGGCCGCGCACTACCTGGTGCAGCGCTTCGGCATTCCTGCCGGGCGTCTCGGCGTCCTCATGGACGACATGGACCTGCCGCTGGGGAGGCTGCGCATCCGGCACGGCGGCGGCTCCGGCGGGCACAACGGCCTGAACTCCATCAACGAGGCGCTCGACACGAGCGCCTACCCCCGGGTGCGCATCGGCATCGCGCGGCCGGAGAGGGGCTCCATCGACCACGTGCTGGGCCGCTTCGACAGAGCGGAGCGCGAGGTCATCAACGAGACGCTGGGCAGGGCAGTCGAGGTCGTGAGGACCATCGTCACCGAGGGCGTCGAGGCTGCGATGAACAGGTTCAACTGATGCGCTTGCTCCTCTTCGCCGCGCTCGCCTTCGCAGCCGCCTGTTCGTCCAACCCTCCAAGCCCAACGCCGACCGACGCGCCAACGCCCACACCGGCGCCCGCATCGACCGCCGCGCCGGCGCCCACCGCACTCGATGCACCGACCGACACCTCGTTCGAGCGCCCGCCGTACCTGGACTTCGCGGAGCTCGCCGCGCGCTATACCGGCACGCAACCGGAGCCGCTGGCGGACGCCGAACTGTACCGACTCGTCCTGCTCGGCCACCGTGAGACCTTTACGCTGCTCTCGCCCACCGAGCCCCCGAGCACGTACGAGGTCGAGACGGAGGTCATGTACGCCGGTGAGCGTGCGGTCTGGTACGTCGAACGCGGGCTCGGGCTGAGCGCCGAGGCCGTGGAGAGCGTCGGCGACTGGTTCGAGCGTACGGCCTTCGACGACGCGAAGGGGCGCATCGCCCCCGACGTCGCACTGCCGGGGCCGATTGCCGTCATCGTCGCCGACCTCCGCGGCGGCGTGGCCGGCTACTTCACGTCCCTCAACGCCCTCCCCGTCGAGACGTGGGCGCACAGCGCCGAGCGCGTGGCCATCGTCATCGCACCGGGGCGGCCGTTCGACGGCGACGGGACGCGCGGCGTGGCGGTCCACGAGCTGCAGCACCTGCTCCACTGGCTCGTGGACCCGACGGAGAGCACATGGGTGCACGAGGGGATGTCGGAGTGGGTGGTGCGCGAGCAGCAGATACCCTCCATCCCCTTCTGGCCGTACCTGCGCTCGCCGGAGGTCTCCCTGACGCGCTGGCCGCTCGATTTCGGCGCGGCATTGGCCAACTACTCGGGGGCATCGCTGTTCATGCGCTACATGCTGGGCATCCTGGCGCCCGACGGCGACGCATCGGCGTTCGTCCGCCAGCAGGCCGACGGGGTGGAGGGCGTGCGCGACTTCATGCTCCAGCTGGGCTACGACGACTACACGTTCGAGCAGCTCTACCTCGACTACGCGACGGCGAACGTCGTCGGCGCGCCGTCAGGCGAGTATGCCGCCCCGGGCCAGAGCCTCGCCCGCATCCGGCGCGTAGCGCGCGGACCGGCAAGCGTCAGCGGCGCCGTCCCCCAATGGGCGCCGTGGTACCTGCGCGTGGATGATGGAGAGTCGTTCCGCGCGACCTTCGCGGGCAATGCAACCGTCCCCGTACTGCCCGTCGAGCCCCGCAGCGGCGACCACTGCTGGTGGAGCAACGCCGTCGACCAAGGGGATGCAATGCTCACGCGCGCCTTCGACCTCCGCGGCGACGCACCCGCCGTCCTCTCCTTCTGGCACTGGTACGAGATTGAGCACCTGTGGGACTGGGGCTACGTGTCGGTCTCCACGGACGGCGGCGCGTCGTGGACGGCGCTCGGGGCGAACGGCACCACCGCGGACGACCCCATCGGCACCGCCGTCGGCCCCGGCTTTACGGGCAGGAGCGACGGGTGGGTCCGCACGGAGGTCGATTTGGGCGCATACGCGGGCCAACGAGTCCACGTGCGGTTCGAGTATGTGACGGACGACGGGCGCAACGGCGCCGGCTGGTGCATCGACGATATCGCCCTGCAAGGCGAACCCGACGGCGCGGAGTCGGCGGCTTCGGCCTGGCAGGCGGACGGCTTCGTTCGCCTCCACAGGTCGGGAGCGCCGCAGCGCTACGCCATACGCGTCGTCGAGGGCGCCCCCGACGCACCGGTCGTGCGCGACGTGCCGCTCGACGGCATGCAAGCCGTCTTCCGGTTGAACGGACCGGCGACGCTCATCGTCGTCGGCATGACGCAGACCGACGCGCAGCCCGCGGAGTTCCTGCTCATGCTGGAACGCGCCGCTCCCGCAAGCGCAGCCTAGGGCCTATAGCGCATGGTGCGCGTGTAGAATCGGCGCATGGCACTGTCTCGTTCCGCGCGCCGCCTTGCGCTAGCAACCGCCGTCTTCGTCGTCATCATCGCCGCATCCCTGCTCATCGTACTCATCGCGGAAGCATAGCCGCATGGGCACCCTCGATCTCTATTTGCCGCTCATCGTGCTGCTACCGCCGGTGACGGTCGGCATCGTCCTCGTCGCGCTGATTCGCCGGAGGCCGGGAGACGAGCCCGACGTCGGCATCGGCGCGGCGCGGCGCATCTTCTACTACGCCATCTCCTTCATCACGCTGATGACCGCGGCCATCGGCGCCGACAGCCTGCTGCGCGCGCTTATCGAGGCCGCGACCGGGGACGACCGCCTCGATGCGGAGGGCGTCGCGCTTGGCGGTGCGGCGTTGGTCGTCGCGCTGCCCGTCTGGGTGCTTGTCTCGCGCGTTGCGAACCGCTCGCTCGCAGAGCACCGCGCGGAGGCGGGCAGCGTATCGCGCAAGATGTACGTGTACGGCACGCTCGTCATCGCGCTCGCCTTCATCACCGTCGCGCTCTACAGCATCGTCGGCAGCCCCATCTCGCCCGAATCGTTCGAGCCGTATGCGCTGACGACGTTCGCCGTGTGGGTGGCGGTTGCGGCCTACCACTGGCGCGCTGAGAGCGGCGAAGGACAGCCGTCGCCGATGTCGCGCCTGCTGCGCAGCCTCTTCGTCTACGGCGGCGCGCTGCTGGGGCTCGTCCTTCTGATGATCGGGGTGTGGATGCTCGGCGCCGCAATGATGCGCGGCGCCTATGACGCCCTCTTCGCCCCCGAGCTCGTGCTTGACGAGGACCCCGTCCGAATCGGCGCGGGCCTCGCCGTTCCCGGCGCCCTCTACTGGGCGCTGTTCTGGCACCGCTGGTCGCGCGCCCACGCTGACTCCCCCCTGCGGATCGCGTTCATCTACGGCCCCGGCATCCTCGCCGGCGCGGCCGTTGCGCTCACCTTCGCCGCGCTTGCGTTGCAGCAGACGCTTGAGTGGGCGTTCCAGCGCTACACCATCGCGCCAGCGGAGCAGTTTGAGTCGCTGCCCATAGCCGCCGCAGGCGTCTTCGTCGGGTTGGCCAGCCTCGGCTACCACGCAGCGCTTGCCGATGTGCTCCCCGGCGGCTTCGCCGCTTCCGCCAACCGCATCTACCGCTACCTGCTGGCGGCGCTCGGCCTTGCCGCCCTCTCCATTGGCGCCGACCTGTTCATCGTGTTCGTGCTTGGCACGTTCGACGGCGTGATCGGCGAGGACGGGTACCTCGAGGCATCCGTGGGCATCGCGGTGCTTGCACTCGGCGCACCGCTGTGGGCGTACCACTGGTCGCGGCAGCAGGCGACCGCCCAAGCGGCTGGGTCGGGCGAGCTGCAAGCGTCGTCGCGGCGCTACTTCGTCTATACCGTCTTCGGCGCTGCGCTGCTGGCGGGCGTCGGCGCGCTGACCACCATCATCTTCATGGTCATCTTCGAAGCGCTCGGGGGCGACCCCGGCGGTGCCCAACTGGAGGACCTGCGCTGGCCGATAGCCCTCTTGGTCGTCGCACTCTCCGCCGGCGGCTACTACCGCTTTGGCGTGCGCCTGGAGGAGCCCGAGCCCGCGGCTGCGGCGCCCGCTCCGGAGCGCAAGCGCGCCATCGTCGCGGCCGCGGACGGCGCGGCGGCCGACGCCATCGCGGCCGCGCTGGGATACCGCGTCCGCTTCTGGCGCACGCAGGGCTCGCCCGGTGCGTTCGACGCCGCAGCCGTCGCCGAGGCCGCCTCGAACGCGCCGACCACCGGCGTCCTCATCGTCATCGACGAGAGCGGTGCGTCGGTCATCCCCTACGACGAGGAGTGAGGCAGCCCGCACATGCGCAACCTGACCTTCCTGAGCGTCTTCGCACACCCGGACGACGAGACGTCGAGCGCCGGGGGAACGATGTGCCGCGTGATCAGCGAGGGCGGAAGCGTCCACGCCGTCTGCGCGACGCGCGGCGAGATGGGGACGCTGGGCACCGGCGGCATGGCGCTGACGCGCGACGAGTTGCCCGCCGTCCGCGAGCGGGAGCTGCGCGACGTCCTGCGCTCCTACGGCGTCGAGAGCGAGCCGGTGTTCCTGGGCTACCGCGACCAGGAGTTGGTACAGGCCGACATCGAAGAGGTGGAGGCGCGCGTGCTGGAGGTCATGGAGCGCGTGCGCCCGGACGTGGTCGCCACGTTCGGCCCGCTGGGGATATCGCGCCACGACGACCACATCCAAATTCACCATGCGGCGCGGCGCGCCTTCTTCCGCTACCTCGAATCGGCGCACGGCCGGCCCAGCGAGCCGCGCCTGTGGTACACGGCCATCCCCGTCGACCTGCCGTCCGACTTCGACTTCGAGCTCGACCTAACGGGGCCGGACGCAGAGCCGAACGTGTTCGTGGACGTTGCCGACTACTGGCGCCGCAAGGCGAACGGCCTGCGCACCTACCGCTCGCAGGAGGACGCGCAGGAGTTCGCCACGTACCTCGAATCGCACTTCTTCACGTCGGAGACGTTCCACCAGGCGCACCCGCCGCTGCCGGACGGCGCGCTGCTCACGCTCTAGCCGCCCCGCGCCCCATCCTCGAGGATGAGGCCGGCGACCGCCCTGCCCATCCGCACGCTGTAGTTCGTGCCCCTGTCCTCCGGGTATATCTGCGTCGTGTTGGCGAGGTACAGACCCGGTATCGGCGTACGGTGGTCCGGGATGCGCTCGGAGTAGCGGCGCGTGACGATTGGCTGCGCGGCATCGACCTTGTGGTGGTGGTAGCCCATCACCCATGACTCGTCGAATGCGGGGTTGATGCGCCGCAGGTGCGGCAGGTACTCGCGGTACAGCTCCTCGCCGGACATCTGGTAGAGGCGGTCGTCCCGCGCAAGGTAGTTGGTCAGGTAGACGATGTGGCGACCGCCGTAGCTTTCGGCGGGAATGAAGTTCGTGTGCTCGATAACGCCGAGAAACGGCATGGTGCGGTCGCCCACGTACATCCAGTAGTGCGGGCTGAGCCGCCGGTCCAGTTCGAGCACGACGAGCACCGCCGCCAGGTAGACCTTGTCCGTCAGGCGCGAGAGGTAGTCGTCGGGCAGCGCCGGCACGAGGCGGGGGAACGCGTAGGATGGCAGCGTGGCCAGGACCGCGTCGTAGCGCCTCGTCTCTGCCTCCTGCTCGCCGGAGCGCACCTCCAGGCCGACGGCGCGCCCCTCTTCGACCACGACCCGTTGGACGGCAGCGCGCATGGCGATGCTGCCGCCCAACTCCCGAATGCGCTCCGCCAGCCTGTCGAAGATGACGTCGAAACTGCCGACGGGGTAGCCCAGCTGCTCCTTGAAACGTCCCCGCAACCCGCGCCCGCGCGAGGCGGTCCGGAGCGCGAACTTGTTCCACAGCCACGCCATGCTGACCTGGTCGTGGTGCGCGCCGAACTTGCCCCGCAGCATCGGCTCGAAGATGGCGCCGTAGAGCCGCTCGCCGGCCTTGGTCCGCAGCCACTCGGTCGCCGTGTACTGCTCGAGCGACCTCCACTCCTCGCGGCGCTGGAGCGAGAGCGTGAGCAGGCCGAGGCGCACGCGGTCCGCGGGGCGCAGCGGGCGGAAGCGAAGCAGGTCGATGGGCGAGGTGAACGGCCACACCCGGCCCGCCGCAAAGTAGCCGACGTTGGAATCTATCCAGTGCAGCTTGTCGTCGACGCCCAGCTCGCCGACCAGCTGGACCATCGACGTATCGCTGCGAAAGAGGTGGTGGTACCCCCGCTCGACCGGCGCGCCGCCGACGGGGAAGGTCGAGGCCTGTCCCCCCAGGAACGGCGCGCCCTCGAATACCTCGGCCGTGTGGCCCCCCAGCCCCAGCTCATAGGCTGCCGCAAGCCCCGCCGCGCCGCCTCCGATGATTCCGACCCGCATGGCCTAGTCGTTCGCCGAGGCGGGGTTCGCCATGCGCTGGCGGCTGCCGCCGAGGATCTGTTGGAAGGAGAGGCCGCGTACCGCGAAGTAGACCAGCCCCGCCGCTATCGGCGGAAGCAGCTGCGTGAGGTGCAGCACCAGCGCGTAGGCCGACGCCAGGCCTACCCCAACGCCGAGCCCCTCCAGCATCAGCACCGTGAAGAACTCGAACGGGCCGACGCCTCCCTGCGACGAGGGCAGCGAGGTTGCGAGGT
>DAOUJX010000054.1:0-19161 GCA_034422075.1 Dehalococcoidia bacterium
CGTTACCGATTTGCAGGAACGTGGCGCGAAACATCTGGACGCCCACCGTGATGGTCCCCAACGTCACGGCCACGATGAGGACGATGGTGCTGGTGTGAAGCGGCCTGAATATCGGAATGCTGAGCACCATCCAGAGCATCCCAAGTCCTAGGAGCACGCCTGGAAGGGCCCACGGCAGCCACGAGATGAAGTCCAGCACCATACGGAATCTGAAGCGCGTGCGGACGATGACGTAGGCAACGACCGAAAAGGCAGCGGCGGCAAGGAGCGCTGCGCCGCCGCCAAGCATCAGGCTGTTGCGCACGGAGTCGATGAATATGGGATCCGTGACGACGCGGTTCCAATGTTCCAGCGTGTATGTGCCGTTTGGCAGGCCGAAGAAGCCGAACAGCTTCATGAACGTGCCTATCAGCAAGAAGGCGAGCGGCAGCAGGGTAGCGATGGTGAGGAACGCCATGATGACCAGAACCGCAGGCCAGCGCCACCGTCCTAGGCGCGTGACGTTGGCCTTGTATTGGCCGGTTACCGTCGCGTAGTTGCGCCTGCCTACAAAGCGGTATTGGAGGATGACGAAGGGCATCATCACGGCGAGGATGACCACGCTCAGGGCTGCAGCACGGCCCGGGTACGAGGGGTCAAGCTTCACGAACTTCCAGATGGTTGTGCTAAAGACGTCGATGCCGGCGCGCCCACCGAGCGCCAGCTCTATCTCGAATGCCTGCAGCGAGATGACGGCAGACATGAGCGTAATGACAAGGATGGCAGGCATCATGATGGGAATGACGATGCGCCGCAGCGTCCCGAGCACGGTGTATCCGGCAATGCGCGACTGCTCCTCCAGCGACGAGTCCATGTTCCTGAACGCCGGCGCGAGCAACACGACCTTGATGGCGATGCTGCCGGTCACCAGGTGCACCCAGACGATGCCCCACCACGAGTAGATGTTGAAGATGCCATCGTTGATGAAGGGGAGTTTCTGGATCAGGTCATTCACGTAACCGTAGGACGGATGCAGCAACAGTACCCAGCCAAGCAGTACGGGCAGCGTCGGCATGAAGAAGACCATCCAAAACCCGAACTCGAGCCAACCACGTCCTGGAAGGTCAGTGCGCGTGATGAGCCACACGAAGAAGATTGCAACAGCAAGCGCAATGGCCTGCCGCGTAACCGTGAGCGTCAGGGTGTTGAGCAGCGACTGGCGAATGCCCGGGCTGGTGAAGGCCTCCTTCCAGCCGTCGAGGCTGAAGACGGCGCGCGCTCCCACCGTCTCTGCCTCGTAGAAGCTGTTGATGAATATCAGGACTAGCGGCGAAATGACGAGGAATGCGATGACCAGGAAAAGGGCAGCATATGCGAACGTTTTGCCGTCGAGGCGACTGCGAGCGAGCGACGAGAGCGCGGTTGAACGCAGCGGAGCGTCTAGGCCTGCCATATCGTCAGATCGTCCTCAGGGAAGCGCAGCGCAACCACCTCCCCCTCTCTCCACGTGCGGTTACGCGGGAGATGCATAAGCGCGACCTGCTCGTCATCGAGGCGGATGCTGCACTCATAGGAGTCGCCCAGAAAGAGGACCGCTTCGATTTCGCCTGTGAGCGTGTTGGCCCCGCCATCCCTTCCAGATGAAGGCTGAACGTCGACGAGTTCCGGCCTAATGGCGATGGAGACCGCCTGGCCCTCTGCAAGTGCGGTGCCGCTGCTGTGGCAACGAAGTTCGGATCCCGCCCTCCCTGGCACGCGCACCGCTACGGCGTCACCGTCAACCGCGGTAACCGTCGCGGGCAGAACGAGCACGCGACCCAGGAAGTCACGGACGAAGGGGCTCGACGGTGCGCTGTAGACCTCATCGGGCGTGCCGACCTGCTCTACGTTCCCTGCGTCCATGACGGCGATTCGGTCGGAAAGGCTCAGCGCCTCCACCTGGTCATGCGTCACGAGGAGGACGGCGATATTCAACTCTCGCTGCAAGACCTTCAGTTCGACGCGCATCTGCTCACGGAGACGGGCATCGAGGTTGCTGAAGGGCTCGTCCAGCAAGAGGAGCTTGGGCTCGTAGACGAGGGAACGAGCGACAGCCACGCGTTGCTGCTGCCCTCCGCTCAGCATAGGCCCAGGTCTGTCTTCAAGGCCCTCTAGACCAACGAGAGAGAGGGCGCGCCGGACGCGCTCGCCCATCTCGCCTCGCCTGATGCCGCGCGCCTTGAGCGGATAGGCGACGTTCTCGAAAACGGTCATGTGGGGCCAGATGGCGTAGGACTGAAAGACCATGCCCATGTCACGCTTATGCGGCGGGACGTTGATCCGCTGGCTCACGCTAACGATAGGGCGGTCCGCGAAGAAGATCTCGCCCTGGTCCGGCGCCTCGAACCCGGCGAGAAGGCGAAGCGTGGTCGTCTTGCCGCAACCGCTCGGGCCAAGGAGCGTAAAGACTTCCCCTGTCCCGATATCCAGGCTCAGGTCTGCGACCGCCCGCACCGAGCCAAATGACTTGCTGATGTGCTGAATGCGGACTATAGGGCTGGCTGACTCCACGGCTTTCCTCGTGGCCATTGACGGCACTTGGGCCTGGCCGGGCAACGCTCGGCCAGGCCCAAGTGGTGCGACAAGCGCGCTGCTCTACCGTCCGGCTAGTGCCTCCTCGGCAATGTCCCGAACCGGCAACAGGCAGCAGAGGGTGTAGTTCGCTTCCTCAGTGGAGAAGTCGAACCATTCGACCTCCGGGTTAGGCATACGCTCGGGGTTGCCTAGCGGCACGTCGAGGCGTCGCGAGTTTTCGCGTCCGAGGTTTGCCCACTGCGTCTGGCCGTCGGCCGTCAGGAACCAGTTGGCCATTAGCGCGGCAGCATTCGGGTGCGGCGCGTTGACCGGAATCGAAACGAAGTTGGAACCACCCTGGAACCGGCCGTCCGGCGGCTCGATGCGCTGGATGGTGAGGCCCAACCCCTCATCCTGGAACTCCTTTAGCACCGGACGGGTGACGCCGATGCCGATGGGACAGTCATCCGTCCGCACCATCTCTGCAACCATCTCCTGGGTAGTGGCAAAGATCTGCGGCTCCTGTGTCGTGAGCAGCTCGCGGACGAAGTCCTCCCCTTGCGACTGGAGCAGGAATGCGGTCATGAACCACGGGGTGCCGCCAAGTCGTGGGTCTACCCAGCAGATGCGGCCCTTGTACTCTGGCTTGAGCAGGTCTGCAAGCGTGGTAAAGCTGGCGACTGGCGTGAGGTCGTCGCGGACGAAAGCTGTTTCGGCGATGAACACATGGAAGGCGAACATGTACTTGCCCGCGGCGTCGAGGAAGTTCGCGTCGAAGGAGCCGCCAAGCCATGCGCTGTCGTCCAGCACCTCTTCAAGGACGATGACATCGTGCAGGTCGACAAGGTGGTTCTCCGTTGCGTAGGAACCGAGGATGTAGGTAGCTCCGGTAGCGATGATGTCCCACTCCCAGACGTCGTTTTCCCACTCGGACTGCAGGCGCTGGTTAGCCTCACTTCCGGCAATAGGCACGTACTCAACCGTGATGTCCGGGAAACGCTCCTCGAAGGCGAGCCACGCATCGCGGCGGAAGTCGCTGGGGAATCCGGCGATACGTACGGTGCCCTCTTCCTTGGCCTTCTCATAGAGCGCTGCGAGGATCTCTTCGTCCGTCTTGGGCGTCATGGCCTCCCCGTCCTCCTTATCCATCGCCTCCGCCTCCGTTGGGGTCGGAGTGGCCGGAACGGGGGTCGGGGTTGGGGTCGGGTCGCTGCCACATGCGCTTGCAAGGCCAAGCAGGGCCAGTAAGGCCACCAAAGCGGCCAGCGTCGCCGGTCTGAGAATGCGGTTCATCTCTATCCTCCCGATATTTCGTGTAGCCTCAGCGCGCCGTCCTCGACGGCTACGTCGTAGACGGGCGCCCACTGGCCGCGCTGGTTGAGGCAACGGCCCGTCGATAGGTCGAAAATCCAGCCGTGGACAGGGCACTTGATGTTTTTGCCGAACAGCAGTCCCTCGCCGAGGTCGCCCAACTCGTGCGGGCACTCGCGGTCGATGGCACGCAACTCATCGCCGACTTTGAGGACAACCACCTCGCGGCCTTCGACTTCGACGATAGCCAGGTCGTCCTTGTCTAACTCGGGTGGATAGGGCACCCGGTAGGCTTGCGTACCGCTCTCCGTACTCACTGTGTCACCTAGGCGGCCAAAGTCTGTGCTGACTGGCTGGCCAAGCGTGCAACTAGGCCGCGGTCAGGCGGCGCAGCGTCTCGTCCTTTTCCAAACCGTTCAGCATCCAGCCCATGGGGACGCAGAAACGACTTTCGAGCAGCAGGTCATAGACGGCATCGCTCGCGCGGCGCGCGTCGATGCCGGTCGACTCGATGCGTTGCTTGAATATGCTGTGCAGACCCCTGCCGTCGTTCCAATTGACGTTCTTGTAGTCGTCGGCGAGGGCGTGGGCGAACTCGCGCTGCTCACCGTCAAGGGCCCCGGCATTCGGCGCGATGTCCTCCATCGCAGGCATGAACGACCAGTTCTCCTGGACGATGCCCGCTTCGAAGTCGGACTCGATGACCTCGCCGTCCATGACACAGAACTGCGGTCGAATCATGCGCGAGCCGGTGCGCTTGCCACCCTCGCAGTCGCGGAAGGTGTACTCGCCCTCCTCGATGCCAAAGACGGTGATGCGCGCGGGATAGCCGGCGGTGAGACTGCCGATCATGTGGTCAAGGCCCTGGCTCTTGGCCGGGTTGATGGTGACGCGCTCGACAACGTCCTTGAGCGTCAGCCCGAAGTTGAGGAAGAGCGACATCACATGCGCGAGCGAGTGCGCCGGTCCGGTGATGTTCACGCCCTGCAGGTCAGAGCTGATGACGTCGGTGACGATGCCCTGGTGGAGCAGCTTGTCATAGGCCTCGAATCCGAAGTTGAGACCGCCGAATCCGACGTCGAAGAGGACGCCGCGCTTCCGGGCGGCAACGACCTCTGGGTAGACATTGCCGCGGTCGTCGAGGAGGTTGCCCCAGTTGCCGGTGTAGACGTGGGTGACGATGTCGCCGGGGCGCAACATGTCCATCACCTCGCGCGTGATGATCGTCATGTGCTTCGGCTGGTTGCCAAAGTCGCCGATGTCGCCAACGTGCATGTAGATGGGAACGCCGCTGGCCTCGGAGATTTGCTGCGCTGCCGCAACGGGGGTAAAGCCGAGGCGCGTAATGGCGGCGGACTTCACCATCTTGATGCGGTCGATATTGCGCCCGATGACGTCCTTCCAGTCCTCCACCGGCACTTCGAGGGCGTTGTTGGTCTCGACATCCAAGATGGCTTGCGATCCGGTGTAGATGCCGGCTGCGTTGTACATGACGAACGCGAAGATGTCGGTCTTGCAGCGGCCCTCCCAATAGGCACGACAGTCGTCGTACGTCCATGCGCCCGCGCCGCCTGCGTCGAGCATCGTCGGAACGCCTTGGAGAACACCGATCGTGTCGGGATGGGAAAACGCGAGATGGCTGTATGCATGAACGTGCATGTCGAACCAGCCCGGCGTTACGTACTGGCCGCTGGCGTCGATCACACGCTCCGATTCGTTGGCGTCTATCTCGTCGCCAACCGCCGCAATCTTGTTGTCCTTTACGGCAACGGACGTAATCCGGTCGATGCCCAGTGCGGGGTCCAGAACGTGTCCGCCACGAATGACAAGGTCGTACCGCATGGTGGCCTCCCTATGCCCGAATCAACGGCCTGCGTGTCAGGCCTGGACGACTGCATAATAGACCACCGCACGTAAGTGTCAATCGGCGTGCCATCATTCTGTGGCTAATCGTCGCCAACCAATGGGGGCCTTACGAGTATCGCAAGTCCCTATTCTCCTTCCAGGAAGTAGCCTGCCGGAAGGGCGATCAGGATTCAGGCTTCAGCGGCAATGGCGAGGAGGGTTGCGTTACGCCTCCGCCGGAACGGTCTGGACGGTGATGAGGTCGGTCAGTCCTTCGAACTGGCCGTGCGACGAGCTGAGGACCACGATGCGCTGACCAGGTTCGGCGTAGCCGCGGCGGCGCAGCGTGCCCAGCGACGCCCCTATCGTCTCCATTTCATCCTCCGGTCTCACAAGGATGGGTGTTACGCCATACGGCAGCGCGAGGCGCCTGGCCACCGATGGCTCGGTGGTCATGGCGTAAATGGGCAGCGATGGGCGTTGGTGGGACAAGAGCGATGCAACGTGGCCCGAGCGCGTGAATACGAGCATTGCATCTGCCTCTACCTCCTCTGCAAGCACGCGTGCATGCGCCGCGAGCACGTGGCCCTGCTCCTTCGTGGGATAGCCGAACCGGCGCGGCTCCGTCGTCTCGGCCTGCAAAGCGATCCGGTGCATCGTCTGAATCGTCTGCAGCGGATGCGCACCGATGGCCGTCTCAGCGGAGAGCATTATGGCGTCACTGCCGTCGAGGATGGCATTGGCGACGTCGCTGGCCTCTGCGCGCGTAGGCACCGGCCACTCGACCATGGACTCCAGCATCTGCGTGGCAGTGATGACCGGCACGCCCCACTCACCCGCCCTGCGAATCATCTCCTTCTGAAGCAGCGGTACGCGCTCAGGGGAAACCTCGACGCCGAGGTCGCCGCGGGCAACCATGATGCCGTCTGAGGCGGACAGGATGCCCTCTATGTTGGCGACGGCCTCGGGGTGCTCGACCTTGGCAATGATGGGAGATGACGCGCCGAGCGAGCGAATGATGCGGCGGCACTCCAGGACATCCTCGCGCCGCCGTACGAAAGAGAGCGCGACGAAATCGACCTGATGTTGCACACCGAACGTAAGGTCCTCGCGGTCCTTGTCCATCAGGGCGCCGATAGAGACGAAGCTGTCGGGCAGATTAACGCCCTTCTGCGCCGTGACGATGCCTCCCTGCTCTACGGTCGCGTCCAGCTCGGTGCCGCGAACGCCGTTGACGCGCAGGACTATCGCGCCGTCGGCAATGAGGATGCGGTGGCCTGGCCTCAGGTCGTCGGCAAGTCCGGGATAGGCGATGGCGATGCGCCCGGGCGCGCTCGCCGCCGCCTCCGTGGATACGACGATAGCCTCCCCTGATGCAAGCGCCACGCCGTCATCAGGCGCAGCGCCCGTGCGTAGTCGCGGGCCTTGAATGTCTTGCAGCAGCGCAATGGTGCGCCCTTCTTCCTCCGCGATGCGGCGCAGCATGGGGATGGCCTGCTCCATCTCGCTGGTGGTGGCGTGGGAGAAATTGAGGCGAACGACGTTGACCCCCGCGCGAATGACCGCGCGAGCCGTCTCCTCGTCGGCGATGGCGGGGCCCCAGGTGGCAACTATCTTGGTCCTGCGGTAGGTCATGGCAACTCGCGGCGTCTATCATAGCGCCGAATCCGCTAGGCTCCGAAAAGGCCTGCACAGGGGGGACTTGCATGTTCGTACTCGTAGTCGACATCCACGTCAAGAGCGAGCACCGCGACGCATTCATCGCAGCCATCACCGAGAACGCGGCGGCGTCCAGTTCCGACGCCGAGCCGGAGTGCATCCGCTTCGAGGTAGTGCAAGACAACGATGACCCCGACCGCTTCACGCTCTACGAAGTGTACGAGAGGCCGGAGTCGCTGGACGCCCACCGCGAGACACCGCACTTCAAGAAGTACTTCGCCGCAGCGGGCGACCTAATGGCGGAGCCTCCCTCGCGGCGCGCAGGGACGATGCTCTACTCGCCGCTTGCCTAGTTCAGCTCCAGCACCTCGTTCGCAGCCGAGAACGCGTTGACCGACACGGGCCACCCCCCGTAGAAGGCCATGTGCTGAAAGAGTTCGCCCAGTTCCTCTTGGGTGACGCCGTTGTCGATTGCGCGGCGTATGTGTCCCTTGAGCTGTTCGGTGCGGTAGAGGACGGTGAGCGCCGCGACGGTGATGAGGCTGCGGTCGCGCTTGGACAGCCCCGGACGTTCCCAGATATCACCGAATAGGACTTCGCGCGTCAGCTCCCCAAAGCGCGGCATGAGCTGCTCCCAGGGGCCTGGTGGTGTCTGCGTGCTACCGGTCGTCATGGCAATCTCCTACTTGGAATAGTCGGAGTTTAGCAGCGGGCCGGCTACTGCCTGTTAGCATTCGACCGTGCAGCGCGTCCCCTCCAACGCACGCCCTCCCCGCTTCTTCTACGGCTGGATGATCGTCCTTGCGTCATTCGTGA
This sequence comes from Dehalococcoidia bacterium, assembly GCA_034422075.1. Taxonomy (GTDB): domain Bacteria; phylum Chloroflexota; class Dehalococcoidia; order Lucifugimonadales; family Australimonadaceae; genus S34-282. The sequence continues at coordinate 8,164 of DAOUJX010000054.1, forward strand.
TGGGCTCCTTTGCCTCGGGGCTCGCGATTTGGGCGCCGAGCTTTTTCGTCCTCCCGATGCGCGAAGAGTTGGGCTGGTCGACCTTCGATTTCTTCCTAGCCTTCACCATCCGGTCTGTCGTGGCGGCGTTCATCGCGCCGTTCGTGGGGCCATACCTCGATACGAGCCGCGGTCCGCGCTTCCTAGGCCTGATCGGCGTCCTGGCGATGGGCGCGTCCATGATCGGCACCAAGTGGATCGGAGACATCCCGGCGCTCGATTTCATGAGCGCAAGGGTGCAGTTCTACCTCCTCTTCGGCGTGCTGGGCGCATTCGGGTTCGTGGGGTCGGGATTCGTCATCGCTAACGCAGTCCTACCCAAATGGTTCGTGCGCAAGCGCGGCAGGGCGTTGGGCATCGCGCACATTGGGACAGGGTTCGGACCGTTTCTGTTCCCCTCGATAACCCAACTGTTCATCACTCTCTTGGGATGGCGTGACGCGTGGATGGCACTTGGCTTCGTCAGCATCATCGTGCAGTTGCCGTTCACACTCGCGCTGCGGGGGCGCCCGGAAGACATGGGCCTCCATCCCGACGGCGCGCCGACGCCCGCGGAGAGCCCAGCCGCCGGTGGGGGGGCCGCTTACGAGCGGGAGCGCAGCTACACGCGCAGTGAAGCCTTGCGAATGCAGGCCTTTTGGTTCGTGGTCGCGGCCGTGGTGCTGGCAGGCGCGGGTTTTCAAGGCTTTCAGCCGAACTGGGCGCCGTATCTGCTGGAGCGCGGATTCGGTGAGGGCCTCACGGTCGCCGCAACATCGGTATACGGCGCGTTCTCATCGACATCGCGGATCGTATGGGGCGTACTGGCGGAGCGGTTCGAGGCACGCAAGCTGCTCATCGCGCAATCCTTCCTTGCCGGATCGGTTATATTCATCCTCATTTACGCCGTGGACGAATGGATGGTCATCGTCTTCATGGTGCTGGCAGGCCTATCGATCGGCGGGTACTTCATCCTCCAGCCGCTGCTGGTCGCGTCGTACTTTGGGCGCAGATACCTAGGCGGGGTAAACAGTGCCCTGATGCCGTTCAACACCTTCTCGAGCTCAATCGCGCCAATCCTCATCGCCGGGCTGCGCGACCTGCGCGGCGACTACTTCCTCGCGTTCCTGTCACCGATAGCGGCGTGGTGGCTGGCGGCGACCATTGTTGCGATGTCGCGCCCGCCTTACGCAGCCGGGCGGCGGTAGAAGCGCGCTTTCCTCTTAGGCTCCGGCCTCTGCCGAAGTGACGGGAGAGGCTGCCGGAGTGAGGGAGGACGAAGGTGGGCCAGCAGCACGTTCAGCAGCCGCAGCGGCCAGCGTGGTTAGCACCTCTTCGAGAGATGGGTCGGGCTCGCGGGATGTCTGGGCTGAAAGACGCGTGCCACCGACGAGTTGGAAGGTAGCGGCGGCGCCGTTCAGCATGTCGGGCGATAGGCCAAGGCTCTCAAATGTCTTGGCAATCTCCCACATCTCCCCTACCCACCTCCGCGACCTGCGAGGCATCGTCGGGACACCGCGTATGAGTTGGTCGGCAACGCCCGAACTACCCATGCCAAGCTCCTCGAACAAAGCGTCGTCCAAGCCCAGCATCCGCGCGGCGGTGAGGAGCTGCGTCCAGAGCGCAGTCGTGCCCTTGGTAGAAGCGGCATAGACCATCTTGAGGCCAGACGCCTGCCCAATCTCGGGGCCGACGGTCTTGACGTTCAACCCTGCATCAGCCAGAACGCTCATCGCAGATACATCGGGGCCTGAGCAGCAGATGCGGGTGTTGCCGCCCGGCTTGGGCGGCGAACCGATGATGCCTGCGTCGATGAAGGTAGCGCCCAGACCGCCTATCCGCTTCGCGATGGCCTCAACCGTCTGCGGAGCGATGGCATTGCATTCGGCAAAGACAGGACGCGCACCGGTACGCCCCATTGCGCCGGCGACAGCGTCCGCCATGCCTTCGGACTCGGACGGCACGAGCACACTCAGGATGAGCGTGGACTGGCGCACGAGGTCATCGAGGCTGCCGGCGTCGCGCATGCCCGCCTCTTCGGCACGGGTGCGGGTAAGCGGGCTGCGACCTTCGAGCACGGTTGCAGCATCAATGCCGGCACGAGTGAGCACGGCGCCGATAGCGGCGCCCATATCCCCCGCGCTGAGAATGCCGACGGTAGTCATGCGCGCATCACCTCCACGAGCGTGAGCGCCAAAATTATATGGGATTGCAGGGTATGTCCTTGACCGCCGTTTCCCCGCGTCCCGATAATTCTCAGCGTAAGCAACATCGCGCCACCGGGGGCAGACAAGGAAACGGGCGTCCCTACATGTTCGGGACCGTCGCCATCACTAACAGATCGCTGGAGGAGTATGCGCCGATTGTCGGGGCAGAGAAGATTGCGCAACTGCGCGAGCTTGCGGCTCCACTGCGAGGCCTTCGTTTCCTGCACCTGACCTCTCCTGCGGCAAGCGGCGCCGTCCGCTACCTCCTATCGTCGTCGATTCCCTTGTTCATTGACCTGGGCCTGCAGACGCTTTGGCAGCAGGTGCGAATGCCTACGGACATGTGGCAGATGGACCAGCGCCAGCGGCGCGCTCTATCCGGCTATACGGTGGAATGGACGCGGCAGGACGAGGCGGAGTGGCGGCGATTTAACGAAACCAACGCCGAACTGTACGACGAGGAATTCGATGTCGTGGTGGTGCATCACACGGGCTCGGTGGGGCTGCTTCCAGCGTTGACGCGCACGCGCATGGCGCGGCCTGAGGGAACGTGGATCTGGCACTCCCACCGCGACTACCGTGACGCGCAGGCGCATTCGTGGGCAGCCATCCGTGAGGCCGCAGGCGAGTTTGACGCAGCGTTCTACGATTACAAGGACTTCATCCGGCCCGACGCGCCTAGCCACCGGTCGGCGGTAATCCAGCCGGGCATCGACCCCCTAGCTGCGCGGGCAAGCCCACTGACCGACGGTGTCAGGGAGGTGGTACTCGGCCAGCGGGGTATCCGGCTCGACCGACCCATCTTGTCCCAAATCATCTTCAATTTGCGCGAGGAAGACCCGATGCAAGTGCTGGACGTGTACGAGCGCGTCAAGGCGCACCGGCCGGACGCGCAGCTAGTCGTCGCCAACATGGTGGCTGAGAAGGAGATATCGGCGCTATTCGACAAGCTGTCCGAACGCGCGAATGAAATCGGGGATTGCCTCATCCTGACCGCAATGGATCGTGTCGGAAACGTCGAGCTCTCCGTGCTACGGAGCGTATCAACGGTGCTGCTGCACCAAGGCCAGCCCAAAGGGGTATCGGTTCAGTTACTGGAGGAGATGTGGCAATCGCGCCCCATCGTCTCGGGACGTAGCCCCGTTGCGCTGGCGACACTGAAGGAGGGGCGCTCGGCGCTGTTCGCCGACACGCCGGACGAGCAAGCGGACGCCATCATCCACCTGCTCGAGAACCCAAAGGTGGCTGCACGGCTGGGAAACACCGCGCACAAGCAGGTCGCGCAGCGCTACCTCATAACCACCTTCCTGGAGCGCTACCTCAAGACACTGGTGCAAACCACCAAGCGGCGCAGCCGCCGGACCGCGTGAGGCTATCCTGATGCCCATCCTTGTTCCCGTTGCACCTAAGTCGATCGAAGAGTACCGCCCGATCATTGGCGATGCGAAGACCGATGAGATCATCGAGTTGGCCAAACCGCTGCAGGGCTCTCGCGTATTGCACCTGAACGCAACGTCTTTCGGTGGCGGGGTGGCGGAGATCCTGCACACCCTCATCCCCCTCATGCGCAGCCTAGGCATCGAAGTCGATTGGAAAGTCATGGAGGCATCCGGCGACTTCTTCAACGTGTCCAAGCAGATGCACAACGCGCTGCAGGGAATGTTCATCCCTTGGAACACCTCGATGGGGGAAACATGGAAGAGCGTGAACCGCGCGAACGCCGATACGCTCGACGGCGCCTACGACTTTGCATTCATCCACGACCCGCAGCCCGCAGGCATTCTCCAAGCGCTCACGGAGCAGGGCAGCCAGATGGCCATCGACACGCGCTGGATCTGGCGCTGCCACCTCGACACGACGGAGTCGCTGCCGGAGGTCTGGGACTTCTTGCGCCCGGCAGTACAGCTCTACGACGCGGTCATCTACACGAAAGAGGCCTACGTCAACGGCTCCTTCCCCGGCGTCGAGATGGCGTTCATCCCCCCAGCCATAGACCCGCTGAGCACCAAGAACATAGAGCTGTCGCCCGACATCATCCGCGACGTCCTGCAGCGCTACAGCATCGACCCCAATCGGCCGATCATGGCGCAGATATCGCGCTTCGACCCCTGGAAGGATCCGCTGGGAGTCGTCGACGTCTACCGCGCGCTGAAGTACGAACACAGGGACCTGCAACTGCTAATGGTCGCGTCGATGGCAGACGACGACCCTGAGGCATGGTCGTTCTACGAGCGCATCGTCCGGCGCGCAGGAGAGGACTACGACATCCATGTGCTGACCAACCTCAACGGCGTGGCCAACCTCGAGGTGAACGCCTTCCAGCGTGCAGCGGACGTGGTCTTGCAAAAGTCGACTCGCGAGGGCTTTGGGCTGGTGATATCGGAGGCGCTGTGGAAAGGGCGCCCCGTCGTCGCCGGGGCCGTCGGCGGCATTCCCATGCAGATGGCCAACGGCAAGGCAGGCCGACTGGGCAACTCGACAGCCGATTTCATAGAACACGTGGGCGAGCTGCTGGAAAACCCCGGCCTTCGCGAAGAAATGGGGCTGACTGGGCGTGAGCACGTCCGCGAGAACTTCCTGACCACTCGCTTGCTGGCCGACCACCTGCGCCTGATGCTGAAGATACAGGTGGAACCCGCAGAAGAGACGGCACCTACCTCAGCCAAACGGCGCACCGGCTCGAGGCGCCGTGCCGCCTAACGTCTACATCGGCATCGACCTCGGCGGCACCAAGATTCTCGCCATCGCAGCACAGGCGGACGGCACGGTGCTTGGCGATTCGACACTGCCGACGCCCGCCCACAGCGGCCCAGACGCCGTCATAGACACCATATGCGAGGCAACGGATGGAGCCTTGGCGCAGGCTGGACTGGCGCACGATGCAATTCACTGCGCGGGCATCGCTGCGGCAGGAGCCATCGACGCCGACCGCGGTATCGTCGTTCACGCGCCCCAACTGCCAGACTGGCACAACGTGCCGCTCATTCGGATGTTCCGCGCACACATCGACGTGCCGACGGTCATCGGAAACGACGCGAATCTCGCGGCCCTGGCGGAGCAACGGTTCGGAGCAGCCAAGGGGTACACGCACGTGCTCTACGTCACCGTGAGCACGGGTATCGGCGGCGGCATCATCACCCATGGACGCCTGCTCAGCGGCGCACACGGCTTCGCGGGTGAAGTCGGCCACATCAGCGTGCAGCGCGACGGTAGGTACGGAAGAAGCAGCGTCGCCGGGGCAGTCGAGAGCCTGGCGTCCGGCACAGCGCTCGCGCAGATTGCCGAGGAACGGATGGCTGAAGGAGAGGCCTCGTCGATGGCCGCCTCCGGTCTGCAAGCACCCGCAGTATTCGCCGCCTACCGCCAGGGCGACGCGCTGGCGCAATCGGTGGTGCAAGAGGGCATCGCCTACCTCGGGGCGGCCATGACGACGTGGGTGAACATCATTGACCCCGCCATTGTTGTCATCGGCGGCGGGTTGTCGAACGAGTGGGCCGACTACATAGCGCCGGCAATCGAACTCATGAGAGAGCAGGCGTTTGCGGGAATCGGAAAGGAGTTGCCCGTAGTGCAGACAGCGCTGGGGGCCGAGGTAGGGGCGCTAGGCGCAGTGGCCCTCGCCGCCGACGCCGAGGCAGACTAAGCGCCGCCCTTTTCGCGCATGTGCAGCATGAGGCCCGTAGCCACGAGCAGGCCGGCCAGCGCTATCCACGTAATGAGGGCAACCCAAAATCCGAGGGGTAGGCTCGCGAGAGCCAGCGTCATAGTCGTCCTCCTATGTCCGGTTGGCGATTGTGCCTTGTGAGCAGCCCTGCGGTCAATGCGCGACGGAACGAGCGGCAACTGATATAGTCCAATGTTGGCCTGCGCCACAAGGGTGCGGGAGGAGGATGCGGTGCCCGCATTCGGGATCCTCGGAGCCCAGTGGGGTGATGAGGGCAAGGGCAAAATAGTCGACTTTCTGGCAGAACGAGCGGCGATGGTAGTCCGCTTCTCCGGCGGGAACAACGCTGGACACACCGTCATCAACGACAAGGGAGAGTTCAAGCTCCACCTAGTCCCGTCCGGCATCTTCTGGGAGCACGTTACGCCCGTCATCGCCGCCGGTGTCGTCATCGACCCTCCGACGCTCATGCTCGAGCTCGACGAATTGGAGGCGCGGGGCGTGGACACCAGCCGCCTTGTGGTAAGCGACCACGCCCACGTCATCATGCCGTACCACATCACTCTCGACCAGTTGGAGGAGGAGGCGAAGGGGCGGAACGCCATCGGCACGACGGGGCGCGGTATCGGCCCAGCCTACGTCGACAAGGCCTCTCGTGTCGGCATTCGCGTCGGCGACCTGCTCGACAAGCCTTACCTCACCACCAGGCTTGAACCGGTCGTGGAGCAGAAGAACCGCATCCTGACGAATGTGTTCGGTGCGGGGCCCATCGATGCAGAGTCGTTGCTCCAAAGCGCGCTGGAGTGGGGGGAGCGGCTGCAACCCTACATCGGCTCATCGGAGTTGACGGTCGGCAAGGCGCTCGCGCGCGGCGCCCGTGTCGTGCTGGAGGGCGCGCAGGGCACGATGCTAGACGTCGACCACGGCACCTACCCGTACGTCACCTCGTCCTCACCTATGATTGGCGGTGCGTTGACGGGCGTGGGCATACCGCCACGCGAGATACGCGAGACGGTGGGCGTGTTCAAGGCGTACTCGACTCGCGTCGGTTCAGGCCCAATGGTGACGGAGTTGCACGACGCGACGGCTGACGAAATCCGCGAACGCGCTTGGGAGTACGGCACGACGACCGGCAGACCCCGCCGCGTCGGGTGGTTTGACGGCGTTGCGGCGCGCTACAGCGCACTGGTCAATGGCTTCACTTCAGCGGTGCTCACGCGCCTCGACGTGCTCGACGACATATCGCCCGTTCGGCTGTGCGTGGCATACGAATTGGACGGCAAGCGCATCGAGGAACTCCCCAGCAGCCCCAGCGAGCTCGAACGCTGCACGGCCATCCTGGAAGACCTGCCAGGCTGGACGCGCCCGACCGCAGGAGCGACGGCGTTCGACCAGCTGCCGGAAGAGGCGAAGGGGTTCATCTTGCGTCTACAACAGCTCATCGGCGCGCCCATCGACATGATTTCCACCGGCCCCCGGCGCGGGGAAACCATCGTCGTCAGGCGCATCGTCGCGTAGCCCGATACAAGGAGCGAGAGCATGAAGTTCGGTTTCTTCGACAACTGGGCATTGGGTGTGGTGAAGGGTGACCGCATCGTCGACGTGTCGGATGTGGTGGGTGATGTGCACACAGGCTCGCCGATGGAGCTGGCGGCGGCGGTTCTGTCCAACTTGGACGTGCTGCGCGGACCGATGGAGGAGCGCGCAGCATCGAAGGAGGGACTGCCTCTTAGCACAGTCACCGTGCTCCCGCCTGTGCCCCGCCCCGACAAGATCATCTGTATGGCAGTGAATTACCTGGAAGGCGAAAACCCGCCCATTCCAGAAATCGACGCCTTCCTGAAGGCGTCCGACTGCGTCATCGGTCACGGCGGCACCGTGCTTATGGATCCCAAGTGCAATGCGCGTATCTTCCATGCCGAGCCCGAAGTCGCATTGGTTATCGGCAAGCAGGGCCGGCACATCGAGCAGCCGAATGCAATGGAGCACGTGCTGGGCTACACCGGCTTCTTCGACGTCTCCGGGCGCATTCAGGTGCGCGGCGCTCAGAGCTACTTCCAGTCCAAGTCGTGGGCCACGTTCGGCCCCATGGGGCCGTTCATCGTCACCAAGGATGAGTTCCCCGATCCGCACAATGTCAACGTGAAGGTCTGGAACGGCGACTACAACTTCCCCGGCTACAACACCAGCGATATGGCCCACAAGATTCCGGAGTGCATCGAGTTCGCCAGCGCCATTATGGAGCTGAACGTGGGCGACATTATCAGCACCGGAACGAACCACCAGAACCTAGGCGCGATTCAGGATGGCGACCGCATCGGCATGGATATCGAAGGCATCGGTGCGTTGGAAGTGCTCGTGTCCGACCCAGCCAGGCGCGAGTGGGCGCGCGGTCGCGACGAGGAGATGGCGGCGCGTATGCGCGCCGGCGAACGCAACTAGGCCCGCAGCGGCCCTCACGTAGCGGCATCGGGCTATAATTTGGGGGTCATGGCGAGCGATAGCGGCATACGCGTAGTCGTTCACGGAGCGGCAGGCAAGGTCGGGCGCGAGGTGGTCGCCGCCGTCAATGCGGCTGAGCGGTTCCATCTCGCCGCGACGGTGGACCTGGCAGAGCCTCAGGCATTGGTTGACGCGCCCCACTACCCGAACGTCGCCGACGCGCTCAACGAGCACCCTGCGGACGTGGTAGTCGACTTCACCAATGCCGCAGCGTCGATTGGGATGGCGCCAGCGGCGCTAGAGGCCGGGGCGCGACTGGTCATCGGCAGCACAGGCTTCAACGAAGAGCAGATAGGCCGCCTCGAAGACCTCGTGGACGGACACCGACTATCGGCGGTGCTCGCGCCCAACTTCACCATCGGCGCCGTGCTGCTCATGCAACTGGCCAACATGGCTGCGCACTACTTCGAGTACGTCGAAATCGTGGAAGAGCACCACGAGACCAAGATCGACGCCCCTTCCGGCACGGCGCTCGCGCTCGCCCGCGCCATTCACGAGGGCCGCGCCGGCGGCTTTCGACGCAACGTGCCTGAACGCGAGCCGCTCGCCGGTACACGGGGCGCGGACTACGAAGGGATCTCCATCCACTCCGTGCGAATGCCGGGGAAGATGGCCAACCACCAGGTGACATTCGGCGGACAGGGACAAACGCTGACGCTGCGGCACGACACCATCAACCGCGAGTGCTACATCCCCGGCGTGCTGATGGCAGCGGAGCGCGTTATGAAGTTGAACGGTCTCGTAATCGGACTTGATAAGGTGATGGCAGTATGAGTGCGCCAAGGGTTGTTGTGGTAGGAGCGACGGGCGCCGTTGGGAAGGTGGCGCTTAGAGTACTCGAGGAGCGCAATTTCCCGATGTCGTCGCTGCGCGTATGCGCATCGGAGCGCTCCGTCGGCAAGCGCGTGAACTTCCGCGGAGAGGAGCTCGAGGTGGAGTTGGCCACGCCACCGGTGTTCGCCAACAGCGACATCGTGTTCACCGCCGTCGGCTCGGCAATGAGCCGCGAGTTTGCACCCATGGCCGTGGAGCAGGGCTGCGTCGTCATCGACAAGAGCGCAGCCTTCCGGATGGAGTCAGGCGTTCCGCTGGTCGTGCCCGAAATCAACCCCGACGACGTCGAGGGCCACCAGGGCATACTCGCCGTGCCCAACTGCTCGACGACGCAGATGGTAATGGCGCTCTACCCTTTGCACCGTGCAAATCCCATCAAGCGCGTCATCGTCGACACCTACCAATCGGTGTCAGGCACCGGCGCCGAGGCAATGGAGGAACTGACCGTGCAATCGGGCCAGGTGCTGCGCGGCGAGGCAACGCAGCCGGAGCAGTACCCCCATCGCATCGCGTTCAACATCCTGCCTCAGGTCGAGACGTTCCTTGACGACGGCTACACGACGGAAGAGCGAAAGATGCGCGACGAGACGCGAAAGATCATGCACGCGCCGGATCTCGCGCTCTCGGCGACGTGCGTGCGTGTCCCTGTCCCGGTATCGCACGCCGAGGCCCTCCACATCGAGTTCGAGCAACCGATGTCGGTCGGTGAAGCACGCGAGTTGCTCGCCACCTTCCCCGGCGTATCCGTCGTCGATGACCCATTGACTTCGACCTACCCTATGCCTATGGACGCCGAAGGGCGCGACGAGGTGTTTGTCGGGCGGTTGCGGCAGGACGACTCGCACCCCAACGGCCTCGCGTTGTGGGTGGTGTCTGACAACCTTCGCAAGGGCGCGGCGACCAACGGCGTGCAGATAGCAGAGGAGCTGCTTCGCCGCGACGCGCTTCACCGGAACGGCGCATAGATGCCCTTCGCCATCGGCGACCGCGTCACCATCGACCTCGACAAGCTGGGCAGTGTCCGTGCAGGCGGCGTGGTAACGGGGCGCGTGTTCCAGACGCCGGGGGAAGGCCGCTACGACGTGCTGCCGGACGAGCCAATCGGAGAGGTGGCCGTACTGTCCTGGGCGCCGGAAGAGGCGCTGCAGCTGCTAGAAGCTTAGATCGATCCCGACCGGGCAGTGGTCGGAGCCCATGACATCCGGCAGGATGAAGGCGTCGGCCACTCGCTCCATCAGCCCTTCGCTCACGAAGAAGTAGTCGATGCGCCAGCCCACGTTGCGCTCGCGTGCCCGCGAAATCATGTCCCAGTAGCTATAGTGGTCGCGTTGGCCCGGATGTAGATGGCGGAATGTGTCGACGAAGCCGTGGGCGGTGACCCGATCAAGCCACTCACGCTCTATGGGAAGGAAGCCGGAGATCTGCTCGTTCTCCTTGGGCCGCGCAAGGTCGATCTCGGTATGGGCGGTATTGACGTCTCCGCAGAAGATGACCTCGCGACCCTGTGCTCGCAGCCCGTCGACGTAGGAGAGGAAGGCATCGTAGAAGCGCATCTTATAGTCAAGCCGGGCCGCGCTCGACTTGCCGTTGGGAAAGTAGACGCCGAGCAGGACGAAGTCGCCGTAATTGAGAACGAGCGTACGCCCCTCGTCATCGAACTCGGCAACGCCGAATCCTCGCCGCACGTCGAGCGGAGGCCGCTTGGCGTACACGCCGACCCCGCTGTAGCCCTTGCGGGTAGTATGCGAAGAAAAGTAGGCATGGTAGCCGTTG
>DAOUJX010000055.1:0-32849 GCA_034422075.1 Dehalococcoidia bacterium
CATGCCCGCTATCACGGCCAGCACCAGCGCAAGACCGATAAGCGCCATGCCCAATTCGTCGTTCGTCATGGCCTGATTATACGGCTAGCGTGGTACACACGTATATAATCCCCATTTGAAAAGCCTGTTCTGAACTTCAGAAGAGACCTGTACCCCTCGCTGTGTCTTCTGGATTCACACATCCCTGGAATTGGGATGCAGTACGCGGTTTGGAGTGAGACAACACCCCACTACCCCTTCTCTCAGGAATTCGATGGCGTCGTCAGACCTCTGAGATACATTCCTTATAGCCTCGCATCAGGCATTTCGTTCAAGATGATGGCGCGACAGGTAGTCGCAAATTCAGGCGGGCATCTAGAAGAATGTGTGAAGGAGCTCTGTAGGGTCAATAGCATCCCAGGCCGGCACTATAGTCACGCCCCCTTGGGAAGCCTGGTCAACAGGGGTCATGTCCGGTCACTCTTGGGCGCAACGCTCGCTGAGCCGATCAGCCAGTTTTGTCGCATTTCATGGAATCAGGCCAAACATCAATTCTCGGTTGGGTATCCGAAGTCGGTCATCTCTGTTGAAGATGCCATTGGAAGCTACTTCGTGGTTAGAGCTCTGGGAGCGAGAGTTCTTATCGTCGCCGGTAGGATGGAAGCTCTCACCAAGGCAATTGAAGATGCCTTGCACAGTGGGAGGTTCTACGTGACAGGAGAATTGCCTAGTGTCGTGGATGACGATACACCGTGGTCCGTCAGTGAGATCGACATCACAGATGAAGACGGTGCGCCGGAATGGTAAAGTCGGCAGTGAGTTGCGACCCGAGGACGAGGTTCCTCGGCAATTGTGACTGTCTTCTGGATTCCTCATTGGGCGTCCTACCGAGTCCATCTAGGCAAGACTATCGACTATCGGGAGGATCGGCATCAGACTATAGGACTAACTTGAAGCTCAAGGTGAAAGTTCTTGATTTCGTCAAGTCTGGTGGTCCCAAGCAAACTCGACCGCATTACTCTTATCAATCCGCCGGGAGCCGTCATTGACCAGCCTAGGCCAAAAGCCCTCACGAGTTGATACTGTTAGCGTCTGCGCCGAGCAGCCTGCGCACGCTCACTCGCTAAAGACCATTGCGCAGCGCCTAGCTACCCCGACGCCATCAGGCAGCGCCACCCTCTAAGAAGTCGCCCCATTGCTCCATAAGCTCGCGGCGATGGTCGAACAGGTCGGAGCGGAAGTAGGCCGCCTCCGTAGCGTTGCGCACCTCGTGTGCCAGCGCCCGCTCCACCACGGCGTGGCTCACGTTGGTCCGCTCCGCCGCCCAGTCCCTGAAGCTGGAGCGCAGGCCATGCGGCACGAAGTCCAACTCCAAGCGCCTCAGCAACTGCGTGAACGCCATGTCAGACAGAGCAGCGCCCTGGGGAGCAGGAAAGACAATGCCATTGCCGCTGCCTAGGCCGCGCGCCTCCTTTAGGATCGCCACCGCCCTCTTGGCGAGGGGCACCCGGTGCGCCTTGCCCGCCTTCATCCTCGTCGCGGGAACCGTCCACGTCGCCTTCCCGAGGTCAACTTCTTCCCACGTCATCCCACGCACCTCACCAGAGCGACAGGCGGTCAGCGCTAGCATCTCAAATGCCAGCTTCACCGATGCGTTGGCTGTGGACCCACGAACGGCACCCAGCGCTTTGGGCAGTTGCTCATAGGGCAACGCGCGGTGGTGGTTCTTGATGCGAGGCTGCTTGGGCAACGCGGCGTTGATCGCATCTCCTGCCGGGTTGTAGTCGATGAACTCCAGCGCTGCCGCCCTATCCAGGACAGCGCGGATGCGTTGGCGCACCCTCCGCGCCGTCTCCGGCTTGGACGTCCAGATGGGCGACAGCACCTCCACCACGTGCCGGCGGGTGACCTCGTCCACCCTCAGGGCGCCCAAGGTCGGAAATGCATAGGTCTCCAGCGTTGAGAGCCACTGCGCTCCATGCTTGGCGTTCCGCCATGCGTGGGCGTTCTCAGTAATGTGCCGTCTTGCCAGGTCTTCAAAGGTGGATACAGCTGCATTTGCCGCCGTTGCTCTCTCGGCGAGCGGGTTGCCGCCGGACTTCGTCAGGGAGAGGTTGTCATGCGCCTTCTCACGGGCCTGGGCGAGCGTTATGGCCGGGTACGGGCCCAGCCCTAGGTCTTTGCGCTTGCCCCCGATCCTGAGCCGCTGCACCCACGACTTACTCCCAGACGGCCAGACCATCAGGTACAGGGTCTCCCCGACGAAGTGTCTTCCCGGTGCCGTCATGTTGCGGACCGCAACCGCGCTGTCCAATCGCTTTCTCATCTCATCCCACATTCTATCCCACCGCACATGTGGGATGACAAGGGGTTCCTGGCGACCTCCAGGGGCATCGTGAAACAAGTGTTGAAACCGCTAAATCAGTCTAACAAGTGTTAAATGAGAGAGATTGAGAACGTGTGGGGCAACGTGAAACAGTAGGAGATGGCGGAGGGAGTGGGATTCGAACCCACGAGCCTTTGCAGGCTAACGGTTTTCAAGACCGTCGCATTCGGCCGCTCTGCCATCCCTCCCGCTGCCCCATTATCGCGTATCGGCACGGGACATGCGCCCCTTGCGCATCCACCGCACCGTCGGCGAAAGTCAAGCGCTACGCTAGGAGGCCGCAAGCGCATGGGACTGGAAAGCCTGACGACAACCCTTAGCGGCGAGACGAGCATCCCGCAAACCTCCGCCGACTGGCAAGACTGGGTATCAGCCACGCAGATGCGCAACTATATCGGCCAATCGACCCTCTCCGATTGGCTCGACCTCTATGGCGAAGAGTGCGGATTCGTCCGCGACGACAGGCTGCCCACCTATGATGAGCGGCTCGACTTCGGGAAGTTCATCATGAATAAGGGCAATGAGTTCGAGGCGGCCATCGTCGAGCACCTGCGCACACTCACGGACGTACGTGCTATCGCGGAAGACTGGCGTGAAGGTCGCGACCTAGACGCCGCAATGCGCACATTCGAGGCGATGCGCGAAGGCGTTCCGATCCTCCACCAAGCCCCTCTTCGCGATGCTGAGTCGCGGACCTACGGCCTTGCCGACCTGCTGGTTCGCTCCGACCTGTTTGCCAGCCTCTTCCCTGCCGACGCGCAGTATGTCGACTCAGACACTGTCGCGCCCGATCTGGGCGAGCCCTGGCACTACGTCGTGCTCGACATCAAGTTCACAACCCCCAGCCTGACAACTAGGGGAACCCTAGGCGATGGCGGCTCCCTGCCCGTATACAAGGCGCAACTGCACGTGTACAACCGTGCACTCGGGCGGCTGCAGGGCCACGCCCCCCGCTACGCCTTCCTGCTCGGGCGAGGCGTTGATCTCGGGAAGGGGCAGAACCGCACGACCAACGCGTTGGAGCGGCTTGCACCCGTCGACCTGGATACCACCGCCGTGAAGAAGCGCGGCGTGTCAGTGCAGGAAATGGTCGAGTACGCCTGCGATTGGCAACGCCGCGTACGCAAGGAAGGCGCCGCATGGTCGCCACTGCCTGTGCCGTCCGTTCCCGAATTGTGGCCCACCGCCGGCAACGAGGGCTTCAATTGGGGCTATGCCACTAGCTGCATCGCCACGCAATTGGGCGAACTCACGCAACTATGGCAGGTTGGACTCGACAAACGCGCAAATGCCCATGCCGCAGGCATCACCTCGTGGCGCGACTCTCGCACTAACCTCAATGCCCTAGGCGTGAAGGCCGACGGCACTACCGGCCCCAAGCTGCAAGCCATTTTGGACGTGAACCACGACGAGAACGGCCCGCCCGTGCGTCCTGCCCACGTCAGCGCTGCTGAGGACGAGTGGCGCGCAACGCCTGTCCTCGAGTTCTTCGTTGACTTCGAGTATGTGATAGGCGTGAACGACGACTTTAGGCGTATTCCCAAGCAAAACGGGCATCCGCTCATCTTCATGGTCGGCTGCGGCCACGTGCAGGGGGGCGAGTGGGTCTTCCGCTGCTTCGTTGCCGAAAGGCTGACGGAGGACGCCGAGGCCGCGATGATCGACGAATGGCTTGCGCACATGGCGCAGGTGCAGGCCGACCTCGGCAGCAGTGACACCTTCCGCGTCCACCACTGGGCGCACGCGGAGAAGACGTGGTACGAGATGGCGCGCGAGCGTCACCCCAACCGCACGTGGCCGAATATGTGCTGGTATGACCTGCTGGCCAAAGTGGTACGCGAACAGCCCGTCGTCGTGCGTGGCGCGCTCGGATTCGGCCTGAAGGAGTTCTCCGGTGCGCTGCGCTCCCACGGCCTTATCGCTACCGACTGGGGCGACACGAATGTCGACGGCTCGGGCGCGATGACGGGCGCGTGGTGGTGCGACAAGGAGGCCGAACGCTTAGGCGGCTCCCTAAGGGACATCCCCCTCATGCAAGAGATCGCCGCCTACAACGAGGTAGACACCAAGGTCATGATGGAGATACTCCACTACCTGCGCAAGCACCATTGAAGGCGCCTCTTCACCCTGTCCCGCCGAGAGAGGGCCGGGATGAGGGGCTCCTTATAGGAGCGACGGGCGGGAGAGGGCACCTCCTCTGCTAGACTGTGATGGCCCGTTGGGGATTAGTTTAGCGGTAGAACGCCTGACTCTGGATCAGGTAGGCCAGGTTCGAATCCTGGATCCCCAGCCAATTCCCCAAGGGGACGATAAGTCAGGGGCTTGCGGTTTGCCTTAGCTTGCCGCTTGTACTATGATACCACAAATGGCAGAGATGATTGTTGCAGCAGGATTCAGCACCATCGGTGCTGGAGTGATCTGGGCGCGAGCGCCGTACACCGGCGACGTAATCGCTACTTGGGCTTTCCGTCTGGTGGCTGTGACTTTGTTCGCCGCAGCAGTCGTAGCAGCAAACGAATGGCTCGCCGCTCGATAGCGGTCAACGGCACGCGCTTCCCAATCAGGTAGCCGACGTACCACAGCACGCCGAGCATTGCTATCACGCCAATAAGTTGCCAGTCCATGCACATAAGTTTGCCCGTTTACCTGCCTAAAGTAAAGCGACTTGACAAAGCGCAAGTATCGCAATATAGTGCTGTTTACAGCACGAAAACTGTGCCAAACACTTTACATTTCTTCTCCAATAAGCTATAATTCACGGTGGTATGGATGTCCTTACCATCGCGCAGCATTTCCCCAATCATGCGGCAGCGCTCGCCCACCTAGAGCGGGTGCGTTGGGGCGGTAAGCCTACGTGCCCGCATTGCCAGTCGCCCTACGTAGCGCGCAAGCTAGATAGCGGGCGCATAGGCAGGTGGAATTGCCACAAGTGCCGCAGTTCCTTCAACGCACTGAGCGGAACGATATTCCAGAAGACCCGAGTCCCTTTGCACAAGTGGTTTATGGCAATCGTTATCATCATCAACGCCAAGAAGTCTGTGTCCTCGTATCAGCTCGCGCGCGACCTGCATCTAACGCAGGCGACCGCTTGGTACGTCAACATGCGGGTCCGGCGCGCGATGGTAACGGAGGATGCGGCGCTGCTGACCGGCATTGTCGAAGCTGACGAAGCTTACCTAGGCCCAAGCCCAGAGACCCGGCGTCGCCGCAGGCAGGACGGCACCTACATCGAGCTCAAGCGCGGGCGCGGCACTGATAAGTTGCCCATCCTGGGCGCGGTGGAGCGCGGCGGCAAGGTAGTGGCAATGCCGGTGAAGAAGCCAAAGGCACCTGCCATCATGGCCTTCCTCATGAACAACGTGTCACTAGGCGCGACGCTAATGACTGACGAGTACGTGTCGTACAAGCCAATGGGCGAGCGTATGAAGCACCTGACGATAGATCACTCGCGCGCCTACGTAAGAGGCACCATCCACACCAACACGATTGAAGGATTCTGGGGATTGCTCAAGCGGGCATGGTACGGCACGCACCATCACTACTCGCGCAAGCACGCCGCCGCCTACATCGCCGAGGCGTGCTTCAAGTACAACATCCGCGCACATCCTCGGCCGTTCGACTTGCTGCTAGACCAGGCTATGGGCGTGGGCTGACTGGACAATTCGGGCGGTGCGTGGTAAGAATCTAGGCGGTGGCACCGTAGTTCAAAGAAGAGCACTCGTCCACCACTCGCGAGAGGTACGGGTTCGAATCCCGTCGGTGCCACCGCCTAAGCTGTCACTTTACCGCATCACCACCTTTTAGGCAAGGGTTCATTCCGTCATATAGGGGTAGCGGGTTTGCGCACAAACGGCTAAACTTACCCGCGAAGGGAGCTAGCTTTCGGCGATGGCCGAGCCTGCGCAGAGCGAGAGCACTGTCAGAAGGGCAATCGTGCCGACTCCGATGAAGTGACCGATTAGTGTTGGGTCCATGGCTGGTTCCTTTCTGGGGCGGCGCTCCACATCGCCGCCCCTTCGCTTTGCCGTCAGGCCATCTAGCGCTTCAACCCCTCCCAGATCCACATGGGAACGAGGACGGCGTAGATGCCGAGCATTGCCGCTGCCAAAATCTCTGTTCCGCTCATCAGGTTTCCTCCTGAGCGATTTGCCTGTCAGTATAGCACATTTGTGCCAACGCTGCTTAGTAGGGGTTGTCTTCGTCAACGCTGGGCGAGAACGCCATCAGCGCCCAGAAGAAGATGCCGGCGAGCGGTATCAGTTGAAGCAGCAGGTTCCAGCCCGACGCGCGCATGTCGTGGTAGCGCCGCACCGATGTTGCGATGCCTAGCCACGGCGCTGACACAATGCTCCCTACAAACGCGACTAGCATCACGCTACCGAACACTGCGCCAAAGATGGTTCCTAGGACTGTCCGCGCTGCGCCTGCATCTGCGCTACCCCCAAAGATTGCAAGCCCAAGCATTCCAGCCGATAGGGAAAGCAGCGAAGTGATGACAACCAGCGCGACATACATCCCTAGCGGCGCAAGCACGCCAGCCAGCCAATACTCCTTGCGTGAAGCGCGGCCCGTGAAGCTGAAGTACGGTTCTACTCGGGTGACCGCTCGTGATAGGTGCCCGACGTCTTGCATAAGGTGCCCCCTTGCGGCGTGAGCCTAGAGTTTGCAACGACTCAGACCACAGCGAGCCGACAAGAGGGCAAGTGCCCCCAAGCTCCACACCTTTTAGCTCGCTGTGCCGGTGGAACGGCGCGCTGAGTCGTTGCACCGCTGACTATAGCACACCCGTCGCTTGACGCTAGGCAGATATCCGCATAGAGTTCACGCCGCCATATCAGGGCGACTGCCGCGAGTCGGCTAGGCGCGCTATCACGGCATGGGCTACGGCTCGTGCCTCCTCGTTGGCGCGCCAAAGCCCTGATATGGCAAGTACCAAGGCTTGTGCCGGCGAGGAGGCTCTCTTTGTTCCCCATTCTCATTGCCTTTCCGTCGGAACAGGGGTAACATTTCTACAGTAATCGTAGAATATGATGCCTTCTACGACTGAAAGCGTAACAGAGCAGTCCCTCAACTTCGAGAACCGTACGCTGTTCCACAGCGACAACCTACCCATCCTGCGAGGGATGAACTCCGGCACGGTAGACCTAATAGCTACCGACCCTCCCTTCAACAAGAACCGGGACTTCCACGCCACGCCAGACAGCGTTGCATCAGACGCTCGGTTTGAGGACCGATGGCGCTGGGAGGAAGACGTCCACGAGGAATGGGTGGACGCTATCAAGGACAACTGGCCGGGTGTTTGGGCTGTGATAGAGGCGGCGCGGCTTGCATCGGGCGACGACATGGGCGCGTTCCTCTGCTGGCTTGGGGTGCGGCTGATGGAGATGCATCGTGTGCTCAAGCCAACAGGCAGCCTCTACTTGCACATTGACCACACTGCGCACGCTTACGTGAAGGCTATGCTCGACGGTATCTTTGGGCGCAAGCAGTTCCGTAACGAGATAGTGTGGCGCATAGGGTGGGTATCTGGGTATAAGACGCAAAAGCGTGGCTGGATTCGCAACCATGACACCTTGCTGTATTACACGAAGCAACAGAAGGGGTTCACGTTCAACAAGGAGTACATACCCTACCCAGAGGGGTATACCCGAAGGGATGGGCTCCCAGGCCAAGGCAAGGGCATCCCAATAGAGGACACGTGGAACTGCCAGCCTGCCGACGAACTCAACTCCATCAACATCATGTCCTTTTCCAAGGAAAAGACTGGCTGGCCTACACAGAAACCCGTTGCGCTCTATGAGCGCATCATTAGGGCAAGCAGCAACGAAGGTGACATTGTGCTCGACCCGTTTGCAGGTTGCGCGACTACGCCGGTTGCGGCTGAACGCCAAGGAAGGCGGTGGGTCGCAATCGATATATGGGGCGAAGCAATCAAGCAGGTGCGCAGTCGTATCGAGGCCAACAAGCGCTTGCAGCTTGACAGCGTCGTTGAAGTCCACTACCGCACCGACGCGCCGGTTCGCACGGACGATGGTGAGATACCAGCCCCAAACTTGCGCCTACGCTTGCAGCGACCACGCGAGCCTTGGGAGCGCCTGACGCATGCAAGCATCCGCTTGGTACTTGAAGGCGCGCAGGAGGCCGGCGGGATGGTAGGGTGCGCTGGATGCGGTCGTGAGCTAGAGAGTGAGTTCATGGAGCTTGACCACATTCAGCCCAAGGCGGAGAACGGCGCAGACCACCTAATGAACCGCATCCTGCTATGCCGTCCCTGCAACGGGCGCAAGAGCAACTTGCTCACGATGGGTGGCCTACGCCGTGAGAACAACAAGGCAGGCTGGATGAAGAACGAAGATCGCGCCGAGGCGTTTCAGTACCGCGCACTGGCGCGCTCCACTTGGGTGCGTGACAACTGGGAGCGCCGCGCGGAAGTGGGGTTAAACTAGGCGTCATGGAATTCAACTACCGTTTCCTCCCATCGGGCGACGCTATCGTATGGCTTGATGATGAAGCCAACTGCTTGTTGCTGAACATGGGGATGAGCGACGACGAAGCGCACGCCGCGCTACGTAGCTGGCTGGCTGAACATTACCCCGAAGCCACCATCGACACCCATCTCGCCTTTACAAAGCAGACAAACGGCTAACCGCAACCGAAATCGCCGTTGCGGGCAAGCCGTCCGTCTTTTACATTCACTCTCTAAAGCCCCTGACTTTTCATCGCGTTCCCCAATTGGCCCCACTACGCCCGCAGCGCCTCGAAGTGCTCCTTGCGCAGCTTGGCCACCTTGGGGTCGATAACGAAGCGGCAGTAGCCTGCCCATGGGTTCTTGCGGTAGTACTGCTGGTGGTACTCCTCCGCCTCGTAGAAGATTCCGAGCGGCGCGATCTCGGTGACGATGGCGTCGGGGAAAATGCGCTGCGCCGTCAGGTCGGCGACGACCGCCTCGGCTGTCTCGCGCTGCTCCTCCGTATGCCAGAAGATCGCCGAGCGGTACTGCGGGCCTACGTCATGCCCCTGACGATTCAGCGTCGTCGGGTCGTGCGTGGCGAAGAACAGCCGCAGCACGTCCTCATACGACAAGACGGCCGTATCGAAGGTAACCTGCGCAGCCTCGGCGTGGCCGGTCGTGCCGGTGCAGACGAGTTCGTACGAGGGCCGCTCGACGTGGCCGCCGGTGTAGCCGACGGCGATGCTTTCGATGCCCCGCACCTCCTCGAACACTGCCTCAGTGCACCAAAAGCAACCACCTCCGAGTGTCGCCGTCTCCAGGTTTGCGGCCATACGTCACCTCCGATTCCGATAAGAAATTGTACAGGGGAGAGCGCTCGCACGCCGACACTTCTCCTGTTCCCCCTTGCCGCTAGAGGCCGACCTGCCGTAGACTTATCGTTCGTGCGCGGGAGGCGCATCCACCCTATGCCTTACGCTATCGTCGAAACTGGCGGCAAGCAGTACCGCGTTGAGCCGGACGACCTTATCACCGTCGAGAAGATCGCGGGCGACGAGGGCACGACGGTCGAGTTGGAGCGCGTGCTGCTGGTGCAAGACGGCGATGGCGTCCGCGTCGGTGCGCCGACCGTCGAGGGCGTGCGCGTCGTTGCCGAAATCGTCGCGCAGGGCAAGGCGGACAAGCTGACGGTGTTCAAGTACAAGCCCAAGGTGCGCTACTCGCGCAAGCAAGGCCACCGCCAGCAAGTGACCCGCCTCGCCATCAAGGACATCGTCACGGGCGAGTTGCCTGCGCGTAGCAGGCAGCGGAGGCGAAGGAGGGCATCCGATGGCGCATAAGAAAGCTGGCGGCAGCAGCCGCAACGGGCGCGACAGCCAGGGCAAGCGGCTGGGAGTGAAGCGCTACGGCGGCCAGGAGGTGCGCGCCGGCACCATCATCGTGCGCCAGCGCGGAACCCGAGTCCATCCCGGCCGCAACGTTGGCATGGGGCGCGACTTCACCCTCTATGCACTCACCGACGGCGTCGTCCAATTTGACCACTCCACGCGCCGCTCCAAGCGCGCCAACATCGTCCCTAACGGCGTGGCACAGGCGTAGGAACCACATCGTGAAGACTGAGATCCACCCCACCTACTACCCCGAGGCGCGCGTCACATGCGCCTGCGGCAACTCGTGGACCACAGGTGCGACCAAAGAGTCGATTCGCGTCGAAATTTGCAGCGCTTGCCACCCCTTCTTCACCGGCGAGCAGCGCATCGTCGACACTGAGGGGCGGGTCGAGCGACTGCGGCGGCGCTTCAACCTCCAGTAGTGCTGCGCCCACGCCCTATGGCCGGCCAACCACAACAGCACGGGACGACCCCATTCGCCTATGGCGGCCAAGCCGTCATTGAAGGCGTCATGATTCGCGGTGCACGCTACGTCGCTGTTGCCGCCCGCCGTCCCGACGGCTATATCGTGACGACCTCATACCCGGTGCCTACGTGGGTTGCCGGCACGTGGCGCAAGATTCCCTTCGTGCGCGGTACGCTGATCCTGTTCGAGACGCTGGTCACCGGCATCCGCGCTCTCACCTTCTCCGCGCAGGTGGCCGCCGGGGAAGAGGAGGAGGACCAGCCCATATCGCCGTGGGCCATCGCGCTCACGCTGGCAACTTCCATCGGGCTGGCTATAGCGCTATTTTTCATCGCTCCACTCGTCGTCACTGCCGGTGTCGTCGACCGCTTCACCGACTCTGCCATCCTCAGCAACACCGCCGAAGGCGTGATACGGATGGCGATTTTCTTCGCCTACCTGGGTGTGATTGGGCTAATGCCAACGATACGCCGCGTGTTCGCCTACCACGCCGCCGAGCACATGGCCGTCCACGCCCACGAGGCGGGGCTGACGCTTGAGCCGCAGAACGTGCGCCGCTTCCCCGCCGCGCATCCTCGCTGCGGAACGGCGTTCCTGCTGACGGTGATGATCGTATCGATCATCATATTCGCGCTACTTGGCACCCCCGACCTGCCACTGCGTATAGCCTCGCGCATCGTGCTGATACCGGTGATAGCGGGGATCTCGTACGAGGTGATTCGCTTTAACGCCCGCCATAGCACCTCTGCGTTCGTCGCCGCACTGTCGGCGCCGAGTCTTGCGCTGCAGGCGCTCACCACGCGCCAGCCTGACGACGCGCAAATCGAGGTAGCGATAACCGCCATGCGCACCGCCATGGACGCGGACTCCGCTCACGCTGCCGCGGCGTAAGCAGCGCGCTATGCCTCTAGCAACCGGTTCAGAATGCCGGGCCAAGACGTGCTGCCACCGTACCCTCTGCGTTCTAGGATGACGCCGTCGCTTCCGATGGCCACCTTGCTAGACTGCTGGCGAATAGAGTACTCGCGCCATATCCCAGGCGCCCGAGCAAAGACAACCCAGTCGCCAATGCCGTTCTGATCGCGGTAATCGGTCAGTTGGCTGGCAGAGTCGCCGGTGCTTACAGCCACAACAGCCACGTCATCGCGATGAGGCTCGAATACGCCGCTGAGCGTCCGAACCTCGGCGCGGCAGGCCGGTCACCAGCTTTCGAAAAAGTAGACGAGCACCGGCCTGCCGCCGGCAACCTGCTGCACGGAGGTCGTCTCGCCGCTCACCAGCGTTAGCGTTGTGTCGGGCGCGACCTCGCCGATGTTGCCGCCGACCGCAAGATCGGTACGCCACCCCTGCGCCACTACGGGCGCCGGAGTATCTGTAGGCTCAGCCGTCGGAGGTGTGGTGGGCTGTGCGGCCATGATGGGCGCCGTGGTCGGCTCGGGCTCGGCAGGTGCCTGGGCCGCCGTGGGTGTGGCAGGCTGTGCGGCCACGATGGGCGCCGTGGTCGGCTCAGGCTCAGCAGTCGACGGGGCCGCCGTGGGTGTGGCAGGCTGTGCGGCCACGATGGGCGCCGCGGTCGGCTCGGGCTCGGCAGGCGCCTGGGCCGCCGCCTCAGGCGACGCGAGTAACCGGTCTAGTATGCCCCGCCAGTACGCCTCCGGATTCGAACCGAATGGCTTGCGTTCGATGATGACGCCGTCACGCCCAACGGCCAACTTGGTCGCCTGCTGCCGAACGGCGTACTCGCGAATCATCTCATCGGTCGACTCGACAAAGACCATCCAGTCGCCAAGATCGTTTTCGTCGCGATAGCTAATGAGGGTGTCGTTCCTGTCGGTAACGCCGACGACGATCACCGCCACCTCGTCCATCCTGGGTTCAAATACTCGGCTTAGCGTCCGAACCTCGGCGCGACAAGTTGGTCACCACGTTTCGAAGAAGTAGATGAGCAGGGGGTGGCCCGCGGCGATTTGCTGCAATGAGGCCGTGTTGCCGTCCGGCAGCATGAGCGTCGAATCGGGCGCGACCTCGCCGATGGACGCGCCGACGGTGAGGTCGGTGCGCCACCCCTGCGCCGGCGTGGCGCCGTTGTCTGTGGGCGGCATGGGCGTGGCGGTTGGCGTGCTCACCGCGCGCGTGGGCGTGGGGCTTTCGGTCGAGCCGCAAGCGGCCGCGAGTACGCCCAGCAAAGCGATGGCAGTAACGGCGATGAGGCTCGTCAGACGCATCACAAACATGGTACACCAGCGACAATGCAGCGTGCGTCCCCACACCACCGTAGCCTGATAGGCTAACGCTTGCAACGGAGGTGGACGTGACGGAGATCAAGACTGTTGGATTCGTTGGCACGGGCATTATGGGGGCGCCGATGGCGCGCAACACCGCCAGGGCGGGATTCGAAGTCATCGCTTACAACCGCACGGCTGCCAAGGCGGAGGCGCTGCGTCAGCATGGCATCAATGTCGCGGCATCGGTGGGGGAGGTGGGCGAGCGCGCCGACTCCGTCGTCACCATGCTCCCTGACACCCCCGACGTACTGAGCGTGGTCGAGGGCGAGGGCGGGCTTGCCGCAGCCATGCGCGAGGGAAGCGTGCTCGTCGATATGAGCACGATAGCGCCGGGCGCGACGCGCGCGCTTGCAGAGCGGCTCTCGACCAGGAACATCGCCATGCTGGACGCGCCCGTCTCAGGCGGGTCGTGGGGCGCTGAGCAGGGCACACTGTCCATCATGGTCGGCGGCGACACGCAGGCGTTCGAGCGTTGCGGCCCCCTGTTCGCCGCAATGGGGCAGCGCATCACCCACATGGGACCCTCAGGCATGGGCCAAACGACCAAGCTAGTCAACCAAGTGCTGGTTGCAGGAACGGTGTCGGCAGTGGCGGAAGCGCTGGTGTTCGCAGCAGCGCACGGCGCAGACCTCGAACGCACCATCGAGGCGGTCTCCGGCGGTGCGGCCGGCTCGTGGCAACTCTCCAACCTCGGTCCGCGCATGATTGCGGGCGACTTCGCACCCGGCTTCATGGTTCGCCTTCAGCAGAAGGACCTGCGGCTGATCCTAGAGGCGGCAGACGAGCGGCGCGTACCGCTGCATACGACCGCCGTCGCACGGGCGCTGCTGACTGCGCTGGAGGCGCAGAGCCTGGGCGACGAGGGCACCCAAGCCATCATCAAGGCGGTAGAGCAGCAGGCCGGCATCGTCGCGCGCCAAGGTGGGCGGACGGCGTAGCACGGCGTTACGCGAGCGCGTGTTGCTAGCCCCGCCCTGCTAGAATTACCCGCGCCGGTGCACGCATAGCATCGCGCTCTAGGAGGCAATCGTCATGCCGTACGGCTGGGTCACCGTTTCGGAGTGCCGCGAGTTCTTCATGCACGTCTGGGACAAGGCGCTGGAGATGCGAGTGCCCGTCTCCATGGCGGTGGTGAACCCCGAGGGGCACCTGCTCGCACTGGAGCGCATGGACGAGGCGGGGTGGCTGACGGCGGAGATTGCCTACGCGAAGGCGTTCACGGTGGCGGCGTTCCGCACCATGAGCCCGCGCTTCCCCGACGGCCTGACCATCAGGCGCTGGTTTCAGGAACGCAACCCGCAGATGATGATCAACTCCGCCATCTTCACCAACGGCAAGATCGTCGCCTCCGGCGGCTCGACGCCGATCTTCCGGGGCAAGGAGCTCATCGGCTGCTTCGGCATCAGTGGAGGAACGTCGGAGCAGGACGAGGAGATGGGCCGCCACGCCCGCGCCAAGATGGGGTGGGCTTCCGAACCGGAAGAGTAGGCGCACCGGCGGACGGTAACGTTGACCAGCGCCCGCAAACAACAACCCTCTGAATGGGCCATTGGCGTCCGTAGGTTGCGGAAGGCCTACGGAAACGTCGAGGCCGTACGCGGCATCGACTTGCACGTGGCGACCGGCGAGGTGTTCGCCCTGCTCGGCCCCAACGGCGCCGGCAAGACGACGACCGTCGAGATCCTTGAGGGTCATCGCAAGCGGAGCGGCGGTGAAGTCTCAGTGCTTGGCTACGACCCTGAGACCAACGATCGTGCGCTCAAGGAGCGGGTGGGCATCGTCTTACAGTCCACCGGGGTGGAGCAGTACCTCTCCGTGGAAGAGACCATCGACCTCTTTCGCGGCTACTACCCGCACCCGCTGCCGCTGGAGCAGCTCTTGGACCTCGTGGGGTTGCGGGAGCAGCGGCGGACACGCGTCAAGAAGCTGTCTGGCGGGCAGCAGCGGCGCTTGGACGTGGCGGTTGGGCTGGCAGGCGACCCCGAGCTGCTCTTCCTGGACGAGCCCACGACGGGATTCGACCCGTCGGCCCGGCGCGGCGCATGGGAGATGGTGCAGGGGCTCAAGGCGCTGGGCAAGACCGTCTTGCTGACGACGCACTACATGGAGGAGGCCGAGTACCTGGCCGACCGTGTTGCCATCATGGTGCAGGGTGAGATAGTTGCAGAGGGCCAACCCGGCGAACTGGCCCTTCGTGACCGCGCAACGACCGTGTGCTTCCGTCTGGCCGACGGCGCACCGTCGCTACCGCGCGAACTACAGGCAGCCCTTAGCCCCGGCGGCGTTTACTCGCTGGCGACCGATTCGCCGACGCGTACGCTGCACATGCTGACGGTCTGGGCGGTGGAGCACGGTATCGAACTGGAGGAGCTGACCGTCTCCAACCCTACGCTGGAATCGCTCTTCATCGAACTGGTCGGGGAATCCAGCGGGAACCGGGAGTAGCAATGAACTCCCTCATGCTCGCGCTGCGGCAGGTGCGCTACGAGAACCGCGCCTTCTGGCGAAATCCCGCCGCAGCCTTCTTCACTATCATCTTCCCGCTGATGTTTCTGGTCATCTTCAACCTCATCTTCGGGAACGAGGCGGTAATGGACGAGCGCGGCCGGACGTTCAACCTCTCCACCTTCTACGTACCCGGCATCATGGTTTTCGCAATCGTGGGGGCCACGTATACCAATGTGGCGATGGGTATCGCATTCTCGCGGGACGGCGGGCTGCTGAAGCGCGTACGTGGGACGCCATTGCCGAACTGGTCATACCTAGCGGGCAAGATCCTGCACGCGGTGCTCCTGGCGATGCTGTTGGTAATCATCGTTACGGGAGCCGGCACGCTGCTCTACGGAGTGGACATCCCCACCGACACGATGCCCGCGTTGCTGCTAACGCTCGCGGTCGCGGCGGCGACCTTCTGCACGCTGGGGCTCGCCGTCACCGCGCTCATCCCGAACGCCGACGCAGCCCCGGCGATTGTGAATGCGTCCATCCTCCCGCTGCTCTTCATCTCTGACGTGTTCATCCCGCTGGACGACGCGCCCGTATGGCTCACCACCTTCGCCGACGTGTTCCCCGTCCG
Organism: Dehalococcoidia bacterium; assembly: GCA_034422075.1. Classification (GTDB taxonomy): domain Bacteria; phylum Chloroflexota; class Dehalococcoidia; order Lucifugimonadales; family Australimonadaceae; genus S34-282. The sequence goes on from DAOUJX010000055.1 coordinate 16,035, forward strand.
TCACATGGCGTTGGCGCTGCATGCGGCCTTCGACCCGTTCGCGACGGGCACAGCATTCGAGTGGACGCACCTGCTCATCATGGCCGGATGGCTGGTAGGCGGACTGCTGGTTACGCTGCGCTTCTTCCGATGGGAGCCGCGCCGCTGAGCACTGCTGCAGCTAGTCGGTGCGCCGCGCGAGCAGGATGCGCAGCAGTTCGAGAAGGACAACCGCCGACAGTAGAATGGCGACGGGCGGCGGCCCCTTCGCCTCTGCATCGTCTAGTGCAGGCGAGGACTGCGGGGTTGGTTGCGGCGACGGCGCTGATGCGCCTATAGCGTGCACAAGGTGCGGCATCCCCTCACTGCCGTAAGCCTCCTCGTAGCTGCGCACCATCTCGTCGGCGACGGAGCGCATGAAGTCAGTACGACTGCTGGGCGCCCGGTAGCGGTAGGCGCGCCCGTCCAATTCGCGTGTGAGCAGCTGTTTGGTCACGAGCCGGTTGAGGACGGTCATGACGGTCTTGTAGTTGTGGCCGCCGCCGAGCGCGTCAACGACGTCTTGAACGGAGCACGGGGCGTCGGTGGCCCACAGCTGCGCCATGATGCGCGATTCGAGGCTGCCGAGCACCCTTGGGGTGCGGCGCAGGTCATTATTCCGGTCACTGGAAGCCATCGCTAGCTCGATACGCTGGGCACGGCCCAAGGTACCAAAGCGGCGAACGATGTCAATGACATCCGCATGCTTGCTTTCGGTGGGGGGCAGCAGTCCCTACCTTCGTAGGGCGTCGAACGGGGCGGCGATGCGGGCGGGATCCTCGAGCAAGCGCTTGAGGCGTCCTAGGTCGTCGTGCGCCTCTTTGCTCATGTTGAAGAAGAGTTGCGGGCGGAAGAGGCGGCCCAGCCTGCCGACACGCATTTCCCGAATGGCCGCAACGCGCGTGCCCGGCGCGACCGTGTCTATGCCATAGGTGTCTGTCGGCTGACGCCCGCCGTCGAATGAGCCAGCAAACGTGACCAGGGTATCGGGCTCGTAGGCGGTGACGCGGAGCAGGCCTGTCGAGCGCCCAGCGAAGCGCTTGGCAACGTACCAGTAGGTGGCGTCAAGGCCCATCGGGCCGTCGTACGTCTTGCGCACGTAGAGCGCGCGAGGCCGCCACAGCACCTCGTTCTCCGCGTTCGCGACGAAGGTAAACACTTCCCACTCGGGCCGCGCAATCACGACCCGCTGCTCGACGCGTACAAAGTCCGCCTGCTGCATGGTATTCCACTTTCCCGTTACGCACGCAGGCTACGCCATGCCCCGCTTCAGCGCACTCCATTCATAGCGGTACGCCCCTGCCTCTACCGCCATTCGTCAACCACCCCGCTCATCCCAGCGCGTCTCCCGTCGCCGTCTTTTTTGCGTTTGCGGCGGCGCGTTGGCGGCGGAGGTCGGCGAAGACGTAGGTGGTGGCGAGGCCGCGATAGGGCGCCCAATGGTCGCGGCCGAAATCAGCGAGCTGTTGCTCCGTGATCGCCGCCCCGTCAAAGTACTGCTCCGACACCACACGCTTGAGCGCGAGGTCGCCGACAGGGAACACGTCGGGGCGGCCCAGCGCGCGCAGCAGCATCCACTCCGCCGTCCAGCGACCGATACCCCGGCACGAGATGAGGTGCGCGATGGCCTCCTCGTCGTCCATTGCAGCGAGGTGCGCATCATCGATGGTGCCGTCGAGTGTCTTGAGCGCGATGTCCCGCACATACTCCGCCTTGCGATTGCTGAGCTTCATCTTCAACAGCTCTTCGTGGCTCGCGCCGGCAATGGTCTCCGGCTTGGGAAAGGCGTACAGCGTCTCACCACCGATGTCGACAGGTGTGCCGAAGGTCTGGACGATGAGTTCGCGGATGACGCGCGCGACGGCGCCCGATATCTGCTGGCCGACAACCGCCGCAATCAGGGCCTCGAAGACCGTCTCGCTGAGCGCCGGGCGCAGGCCGTGAAGCGAGTCGACCGCGGACGCCAGCACAAGGTCGTTGGCACAAGCTTCGTAGAAGCCCTCGAGGTCGGCGTCGAAGCCGAGCAACCGGCGCATTTCGTCACAGGCGTAGTCGAGCGTGCCATCGGGCGCATCGTCGCCAAGCACGGAGACCTCGAGCTTGCCGCGGCCTGCGTCGCGCACGGTCACGGCTAACACGTCGTCGCCTCGCCATAACACGCGGTAGTAGGCGCCATCCTCGAATACATCGGCACCGGCGCGCCCACGGTAGTAGGTCTGATGCGCAGCTGTGAGGGCAAAGTCAAAAAGGGCGGGCGTGGCGATGACACGGCTGGCCACGGCTATGACGCTCTGCTCGCCGCGTGCTCCCGCACCCCTCGGAGCAGCGAGCCGGGTTGGCAATGGCGGCAGTAGGAGGTGATGCGCTGGTTGGCCGTGATTTCGCTGATGGTGGCGCCGCACACCGGACAAGGTTCGCCGCCCTTGCGATGGACGCGCAAGAAGTCGCGCACCTTCGTGTCGATGTTGGGCAGCATGCGCTCGCGCACTACTTCACGCGCCTCCAACAGAACCTTCGGAATCGACTCGTGGATGCGGCGCACGTCATCGTCTGACAGCTCGCGGCGCTTGGTAAAGGGCGATACGCGCGCCTCGAACAATATCTCGTCGACATAGGCGTTGCCGATGCCCGCGACGAACCTGCCACGCGTAAGGATTCCCTTGATCTCGCCGCTGAAGAGCCGCAGCCGCGCGGTGAAGTCGTCGAGCGGCAGCCCACCGTCCAGCGCGTCAGGACCGAGCCCTGCCAAGCGCGGGACGCGCTCGTGCAGTTCATCGGGGCGGACGTAATAGACGAGACCCATCTGCCGCTCGTCGATGTAGCGCAGGTCGTGCTGGCCGATGCCGAGGAGGAAGTAGGTGCGCTTGGCCCGCCTGGACGGCGCCTCCGTCCACTGCAAGCGCCCCGTTAGCATGAGGTTGATTGCGAGCAGCCGATCGGGATTGAGAGGAAAGAAGAGGTCTTTACCGTAGCGCGTGACCTCGCCGAACGTGCGGCCGACGACGTCTTGCGAGAAGTCGGCGGCGGCGTGCGAGCGGATGATGGCGGGACGCAGCACCTCCGCACGCTCGACCGTCCTGCCGGGCAGCCGATCGTTCAGGAAATCGCGCACCACCTCGAGGTCCGGTATCTCCGGCATCGCGCCTCCTGCGTGAGTATACGGTCTTCTTCGTCATCCCGGCGCCCCTATCCGTCATTACCGCGAAATCAGGAATCCGAACGCTAAGCGCGCAAGTCCCTCACCTAGCGCAACCGCCGCAAAGCGCCTCCTCCTCTCCTGATGGGAGAGCGGGCTTAACGGTGCGGAGAGGTGGGCTTGGCGCTTCCGTCTGCTATCATCCGGCGCGGCTCCTATCACATGCATTTGGGGACGTATAGGCATGAAACTCCACGAGTATCAGGCAAAGGCGCTGCTGGCAGGCTACGACGTGCCCGTACCGGAAGGGAGCGTCGCGAGGGGCGCGGACGAGGCGCAGGAGACCGCCGCGCGGCTCGGCGGGCGCGCCGTCGTCAAGGCGCAGGTCCACGCCGGAGGGCGTGGCAAGGCCGGCGGCGTGAAGCTCGCCGGCACCCCTGCCGAGGCCGCCGACATCGCGCAAGTGCTCATCGGCTCGACGCTCGTCACACCGCAGACGGGACCGCAGGGTGCGCCTGTCGGCGCCGTCCTCGTCGAGCAGACACTCGACATCGCGCGCGAACTCTACCTTAGCATCACCACCGGCGGCGATAAGCGCCCCGTCGTCATCGCCTCTGCATCGGGCGGAATGGAGATAGAGGAGGTCGCGCAGACCAACCCAGAGGCCATCCTAACCGAGACCATCGACCCTGCGATCGGCTTTCAGCCATTCCAGGGCAGGCGCATCGGGGCGGGGCTCGGCATTCCCACATCGCTCACCCGGCCATTCATCGCAATGCTCGACGCATGCTACCGCGCCTACATGCAGAAGGACCTGTCGATGTTGGAGATCAACCCGCTCGTGGTGACCAACGACGAGCGGTTGCTGGCACTGGACGCCAAGGTGTCGTTCGACGACGACGCGATGTTCCGCCACGAGCCCGAGGCCAGGCTGCGCGATACGTCGCAAGAGGACGCGCTTGAGGTGCAGGCATCCGAGGCCGATATCGCCTACGTCAAACTGGACGGCAACGTCGGGTGCTTGGTCAACGGCGCGGGCCTCGCGATGGCGACGATGGACACGGTCAAATTCGCCGGCGCCGAGCCCGCAAATTTCCTCGACGTCGGCGGCGGCGCGAGCGAGGAGAAGATATCGACGGCCATCCAGCTGATGGTCAGCGACGAAAAGGTCGAGCGCGTACTGGTGAACATCTTCGGCGGCATCCTACGCTGCGACATCGCAGCGCGCGGTATCGTTGACGCCTACGGCAAGGCGGAGCGGCGCCCACCGCTGGTCGTGCGGATGCTCGGCACCAACGTCGACGAAGGCAAGCAGATCCTCGCCGAATCGGGCCTCGAACCCGTCATGGTCGACACCCTGGAGCAGGCCGCGGCAGCGATAGGAGGCGAGGGCTAGATGAGCATCTTGGTCAATAGCGCATCGCGCGTGCTGGTGCAAGGAATTACGGGGCGCGAGGGCTCCTTCCACGCCGAGCGGTGCATCCAGTACGGCACCAACGTCGTCGCCGGTGTCACCCCAGGCAAGGGCGGCGAGATGTTCATGGACAAGGTGCCCGTCTTCAACTCCGTCCGTCTGGCCGTCGATGAGACGCAGGCCGACGTGGCGCTCATCTTCGTCCCCCCGTCCTTTGCGGCAGACGCCATCTTGGAATCGGCTGATGCTGGCGTCGGGCTGGTCGTGTGCATCACAGAGGGCATACCCGTGCGCGACTCTATCATGGTCACGCGCTACCTCGAAGGAAAGCCAACGCGGCTGCTTGGCCCCAATTGCCCCGGTCTCATCAGCCCCGGTGACAACTGCAAGGTCGGCATCATGCCCGGCAATATCCATGCGCCCGGCAAGGTCGGCGTCGTCTCGCGCTCCGGCACGCTCACCTACGAGGGCGTCGACCAGCTGACCAAGCTGGGCATCGGCCAATCGACATGCGTGGGCATCGGCGGCGACCCGGTCTCCGGAACGACCTTCGTCGACGTGCTCCAGCTATTCAACGACGATCCCGCGACAGAGGCGATAGTGCTCATCGGCGAAATCGGTGGGATGAAGGAGCAGGAGGCAGCGGAGTACATCGCCGCGCACGTGCGCAAGCCGGTCGCCGCGCTCATCGTCGGTCAGACGGCGCCCCCCGGAAGGCGTATGGGGCACGCGGGCGCAGTCATCACCGGAAAGGCCGCTCTCGCCAGCGAAAAAATGAGCGCCCTGGAGCGGGCCGGCTGCCGCATCATCCCCTCACCGGCCCAGATTGGTGAGACTGTCCAGGAGATGCTGGGGTAGGGCACCCCCCACGCTATGGGCATTGCGGACAGCGTACGGCGGCAGATGGAGCAGAGCTCCTGGATTCGTCGCATGTTCGAGGCAGGCATCGAGCTGCGCAAGGAGCGCGGCGCGGAGAACGTCTTTGACCTCTCCCTCGGCAACCCCGTGATGGAGCCGCCGATGGAGTTCCGGTCCGCACTGCAACGCCTAGCCAACGGCCCCGCCGCCGGAATGCACCGCTACATGCCCAATGCGGGCTACGATGAGACGCGTGCCGCCGCCGCCGCCGCGCTGCGCGACGAGACCCACATCTCCTATGAGGCTCGGCACATCATGATGACGGTCGGAGCGGGCGGCGCGATCAATTGCGTCCTCCACGCACTCTGCGACCCAGGCGACGAGGTGCTGATACTCAAGCCCTACTTCGCGGAGTACCTGTTCTATTGCTACAACCACAGCGCGACGCCCGTGATCGTCGATTGCGGCGAGCGTTTCCGGCCCGACCTTACCGACTTGGCGTCCAAGGTTACGGCGCGCACGCGTGCGCTGCTGCTCAACTCGCCCAACAATCCATCCGGCGCGGTGTACGACGCCGACGTGCTCACGGCGATCGCAGACGTGCTGACGCGCGCATCCGAGCGCTATGGCACGCAGATATACCTGGTCAGCGACGAGCCCTATCGGCGCATTCTGTTCGACGGCCTCACCTATCCCTTCCCGCAGCTCGCCTACACGCGGACTATCACCGTCACGTCCCACTCCAAGGACCTTGCCCTGCCGGGCGAGCGAATCGGATACGCCGCTGTCCACCCTGACCTGCCGGAGGCGGGAGAGCTGATGGATGCGCTGATATTCAGCAACCGCGTCCTTGGCTTCGTCAACGCACCCGGCCTGATGCAGCGCGTCGTCCGCGACCTGCAGCGCACGGGCATCGACGTCGGCGTCTACGAGCGCAAGCGCGACTTCCTCTACCGCGGTCTCGTGGGCGCGGGCTACGACGTGGTCAAGCCCGCCGGCGCCTTCTACATGTTCCCCCGCTCGCCCGTTGACGATGAGTTGCGGCTGGTGGACACGCTGTTCAGTGAGGGCGTGCTGGTCGTGCCGGGGCGCGGTTTCGGGCTGCCGGGCTACTTCCGCATCTCCTTCTGCGTCGACGACCGTGACCTAGAAGGAGCGATGCCCGGCTTCAGGCGCGCTATTGCCGCTCTACGCTGAACGCAACGCGCGGCGTTCCGCTATCATGAGCGATGTAGCACCTTGTGCGCCGCCAAGCGGGCGTGTAGGCGCAGGAGTAGCAATCATGGGCATACCTCAACGCATACCGCCGGACCGTTCGCTTCAACTGCGAATGGCCTTCACGATGCTGATGCTCGGCCTGGTCTACGCCATCTTCCTGTTGGTCCTAATGAATATCCTCGCCGGCGCGATCTGGACCATCGCCATTGTCGGCGCCTTCGTCCTCTTCCAGTTCTGGCTGTCCGACCGGATGGTGCTGATGTCATTGGGCGCGCGCATCGTCAAGCGGGAGGAGGCACCGGAGCTCTACGACAGGGTCGAGCGCTTGGCGCAGGCCGCCGCCATCCCGATGCCGCGGGTCGCCGTCGCGAACTCCCCCATGCCCAACGCCTTCGCCACAGGACGCAGCCAGCGCAGTGCCACCGTCGCCGTCACCACAGGGCTGATCGACCTGCTGGACGACCGAGAGATGGAAGGCGTGCTGGCGCATGAGGTCAGCCACATCCGCACGCGCGACGTGCAGGTGATGACCTACGCCTCCTTCTTTGCGGTCATCGCCTCGACGCTGATGTGGGTGTTCTTCTTCTCCGGCATGTTCGGAGGCTTCCGTAACCGCCAGCAGAACGGCGCAATCCTCGTCGCGCTGCTCGTCACGGCCATCGTCTGGTTCCTCTCCCAACTGCTCCTGGCGGCGCTGTCGCGCTATCGCGAGTACTCCGCCGACCGCGGCGCCGCCTACTTGACGGGGCGCCCACTCGATCTGGCGGCGGCACTGCAGCGCATTTCGGGCTACGCGCGTCGCGTGCCCACCGAAGACCTGCGCCGCACTGAGTCGATGAACGCCTTTTTCATCATTCCCGCCGTCGGCGACGGCCTCGCCAAACTGTTCTCGACGCACCCGAACGTGGAGAAGCGCGTCGCCGCGCTCCAGCGCCTTGCACGCGAGGACGTCCGGCTGGCGTAGCCTTCGATGCGCTCAGCACACTACGCCTCCTTCCTCAATCGCTCGCCCAGGGCGCCGGAGTCGTGGGTCGAGGCCATCGGCGTGATGGCACGCATTGGCCCCTTCCTCGAGAACGAACTCGATACCCACCACGGCGGACAGGTAGGTCTCATCACCAAGCCAGAGAGCGGCCAAGAGCCCGACTCGGCAGAGCAGCAACTGCGGCGCCTGCTCGACGCCGACCCGCAGGCGCACTGGTTGCGCTACGACGTCTTCAGCGACGACATGGGTATGCAGTGGGTCGTGGTACGAGGCCCGTCGCTGGAGTCGTTGACCCGCGACACCCAGACGGTGGGGCGCGCTTTGGAGGGGCATGGGTTCGAGCGGCGCATCGTCGGCGTCATCTTTCCCTTCGCGTGGCAGGAACGACGCCAGTACTGGATATATCAGTACCGCCTAGGTCGCTTCACGCCCTTTGTACCGACAGGCGAGCCAGAGCAGCGCCTCCGCGACACCGATCTGGAGGTGCGCATGGAGAAGGCGCTGCGCAAGCACCTGCCCACCGAAAAGCACTCCAGCGAATGGCACCCCGTCTGGTGGATGCCGTTCTAGAGCCGTTTCCTACTGCCCGGCACGGGCGCTGCGGCGTATCAGCGCGTAGCCTCCGCCCACGATGACGATGTCGAGGACGGCGAGCAGGCCGAGTCCGGCGCCTGTCGAGAGACCCGCAACTGCGACGAGCAGCACGACGAGCGCGCCGCTCAGTACCAGCGCCCCCGCCATCGCGATTCCAACGCCCACAGCAGGATGCATCGGCCCAGAGTATAGCGGGAGGTCGGCGTGGTCATGTATGCTGTACCCCTACCCAGGGGGTGGGGGTTCATGGAAGCGGAAACCAGACAGGATGCGCTCAAGCGCCTCAACTATCTGACCGGGCACCTCGATGGCGTCAAACGCATGGTCGAAAACGACACCTACTGCGTCGACGTGCTCAAGCAGACCCATGCCGTTCGGCGCGCCATCGAAAAGCTAGAGGTCCTGCTGCTCGAAGGCCACCTCAACACCTGCGTCCCTGACGCCCTCCGCGAAGGGCGCCAAACGCAGGTCGTTGAAGAACTGGTAGAGCTCTACGGCGTGGCGCAGCGGTAGGCCATGGCAGTCGATACGTCGAACCACGGCACGCGCGCGCGCCGCGTCGCGCTGCCCATCAAGGGGATGACATGCGCCGCCTGCGTTAGCACCGTACAAGGCGCCCTCGAGCGCATCGACGGCGTCGACGGCGCAGCCGTCAACCTCGCGACCGAGACGGCAAGCATCAGCTACGACGCCGGAGTTGCCAGCATCGACGCGATGCTCCGCGCCGTCACTGCCGTCGGCTACGGCATGGGGCTCGAGGAGACGCGGCTACAGGTGGAAGGGCCGCTTGACGCCGATGCGTCCCGTGCCATCGAGGCTGCCCTACACCGCTTGGACGGCGTCGCCTCCGTGGCCGTCAACCCTGCGGCGGACGACGTCGCCGTACGTGTCGTGCGCGGCGCGGTCAACGCCGATGCGCTTGGCGACGCCGTACGCAGCGCAGGTGTCGACGTACTCGCGACAGAGTCCACCGACGCCGTGGAAGCAGACCTCGAGCGGCTATCACGCGCTGAAGACGTCAGGCGGCTGCGGTCACGCTTCATCGTCAGCGCATTCGCAGCAGTCGCCATCATGGTGCTGATGCTGACACCGCCAATCGAACGGGCGATTGGCGCAACGGCGCTCAACCTCATGGCGTGGGCGCTGGCGACGCCGGTGCAGTTTTGGGCGGGGCAGCGCTTCTACGCCGGCGCGTGGGGTGCGCTCAAGCACCGCACGTCCAACATGAACACGCTGATTGCCCTCGGAACGAGCGTGGCCTATGGGTACAGTGCCGTCGTCACGCTGTTCGGCGGACTGCTCTCGCTGCCGAATGGCGCGGGCACCTACTTCGACACTTCAGCGGCAATCATCGCGCTCATCCTCTTTGGGCGCCTGTTGGAGGCACGGGCGAAGGGGCGGGCGTCGGGCGCGATACGCGCGCTCATCGGCCTGCAGCCGCGCACCGCCCGCGTTATCCGCAACGGCGAGGAGCACGACGTGCCCATCACTGAGGTCACGCCGGGCGACGAGCTGCTCGTCCGCCCCGGCGAGCGCGTTCCGGCGGACGGTGACGTGCTGAGCGGCAGCTCGACAATGGATGAGTCGATGCTGACGGGCGAGAGCCTGCCAGTGGACAAGGCGCAGGGCGATCCGGTCTACGGTGGTGCGGTCAACCGCCTGGGTAGCGTAACCGTGCGGGCAGCGCGTGTTGGTAGCGACACGGCGCTCGGCAACATCATCCGGCTGGTGCAGGACGCGCAGGGCACGCACGCCCCCGTTCAACGCCTTGCCGACGCCGTCGCCGCCGTCTTCGTCCCAGCCGTCCTCGCGGTAGCGGCAGCCACCTTCATCGTCTGGCTCGCGGTGGGGCCGTCGCCCGCCTACCAATTCGCGATGTTGAACGCCATCGCGGTACTCATCATCGCCTGCCCGTGCGCATTGGGGCTCGCAACGCCCACCGCCATCATGGTGGGCATGGGGCGTGGAGCGGAGCATGGACTGCTCTTCCGCGACGCCGCTGCGCTGGAGCAGGCGCACCGTGTCAACGTCGTCGTGCTCGACAAGACGGGCACGCTCACGCGCGGCAAGCCCGTGCTGACCGACGTGTTGCCCCGCGGTGTGAGCGCCCATCAGCTGCTATCGCTCTCGGCGTCGGTCGAGCGCCTGAGCGAGCACCCCATCGCAGCAGCCATCGTCGATGGCGCGTTGTCGCGGGGAGTTGCGCCAAGAGGGGCGAGCGACTTTCAGGCAGCGCCCGGGCGTGGAGCGCGCGCACGCGTGGGCGAGGACTACATCACGGTTGGCAGCGTGGGCCTGATGAAGGAGGCCGGCGTCGCGCTCGACGGGGCAACACTTGACGATGCACAGACGCTCTCGGAGCAGGGGCGCACGCCCATCGCCGTGGTGCGCGGCAAGACGCTCGTGGGATTGCTGGCCGTCGCCGACACGCCGCGCGCAGAGGCCAAGGAGGCCGTCGCAGAGCTACATGCGTCCGGCATCAAGGTCATCATGCTCACGGGTGACCGGCAAGCGACGGCCAACGCCATCGCGGCGGAGCTGGGCATCGGCACCGTGCTCGCCGAAGTGCTGCCAGGCGAGAAGGCGCGGCAGATCGCGCGCCTCCAGGCCGAGGGCAACCGTGTCGCGATGGTAGGTGACGGCGTGAACGACGCGCCGGCGCTCGCGCAGGCGGACATCGGAATCGCGATTGGCACGGGCACGGACGTCGCATTGGAGGCCGCGGGGGCCGCGCTCATGCACTCCGACTTGCGGGGAGTCGCAACGGCGCTAGGCTTGTCGCGCGCCACCGTCCGCGCGATTCGGCAGAACCTTGCGTGGGCATTCGGCTACAACGTCGCCCTCATCCCCGTGGCCGCGGGTGTGCTGTACGCGGCGTTCGGCAGCGGCGGTACGCCGGAAGGCCTACGCTGGGCGCTCGGGGAGAGCGGCTTCCTGAACCCCATCCTGGCCGCGCTCGCGATGGCTTTCAGCTCCGTGTCAGTCCTGGCCAACAGCCTGCGCCTGCGGGGTTGGCGGTGGCGCACCGCGCCGTAATCGTGCTGCAAAAGGAGACGGCCATGTCCGAATTGGATGCCATATTCGTCGATGCCGCGCCTGCTATAGACCCGGTATGCGGGATGGAGGTAGACCGCACATCCCCTCCCGGCGGCACATCGGAGCACGCGGGTGAGACGTACTACTTCTGCGCACCAGGCTGCCGCAAAGCGTTCGAGATGTCGCCAAGCACATACCTGTAGAGCAGTGCACAAGGACGCTTTCTTCGTCGGTCCTGCGCGGATAAGACCCCTTACTGCGCCCTCCTCCCACTCGGCAGGAGAGGGGGTAAGGGCAGGAATGCGCCACATTCCTGCTTTCGCAGCGCTGGCGATGGGCGGCCGGGAATGGCGAGGGAGAGGCGGGCACTGAAGGATGGAGAGCGCGCCACTCGCTGTGTTGGGCCAATCGCCGCCCCAACCGTCGCAGGTTGGTTGGCTGCGAATTACGGCGGCAAAATGACCATTTGCGGCGCACACGCTATAATTGTTGCGTCGAATTCCATGTATCGCACGGATGAGGAACGGATGGACGATCTCGACTATCAGCTAATCGCGCTGCTGCAATCCGACGGCCGCACGTCCAACATAGATCTGGCAGCGGCGATGGGAGTGAGCGAAGGGACGGTGCGGCGGCGTTTCCGAAACCTGGTGCAAGACGGTGTCATTCGCGTTACTGCTATCCCCGACCCCGCCAAACTGGGACGCGGCACTACGGCGCTCGTCGGTCTGCAGGTCGACCCCGGAGAGGTCGACCCCGTGGCCTCCAAACTGGCGCAGCTGGAAGAGGTACAGTACGCGGCAGTCACTACCGGAGCCTTCGACGTCTTCTTGTGGGTGGCGCTTCCATCACCGGAGCGACTGGCAAGCTTCCTTCGGTCGGAGGTGGGAAGCGTGCCGGGAGTACGGCGGACTGAGACGTTCGTCAATCTATCCATCAAGAAGAATCCCGGCGGTCCTAGCACCCTAATCTCGGGTAATGGCGCCGTTGCATAGCATGCGCGCCCACCTGTACACTATCCGACGCTCCGCCACCGCCGAGTGTCGAGCACCGAGGAGGTTCAATCGAGCATGACGTACATCATTGCCGAGCCCTGTGTCGACCTTAAGGACGCTTCGTGTGTAGACGTCTGTCCGGTCGACTGTATCTACGAGGGCGAGAGGCAGTACTTCATCCACCCCGACGAGTGCATCGACTGTGCCGCTTGTGAGCCGGTGTGCCCGGTGGCGGCCATCTTCGCCGAAGACTCGGTGCCGGAGCAGTGGAAGGAATACATCGCCACCAATCGCGACTTCGACTATTCCAGCGCGCGCTAGCGCGCACCTATTGACGCGTAGGACGAGGGGGCGCCGAGCAGTCGGCGCCTCCCTTTTGGGGCGTAGCGGGCCCGAACTAAGCGCCGTTGGACAAACCGTCCGCACGGAACGCCATGTACGACCCTGCAAGGAGCAGCACCGCGCCCAGTACGAAGTAGAGCGCCGCCGCCGCAAGCCCGACGGCGGCGGCGACGAGGAGCAAAAGGGCGGCCAAGCGCGGCTTGAAGAGGGCCAAGAACGCCGCTCCGCCCCCTCCTGCAGCGGCAAGCGCGGCGATCAGCCCGCCCAGAAACTGCCTGCCCGCATCGTCGCCGCCGCCAGAGAAGACCCCGACGGTGCCGACGAACATTGCAAGCAACGCGCCGACTATCCCCATCGCGGCGCCCGCCGCAGCGCAGATAGACGCAACCCCCCGCACAGCGCGCCAAGTTTAGCACCGCCCCCAGCGGCGCCCGCACCTGCGCACTACCCCAATTGGGCCCGATGGAACGTCCGAATTGACATCCCTCGTTCGCCCTCTCCATAATGCCCCAGCGGCTAAACATTCGCCTAGGCACGCCCAGTAACCTTCCGATCACAGAGCGCGGTGTCCCCCTTCGGTTTGCATAGACTGACGGGCGGCTCTGGAAAGTAGTCCCACTAACAGCGTCACGAAGGGGTTCCCTTGAAGAGGTTCGTAGTCGCTACCATAGCCCTGGCCGGTGCCCTTGCCTGCACTAGTCCGGCACCCACTCCTACGAGTGTGCCACCGCCTACAGAGACTCCATCTCCGACGCCGACGAGCACGCCTACACCGACTCCAACGCCCACCGCGACCGCAACTCCGACCCCCACCCCTACTGCCACGCCGACGCCGTCCCCAACGCCCCCTGCTACGCCGCCCCCCGGTCCCACGCCCACCGCGACCGCGTCGCCAACCCCTCCTCCCACCCCCACACCGACGCAGGTTCCTGCGGAGTATCTGGTGGGTCTCGGTAACGCCAGAGCGGAAGAGCTGGAAGGGGCGCAGGCTGAGACTTACGCGAGAGCATTCGCCGATGCCAAGGAACTGGGATTGGGCAACTCGGACGCTCGGGACTATGCCAGCGGTCTCCTCTTGCACGCCACGCGCGCCGAGTACAGCGGCAACGAACTTGCCGGTGATGCAGTGATTCAGGACTACGCCGCGGCGTTCGCGCAGCCCCTGGACGGATCAGTGGTGAGCGCGCTGGGCAGCGCCGGTGAAACGGTTCGCAGGAACGCCATCGAGTGGCCTTTCGATCAGAAGACCGTCTCGGAGGAATCGTTCGCCGAACACTATGCGTCGGCATTCACGCTAACCGGTGAAGATGGAGTAGCCGCCCATCTGTACGCATCCATCTACGCCGGCAACCGCTACCTACAGGCCGCTGACGAACGGGCTACCGAACTGGCAGAGGCAGCGATTCGCGGCTACGAGCAGTCCAGTTCGCCAAGCTTGCTGGAACGATTCGCGCAGGCTCAGGGCTACATGAACGGCTACGTGGAGGCCCAGTGGAGGGCAGAACCGGAACAGGGGCTCACGAGTGAGAACAGAGTTGTTGCGTGGGCTGCTGCTTACGCGCGGGCCTACGCTCGCGCCTTCAGAATTGCTCGAGCCGAAGGGCGTGATGAGCCCTTGGACGCGGCGCATTGGTACGCCTTCAACTTCGCACATGCCAGGGTGGACATGGCCTTCCTAGAGGGGGACGCCTTCCGCACCGCTCAGTTCACGCTGGGCGGGTACTATGCTGCAGCAGAGCACGGGCTCAAGGGCGAGGCCCGCAACACCTACGCCTTGGACTACTACGAGGGGTTCTGGGCGAAGCGCGGCCAAGCGATGTGGCCTCTAGAGAGAGCAGGCATCTACGCCATTGCATACGCTGACGCCAAGCGAGAAGGCAGAACGAACGAGAACGCCGAGGCACACGCAGAGGCGTACGAGCAGGCTTACACGTCAGCCAGGCGAGAAGGGACGCCGGAAGATCTAGCCCACGCGATCGCTCTTGCGTTCGCAGAGGCGGAGGCGGGAGAGGCCCCCAGCCCTACACCAACGCCATAGGTGCCTTCGGATGGTTGACCAGCCGCCCATGGCTTGGTAGGCTGAACCGCACAGACCGTTCGCGGAGTAACCACGTGATCAACATCAGCGACGCCGCAGCCGAGCGGCTCAAGGGAATATTGGTAGAAGAGGGGCAGCCCGATGCCGCCCTACGTGTCATCGTCGTCCCAAACGGCCACCATGGCGCACAGTACATGCTTGCGCTCGAGGATGCGCCCAAGGACGACGACATGGTTATGCACGAGAACGGCGTCCGTGTGGTCGTCGACACCGACAGCGTTTCGCTTATCGAGGGCGCGGAGATCGATTACGCGGAGAGCCTGATGCGCAGCGGGTTCGTCATCAGTAATCCGAACATTGCGCCGTCGGGCGGCGGCTGCGCCTGTGGCGGCAACTGCGGCTGCGGCGCCGCGCACTAGAGGCGCGTCCTCAACCAGCTAAGCCAAAGGGCCCCGATCAGGGGCCCTTTCTGTCTTTCCTCGTCATCCCCGTGCGGGCGGGGGAAGGCCCTAGCCCTCTAGCGCCCTCTCCCGCCCCCCGCCCTAAGCGGTAGGGGGCAAGAGAGAGATTACGGTGGAGAGGGTAGGTTGAGCGCGTGGCGTTCAGATTCCTGCTCTTGCAGGAATGGCGAAGGGTAGCCGTTACCCGATTTCCACCGCTCTGCCATCTGAGGCGGACTGGCGCATGGCGATCGTGATTTGGGCTGCGCGCAGGCCGTCCTGACCGGAGGCTAGCGGCGCATCGCCGTTCTCCACTGCCTCTTCAAACTCCGTCACCTGGTTCGTGTACATCGCCAGCGGATCGGGAGGGCGGAAGCGCTGCGTCATCCCCAACGACGCGCACGCAATCGTCAACTCCCCTTGCAAGGTCGTGTCCACGCTACCGGTGACGGCGCAGCGTCCAAGGCTACCGTACACTGCGACGTCGTTATGCGGGTAGTCGGGTGTGCGACGGCTCGTCCTCACTACGCCGACCGACCCGTCGTCGAACCGCAGCAGCATCGCTAGCAGCTGCTCAAGGGGTGAGGCGGCGTGGGCGTCATTCAGCGCCGTCACAGCCGTAACCTCGCGGCCGGTCAGGAAGCGCAGCAGGTCGACGCAGTGGACGCCGGTGGCCATCATCACGCCTGCGCCGGCCTTCGACGGGTCCTCCCACCACTCCTGACCGGGAGGTCTCGGAGGGGGCGCGACTTCGCCACGCACGCCGCGCACCCACGACACTTCCGACAGCGATAGCGTGCCGAGCGCACCCTCGGAGATGAGGGCGCGCAGCCGCTGATGGCCCGGGTGGTGGCGCAGGTGGAAGCCGATGCCCAGGCGCACGCCTGCGCGCTCACATGCGTCGATCATCGCCTGGCACTCGTCTAGCGTCAGCGCCATCGGCTTTTCGCACAGCACATGCTTGCCTGCCGCCGCCGCCTTGAGCGTTTGCTCAGCGTGCAAGTGGTTCGGCGAGGCAAGGTAGACAACGTCCACGGCGGGGTCGATAAGCATTGCGTCGTAGTCGTCATAAGCAGCAGCGCCGCCGTGCTTGTCCGCGAATACTTGCGCGCGCTCGCGCGTGCGGCTAACGATCGCCGCGATGCGCGCACCGGCGGCATTGATCGCCGGCGCCATCTTCTGGTCGGGGTGCCTGCCGGTGCTGACGATTGCCCAGCCTAGTGGCATCCGTTACCTCCTGCCATTACGGGATCGCAGGGCCGCCTCCAAGGAGGCGACTTCGCGCGTTAGGCCTCCGCCGACTCTTGGATGTAGCGGTAGGCGCCCATCGCCGCCGTGATGCCGTCTCCTACGGCCGTCCCCAACTGGCGGTCGGAGAACTGGCGGATGTCGCCAGCGGCAAACACGCCGGGGACGGAGGTTTGCATCTGGAGGTCGGTCTTCACATGCCCCGCCATATCCAGCTTGACGATGCCGCGCAAGTAGTCGCTGACAGGGTGGAAGCCTATGTAGATGAATATGCCTTCAGCGGCGATGTCGGAAGTCTCGCCCGTCTTGACGTTGCGGATAGAGACCGAGCTAACGGCACCGTTGCCTTCGATGCGGTCGACCACGCTGTCCCATACGAAATCCATCTTGGGCTCGTCGAACGCGCGCTGCTGAAGGATGCGGCTGGCGCGCAATTGGTCGCGGCGATGTACCACGGTGACGTGGTTGACAAGCCGTGTGAGGTAGAGCCCTT
>DAOUJX010000056.1:0-53907 GCA_034422075.1 Dehalococcoidia bacterium
CCTCGGCCGCCTCGACAACCACCGCATCGCGCGGGAGGTTGGCGCGGACCCAGGCGATCGCTTCGTGTTCGGCAGGAGCGGTGCGCTGCACGTGCGCCTGGCCGTCCAACCCCAGCCCTGCCCCATCGGCCGAGCGCGAGGCCATCGCAGCCATCGGGTAGTAGGCGGAGATGCCGAACATGGCAACCAGCAATGCGCACCACGCTGCAACCCCGACCCTGCCTTGCAGCACGCGCCGGTCGAAGCGCGAGGTGACGTACCAGGCCGCCACGCCGCCTGCGATTGCGAGCAGTATCCACGCCTCGTAATGGAGCTTGAAGACGGTGTTCATGCGGTTGCCGAAGATATCGATGACGCGGTACAACTCGGCGCCCATCACCAGCATCGTCGCTATCGCCATCAGGCCCAGCACCTCGACCCGACCCATGAAGCGCGGGTGCCAAGACACGCTGTCGCGGTGCGCCAGGCTCCATGCGCCGTACATCGTTGCCAAAGCGATGAGTCCCATCGGGGCAACGAGGATGAAGCGCTGCAGCGCCGAGAACTCGCCGTAGGCAGCGCCCTCCCCGTATCGCAGGCCGCCGACGAGGAGCACGACCGCGAGCAGAACCGAGCCCAGCATGAACGTCATCCCCGACCCGCTGCCGATGATGTTGATCTCGTCCGCCTGCAGCGGACGGAACCCCACTCTGCGCAGCGCAAAGACGATGACGGTCGCCAGCATGAACAGGACGACCGGGATGAGGAGCGCGGGGCGCGAGGACATCCACAGCGCAAACGGAGCAAAGACGATGTAGAGGACCGCGCCCATGCGCAGCGGCCAGTTGCCCCCCACGCCCAGGACCGGGCGCGCCATGGCGGCCAGGAACCCCACGACGAGCGGCCCGAACAGGCCCCAGACCAGCACCATGTGCAAGGGCCGCGTCACTTCACCGCGCAGCGGCGTTATGCCGTCCCCCGTCGCTTCGAACGTCGCGTAGAAGGGCAGGTAGGCCACCAGCGCCCAGAACGTGACGGAGGCCGCGAGCAGGATGGCGCGACCAAGCCGGCGGTTGAGACCGTTGCCGTACCGGGCTGCGTTCAACAACAACGCGCCGCCCACCAGCGCAACCCCCAGCGGCAGGTCCCACAGATTGACCGTCGCCAGCGCCCCGAGCCCCAGCACCAGCACCAGCCAGAACGCCCAGTCGTTCCGCATCCCCGTGGCAACGAGCACCGCCACGACGAGGCCGGACACGAGCGTCAACCCCAGCCCGACCGCAACGAGGACGGCGCCGAACACAAACGGCTGGTCCGGAACGTCGCCCGCGAACACGGCCAGCAACAGGCCGATGGCAGCGACGAGGGTCGCGGCGGCGAACGCAAGCGCCCAGACGTGGCGCGCGTCGACCAGCCGCAACACGCTTGGCATGGCATGCAGCTGAATCGCCAGTCCCGCGACCAGCGGGATGAACGCCAGCGACATCACGTGCGGGTGCAGGTCGCCCAGCACGAAGCTGAAGTTCGGGAACTCGTTGATGGTGCCGGGAATGACACGGCTCGCGCCCCACCACCACCAGAACCCCTCGGGGCGCCACGTCGAACTCGGCTGCTCCAGCGGCGCCAATCCCGTCACACCGACGCCCGACCAGAACTCGGCGTCGCCACCCCCTGCAGCGCGCCACATCTCCAGCCCGCTGGCGATATTTCCCGCGAAGAGCAGCAGGAACACGCTTGCCAGTCCCGCGAGTCCCGCACCCCTCGCCGAACCCCCTGCCATTCGCACGAGGTTGTAGGCGACCCCGAACGCACCGATGCCCCCCAGGGCGGCGATCGTCGCAAGCCCCAGGTTGTACGTGAACTCCGTACCCAGGCCGGACAGCAGCGTCAGTGCGCCGATCGTCCAGTAGCCGAAGTAGTAGTACGACACGGGCTGCCCCGCCAGCCACGGGTCGGCCGGCGGGAAGGACGGGCTCGTGACGACGGCGTTCAGGAACATGAAGTCCATCGGCTGCTCGGTGTGCAGGATGTCGGGGTTGGTCGCGCGAAAGAGGCCGAACAGCAAGAACAGCCCCACGAACAGCACTTCGGTCGCCGCAATCGTCCGCGCGTTCTGGCGCAGGTGCGCCACGAACTCCCTGGAGCGGCCACGGATCGCCAGCGCGGAGGCAGCCACCACCAGCACCAGCGCCGCCGCCACCGACCATCGCGTGTTGGGAACGACCTGCGAAAAGGCTATCCACCACGCCACGAAGGCAACCCCGAGCACGCCCAGCGGTTTGCTGAGCGCGTAGCCGCGGTCGGGAAAGTGGGAGAAGGTTCGGTAGGCGAGCGGCAGCGCCGCCAGGCTCACCAGCTCCAAGTAGAGCAGCCAGTAGGCGAGGTACTCCAGCATGGCCTAGTCAGCCGCGCGCTCTTCGAAGAGTGCGTCGACGAAGTCGTCCGTGTCGAAGAGCGCCAGGTCGTCCACGCCCTCCCCCGTACCCATGAAGACCACCGGGATACCCAGCTCGCGTCCAATCGCGACGACGATGCCCCCCTTTGCGGTCCCGTCGAGCTTGGCGAGAAAGACGCCGTCGACCCCGACGGCCTCGCGGAAGACGCGCGCCTGCTCGACCCCGTTGTGCCCCGTCGTCGCATCGAGCACGAGGAGGGTCTGCTGCGGCGCGGCCGGCTCCAGCCGCTCGAACACGCGGCGCACCTTGCCCAACTCCGCCATCAGATGCGCCTTGTTCTGCAGGCGGCCAGCGGTGTCGAAAATCAGCACGTCGGCCCCGCGCGCGATGGCCGCCTTGTAGGCATCGAACGCCACGGCGCCGGGATCCGCACCCTGCCGCTGTGCCACGACGTCGACGCCTAGCCGCTCCCCCCAGACCTGTAGCTGCGAAGCAGCCGCGGCACGGAAGGTGTCGCCCGCGCCGACGACCACCTGCTTGCCCATGGCACCGTAGTGCTTGGCCAGCTTGGCGATGGACGTCGTCTTGCCCGACCCGTTGACGCCGACGACGAGCAGCACGAACGGCTTGGCCGCCAGCTCCTCACGGTCGTACCAGTCCCAGATGGAAGGGTCGGCCGGGTCGAGCAGGACCGCCATCTCCTCCTTGAACACCTCGATCACGCCATCGGCGCCCGCGACGGCCTCGCTGCGGGCACGCTCGCGTACCCGCTCCACCAGCTTGAGCGTCGTATCGACGCCCACATCGGCGGAGATGAGCGCATCCTCAAGCCCCTCCCACAGGGCGTCGTCGCTCAGCGTCGTGCCGTCGAAGAGCGAACGCACGGCGCCGCCGAGTCCACGGCGCGTGCGCGCGAGTGCGTTGCGGGTGTTGTCCTTACGGCGGAATAGGCCGAATACCACGTGTGCCTCATGCAGCCCGATGACAGCCCCAATGGTAACGGGGCTGCGCGAGCGCTAACAACCTGCGCCGCGCTACTCTTCGGTCGTCGCGGGCTCAGACACCCGCAGGTTGCGCAAGGCCTCGGCGGCCGCCGCTTGCTCCGCATCCACCTTGCGCCGGCCCGTGCCCTCGCCCAGCGTCCTGTTGCCGAGCCGCACCGTCGCGGTGAAGCCGTGGCGGTCGGCAGGTGGCTTGCGGGGCACGACCTCGTAGCGCGGCAACTCCATGTAGTCGCGCTGCGCGACCTCCTGGAGCATGCTCTTGGAATCGCGCGGGGCGACGCCGGAATGGAAGCCGTCGAGCCGGGTGCCGAGCAATCGGAGGACGAGCTTCCGCGCCGCACGCTCGCCCCTATCGAGCAGCACCGCAGCGATGACGGCCTCGAGCGCGGCCGCGAGCGTGCGCGGGCGCGTGCGGCCTCCGTGATCGGCCTCGCCCTGGCCGAGTTGCAGGTAGTCGCCCAGGCGAATGCTCCGGGCTACCTCCGCAAGCGTCGCGCCCTTGACGAGCAGGGCCCGGGCGCGGGTCATGTCCCCTTCGTCGTAGCCGGGGCATCGCGCGTACAGCTCGTCCGCCACGACCCACCCCAGGAACGCGTCCCCCAAGAACTCGAGGCGGTCGTAGGATGCCAGCGTGTCCGCGTCCGCCTCGTTGAGGTAGGAGCGGTGGACGAGTGCCTGGCGCAGAAGGGCGCGGTCCTTGAAGCGCACCCCCAGCGCGCGCTCGAGCTCCGCCAAACCGGCCTCGCGCGGCTCCCTTGGTCTCGCACGCTTCCATATCCCGCCGACGAATCGCATGGCCTCATTGTACGGCGCGCCTTACACCACATGGCTGGTGGTAGGCTTGTGCTTTCCATATGCCCACCGTCGCCCTAACCCCATCCCTTGCACCGGAAATGGCCGCGCTCCTGCGCGACCTTGGCCGCAGGGCAGCGGAGGCGGGTGCGACGCTCTGGCTCGTCGGCGGGCCTGTACGCGATGCGCTGCTCGGCGCTCCCATCCTCGACGTTGACCTCGTTGCGGAGGCGCCCGCGGCGGAACTCGCCGAAGCCATGGGCGTTCCGGCGCACGCCGGTACGCGGTTCGGCACGCTCAAGTTGCACATCGATGGCAGCGTGCTCGACCTGGCAACCGCGCGTGCGGAGCGCTACGCCAGACCCGGCGCGCTGCCGACCGTCCGCCCCAGCGATATCGAGACCGACCTGCGCCGGCGCGACTTCACGCTCAACGCCATGGCCGTCAACCTCTCGCCCACCGCATTCGGCACCCTGCTCGACCCGCTCGGAGGCCAGCGCGACCTCAAGCGGCGGTTGCTCCGCGGCCTGCACTCGGCGACCTTTCGCGACGATGCAACGCGAATGCTGCGGCTCGTGCGCTACGCAGCGCGCCTGCGCTTTCGCACTCATCCCGTAACGGCGCGCTGGCTGCGCGCGAGCCTACCGGCGATGTCCGCCATCTCCCCTGCCCGCATCCACCGCGAACTGCGCCGCACGCTCGACGAGCCGAGGGCAGCGCATGCGCTACGCCTCGCCCAGCGCTACGGCGTGCTGGGCGCAGTCCATCCAGCGATGGGCAACAACGCCGTCGCGGCCGCGCTGCAGGCCACCGCTCGGCGCGGAGGCGGCGCAGAGGCGCTGCTTGTCGCACTCAGCGTCGGCGGCGACGCCGGTGGCGTGGCGGAGCGCATCGGGCTGACGCGCCGCGAACGCTCCCTCATCGCGCACGCCAATCGCCTGTTGGGCGATGCGTCCCTCTCCCGCCCGGGCCTGCCGCCCTCTGAAGTCGCTGCCATCACCGGGAGTGCGCCCATCGAAGCGGCTCGAGCCGCTGCGTCCCTGCTCACGGGCGATGCGCGGCGCAACCTGCTCCGCTACCTCGCTGCTGCGCCTCGGCGCGCTCACCTGACGGGGCGCGACATGCTACGCCTCGGCGTCCCGCAAGGACCCGGCGTCGGGCGCGCGCTTGCCGTGCTCCGCAACGCCCGCCTCGACGGCAGGGTGGCAACGCGTACGGGCGAGGTGCGGCGCGTCAAGCGGCTGTTGCGCGAAGGAGGGCTAGCGTGAAGGCGGTCTATGTCCGCAGCCAAGGACCACCAGACGTGCTCGAGTACGGCGACCTCCCCGATCCCCTACCCGCCGAGGGCGAGGCGCTGGTGCGCGTTCGCGCCATCGGCGTCAATCGCCTCGACCTCTATACGCGGGCAGGCGCGCGCGGCATGCGCCTGCCCGACGATGCGTTTCCGTGGGTGCTTGGCGGCGACTGCGCCGGAACGGTCGCCGCGCTCGGGGACGGTGCTGCGGGCGTCACGCTCGGAGATCGCGTTGCCGTCAACCCATGCCTCTCCACGCAGCCGGTGCCGCGCATGCTCGGCTCGGCCACGCAGGGCTCATACGCGGAGCTTGTCTCCGTGCCCGCCCAGAACCTCGTCCCGATACCCGATTCGCTCTCCTTCGAGCAGGCGGCATCCCTGCCGACGGTGTTCTTGCCAGCCTGGAACATCATCGTGGAAATCGGACATCTCCAAGCCTCGGAAACCGCGCTGGTGTTGTCTGCGTCGAGCGGCGTGGGGACGGCTGCGGTGCAGGTGGTCAAGCGCATCGTCGGCGCGCGGTGCATCGCGGCAACAGGCTCGCCGGAGAAGGCACGCGCCGCGCTCGAGTTGGGCGCGGACGCCGCCATTGACTACGAGCAGGAGGACTTGGGCGTGCGTCTGCGCGACCTAGCGCCCCGCGGCGTGGACCTCGTCGTCGACCCGAGCGGGGCGCGTTTCTTCGCCGACGCATTCGGCGCGCTGGGCCGCAACGGACGCTACGGCATCTGCGGCGTCACGTCCGGCTACGAGGCGGGCATTCACCTCGGGCAACTCTTCGCCAAGCAGTTGCGCGTGTTCGGCGTCTTCATGGGCACGACAGGGCAGCTGGCCGAGATCGTCCGCGCAGCCGCCGACGGACACGTGCGCGGCGTCATCCACCGGTCGCTGCCGCTGGAGGAGGCCCGCGCCGCCCACGAGGAGATGGAGCGCGGCCAGCACTTCGGCAAGTTCGTCCTCACGGTGCCCGGCTAATGGCGCACAAGGCCCGGCGCTTCTACTACGGCTGGACGGTTGTCGTTGTCGTCGGCCTCGTCATGTTCGCCGGCGGCTCCGAGATGAACCCCGTCCTCGGCGTGTTCCAAGGGCCGATGACAGAAGAGTTCGGTTGGTCGCGTGCGCTCTACGCCGCGCCGATGACCATCGGCACGATCCTCGGCGGCCTCATCGCGCTCTGGATGGGCCCGGCCCTCGACCGCTACGGCGGGCGTTGGATCATGACCACCACCGTCTTCATCCTCGGCGCGACCTTCATGCTCATGGGCCAGATCGACCACTTGTGGCAGCACTTCATCCTGCAAATGATCGGGCGCGGCGCGCTGACGGCGACCGTCTTCCTCGCCGTTCCGGTCATCATCCCCAAGTGGTTCATCGCCAAACGCGGCAGGGCCGTGGCGTTCGCAAACCTGGGCCAGCGCTCCGGTCAGCTGTCGATGCTCATCATCGCCGAGCGGATGACGTCGCTCGTCTCGTGGCGCGCGGCGTGGATGACCATGGGCGCAACCGTCTGGGCAGTGGCGCTCATCCCTGTCTTGCTCTTCCTGCGGCGCAGGCCGGAGGACATGGGTCTACGGCCCGACGGCGCATCGCCCGCGCAGGCGCTCGCCGAGGAGGCGCGCCTGCGCCAGGAGGAGCCGTCGTTGACGCGTCGCGACGCGCTCAGGACGTCCGCGTTCTACCTCATCGGCAGCTACGTCGCGCTGCACTCGTTCGTCATGACGGCCATCAACTTCCACTGGTTCAACTACCTGACCGACCAAGGGATCTCCAGCGGCGTGGCCGCGACCACGATCATCGTATCGCCGCTCGTCAGCATCCCCATCTCGGTGAGTGTCGGCTTCATCGTGGAGCGTTTGAACGTGCGCATCCTGATGGTTACGTCTGCGACGACGCTCATCGTCGCGCTGATGGTGTTCCTCGCGACCGACTCCGCGCAGATGGCCTACCTGTTCGGCGCCATCCTAGGATTGGCCCAAGGCATCGGCGTTACCGCCAACGCCGTGGTGTGGGGCGACTTCTTCGGCAGGGCAAACGTTGGCGGGGTGCGCAGCATGATTACCCCCTTCCACATGTTTGCCAACTCGATGGGGCCGCTGGTAGCGGCATTCTCGTTCGATACCACCGGCTCGTACCGCCTGGTCTTCACCGTCGCCGCGGTGATGATCGGCATCGGTGCGGTGCTGCTCGTCCTCGCCCGCCCCCCCAAGCGCCACACCACCGAGCCTTCGGAGCCCACAGCGGCGTCCTAATTCCTGCGCTGCGCCGCCCCCGCCGCGACGAGACGTGGCCGAAACGAAGGGGCTCTAGCTGAGCGAAGACGCGGGCTCCTCCCCCCGAGCATCGCGCGCCCTCGAGCATCACGGGTCGATGGTGAGCGGTGCGTCCGGCAATCCGCTCGAGAGGAGCGACTCCAGCAACTCGCCGAGGCGCGTGGGAAAGAAGAGCTCGGTCGATGCGCGTATCTCCTGCGCCGTCCACCATCCTTGCCCATCCACGTAATCGGCCTCGATATCGCGCTCCTTCCAAAGGGTCAGGTCGGAGGCCTCGGCCCTGACGATGAAGAATCGCTCGATGGACTCCACAAGCACGCCGAACAGAGGGAAGACCTGCCGCCGCCACACGCACGGCCCGAGCCGCAGCCGCAGTCCCAACTCCTCCCTCATCTCCCGCTGTGCGGCGTCCTCATAGCTCTCGCCATCCTTCAATGCCCCGCCCGGCGTATACCAGTAGCGTGCGGGGGTGCCATCGGGTTCATTGCCGTGCAGCAGAAACACGCGGTCCAAGCGGTCGAGCACCAACAGGCGCGCGGCCGGGCGCGGCCGGGGAGCGCCCATCGCTACGTCCGTGGCCGCGATGGATTGCCTCGCCGCCCCGCTGCCGATGCTCGCGGCCCCGGCAACGGCTTCGTCACCCCCGCCGCGATCATCGGCCGTGTCGATTGGCGGATGTGCCAGAAGAGGTACTGGTTGGCATAGCCGGCGTCCGCGCCAAAGCGCTCCCGCGCCCACTCGCGCAGTTCGCCATAGCGGAAGCGTGGGGCGAGTCCGTACCACTCTACCAGCGACCGATGCACCCAACGGTCGACCGGAAAGGCCTCCATCCGGTCGAGCGCGAAGAGCATCACGCAGTCCGCAATCTTCTCACCGATGCCGGGCAATTCGGTAAGCGCCGCGAGGCAATCGTCGTACGGAGCGCCCCGAAGCGCGTGGAGCGGTAGGCTGCCCGACGCGACCGCTGCTGCCGCAGCAGCCAGGTAGGGTGCGCGGAAGCCGCAGCCCAACTCGCGCAGCCGCGACTCCCCCGCCGCAGCGACATCCTCCGGCGATGGGAAGGTGTGGCGCTCCGCCTCCCCTACCCGAACAGTGCGGCCCAGCGTCAGCGCGAGCAACTCCATCGTGCGCGCGATGCGCGGGATGTTGGACGTCGACGACAGGATGAAGCCCGCCAGCACCTCCCACGGGTCCTGCCGCAGGATGCGCATGCCCGGAAAGGCGGCGATCCCCTGCGCGACGTGCGCATCGCGCGACAGGCGCGCCTGCACCTGTGCTACGTCATCCTCCAACCGGAAGTAGGACGCCAGGTAGCCCTCCACGTCCGCCGGAGCGCCACTGCCCACCTCGGCGGCTACGCCGGCCTCGCGCCAGCTCAAACGAAACGCGACGCCTTCCAGCACCCCCAGCCATCCGCCTGCGTCGCGCCGCCAGCGGAACGACTGGCCGCTGTCCAGCGCCACATCCAGATCGAGCGGCTGGTCGATGGGCAGGAACGCCGCGCGCGTCATGGCGCTCCGGCGCTCAGCCACTCATCGACGCCCGAGGCCACTGCATCCAGTGGGGCATCGAGGCGCCTCATCGAAGGCAGCGAGGCCAAGAACCATCTGCCGTACTGCTTCTGCGTAATGCGCGGGTCGAGAACGACGCACGCGCCTCGGTCGGTCTTCCCGCGTATCAGCCGCCCGAACCCCTGTCTGAAGCGCAGCACTGCCAGCGGCAGCGCGTACTCCATGAAGGGGTTCTCGTACAGCTCGGAGCGCGCCTCGAAGACCGGGTCGCTCGGCACGGCGAACGGCAAACGCGCGAGCGCCAGCACCTTCAGCGCCGCGTTGCCGATGTCGACGCCCTCCCAGAAGGATGCCGTGCCCAGCAGCACGGCCCGCGGCTGCTGCCGGAATTGCACGATGAGCTGCTGCGGCGTGCCGTCGATACCCTGCGCGAGCACCTGGATGCCGTGCGGCCCCAACCTGCGCCGCAGAGCGGTCGCGGCGGAGCGTAGCGCCGCGTGCGACGTGAACAGCGCCATCGTGTACCCACCCGCCTTCAACGCAAGGTCGTGGAGCGCAGAAGCAGCGTGCGTGTCGAAGTCCGCTGCTTGCGGCTGCGGGAGTCCCACGGGGATGCACAGCAACGCCGCCTTTTCGTAGTCGAACGGCGAGTCGAGCGCCAGCTCGGCCGGCGATTCGAGGCCGAGCCGGCCGCGGAGCAGCGCGAAATCGCCGCGAACCGTCATCGTCGCGCTCGTCAGGATGGTGGCCTGCCGTCCGGAGAAGAGCGGCTCCAGCCTGCTCGCCACCTCCAGTGGCGCGCCGTTAAGGCTCGCACCGCCACCTTGGCCTCCGAACCAGTAGACCATCGTCTGGTCGGGGCGCGATACAAAACCGGCAACCTGTTCTCTCGCCTCCGCCTGATCAACCAGCCATTGCGTGAGTTCGCCCTTGCGCTCCTCCAAGCCCGGCACGCCGTCGGCGTCAAGCGAATCGAGGTCGCGCGCGAAGGCCTCGACCCTGTCCGCAACGCCCTTGAGTTGCCGCTCGAAGTTGTCCCACGCGATCTCTATCTCCGACCACTCGGGCTGCGAGCGCATGGACGCGAGGATACGCAGGTCGTCCTCCTCATCGGAGCGGCGGTGCTGCTTGGCAAAGCCCACGAGGCCGCCCATCATGTCGCGCCAAGCATCGCGGACGGCCGGAAGCGGCATCAGCGCCGCCTCGGCCAAGCGGATGGCCGTCTCCTTGCGCCCGGCATCGAGCGCGCCGACGCGCAGCGCCGCGCTAACCCCTTGCAGCGCCCCGGCGCCCTGGTCGATCACGTCGTCGACCGTGCCCTGCGTCAAGCGGAAGCCGAACTGTTGCGTCGCCTGCGCCTCGAGGTTGTGCGCCTCGTCGATGATGAGGTAGTCGTACTCGGGCAGCAGCGCCCCCTCTACCTTCAGGTCCGACAGCAGCAACGCGTGGTTGACGATGACGAGGTGCGCCGCCGACGCCTCGTCCTTCGCGTGGCGGTAGAAGCAGGCGCCCTCGCGCGCGCCGGGGCACGCTGCAAACCCGGAAGCCGATATGCGCTCGAACGCGGCCGGCTCGCGCCCCCGCAGCGACAGCTCCGAACGGTCGCCCGTCAGCGTCCTGTCTATCCAGACGAGCGAGCGGGCAAGCATGCGCGCCTCGTCTGCGCTCAGCGAGGGGGCGGCCATGAGCGAACTCCACCGGCGCAGGCAGAGGTAGTTCGCCCTACCCTTGAATTGCGTGTAGCGGAAGCGAGAGAGGTCAAGCCCCTGTACGTCCTGCAGCGCGGCGAGGACGTCGGGAATGTCCTTGTGGATCAGCTGCTCTTGCAGGTTGATGGTGTTGGTGGAGACGACGACGCGCGCGTTGTTGCGCAGCGCAAAGAGGATGGCCGGCACGAGGTAGCCGACCGACTTGCCGATGCCGGTACCGCCTTCGATGAGCAACTGCTGCGGCGCGTCTGACTCCGGCGTGGAGAGCGCCTGCGCGACAGCCCGCGCCATCGCGACCTGCTCCGGCCTCGGTTCGAATCCGGGAAAGCGTCGCGCGAATTGTCCGCCGGGAGCGAGCACGCCCTCCACCTCGTCGGGGTCGATGCCGGGTTTGCCAAGTGGCTCGCCGATCGAACGCGGGCGCTGCAGCCGCTCCTGCAGTTCGCGCGTATCGACGCCGAGCACCGGTCCGCCCTGCCCACCGCTTGCCTCCGATAGCTGCCCGACCAACTCAGCAAGCGGGCTCTGCGCCTGCGTAAGCAGGGTTGTGAGGCGGTGCAGGGCCGCCGGGGCGAGCGCACGGGCACGGGCGAAGAGCGCCGCATAGACCAGCCGCACCTGTTCGGCAGGCTCATCCGGCGGCGCATCGACGCCAAGCGCGCTCGCAAGCGCCTCAAGCGACGAGCCGTCGATTTCAGGCGCGACGTACGATGCGAGTTCACCGACGTCCCACACGCTCTCGGCGAAGTCCGCGCCCAGCGCAGTGACGCCAGCAAGGCGCTCGGCCAAGCCGAACCCGGCGATAGGCGCATCTCCCGCGAATGGCGCAAGGCCCTGCGGCGCACCGTCGTAGCCGTCGGCAACGCGCGCACCGTGGAAACGCACCGCCCTGATGCGCACCCTCTCGCGCGGCAAGCGGTCCACTGCAACGGCGACGACAGCGTCGCTGGAGCGTTGCGGTTGAAAAAGGCGCGCACTCTGCAATTGCCTGGCCACGGCGTCCCAGCGTAGCCCCCGCAATGGTGCGCCGCAAGGGATGACTGTCGCCAGCAACGGGAACGGCGGCTAGATGTCGATGACCTGCGGCTCGTCCTCGCCCAGCCGTACCGCCGCCGTTCGGAACCATTCGACGATTTGCGGATGGCAGGTGAACACGAGCACCTGGTTGGTCTGCGCGAGTTCGGTGAATGCGGCAGCGGCGTTCTCGCCGCGCTCCGGGTCGAAGTTGACCAGCGCCTCGTCGACGAGCACCGGCAGCCGTTCTGCCCGCTCGCCCAGATAGCGGATATAGCCGAATCGTAGCGATAGGAACAGCTGCTCACGCGTCCCCCGACTCAACTCGTTCGGCTGCCTGGTGCGCCCGCTCCGGTCAGTAACGTGTATCTCTCGCTTCTCAAGCGACGGAACCACAGTCTGATACTGCCCTCGAGTGATATGGCAGAAAAAATCTTGCGAGTTACGAATGATGTCAGGTTGGCGCTCACGCTCGAATTTGCTCTGCGCCTCCCTGAGCAAGTTTTCTGCAATCGCATAAGCCGCCCACTCTCGGGCGTGTCCTTGTATCTTCTCCGCCAGTTGGCTGCGCTCCATTCGCAGCCGTGATGACTCCTCTTCGCTGACTAGATCTCGGCGCGCTTGTTGCACCTCTCCGCGCTCAGTAGACAAATCCCGTGCCTCAGTAGCTATTGTCTCTGTGGCCTCCTCTGCTTTTCTGACCGCATTGTTGATTGCCTGCAGATCCGTCGTCTCTTCAAGCCGCTTCATCAACGCCTCGAAAGCGTCTCCCGGTCCACTGAGACGCTGCAGGCGACCTCGGATATCACGCTGATGCTCCTTGAGCTTTGCCCGCTCCCCGTAGATATCTGCGCGCTTCCGAAACTCTTCAGCATCGGCTGCGCCGCCAGACTGAAGCAGCTGTAGCCGCTCATCCTTTGCATCGCCAAGATCCCGCTCTCGTTCGATCAGGTCACTATCAGCAGTTTCCAACGCACCCATTGCTTCCATCCGCGCTTTGACCTTCCCGGCGACATCATTGTGCAATGCCACCAGTTTGTCAGCAGCGGCAGCGACTATGCGCAAATCCCCCCTGTCAAACTCAGTGTCGAACTCCTTAGCCAAGGGCTCCACCACATCAGCGTAATTGTCGATGTCCTCCTGAATGGCCTTTATGCGTTTACTGCTATCTCTCACATTGCCAAAGTGGGTACGTCCTAGCTCTAGCTTAGTGCGGAACTCCCCGGCGGTCTCCGGCGAGAGGGTCTCCTGAAGGCGTCGGTCGGAAAGCCACTGCCGCCATTGCTCTTGAACGGCATGCTGGTTGTTCTTCGCCTCCTCGACATCTTCTTCGGCCTTTTTCATTCGCTTTCTTAGAGTCTTGATGTTGTCGGTCTCTGTGGAAGGACGCGCATCTGCTACCCTCGCACTCGCAGTGGGTTGCCTTGATACGAACAGGTATGCGGCAATTGCCAAGACTGCTAGGCCCCCCACGATTCCCATAGAGAGGGCCGTTCCACCGAGAATCGCCCCTAATGCCAAGAGGCCGACTCCAGCGACGAAACCGATGGTTGCGATGAGTGCTGCGGCCTTGCCCTTCTCAGGGTTGCCTGACTGCGTAGCAAGGCTGAGCGCCTGCGTGGCCCTCTGCTCTGCCTCCATGGCCTCTTCAAGTCGGTATGTGGCTTGGTCGAGTCTACCTATTCGACGGTCAACTTCTTTGTCCTCCTCTCGCAGACGCCTTCCAAACCTCGCGATCTCGTCGCGAACCACCAACGACATATCGAATTCCTCTAGGCGCGTCGTATCCCAGTCGTGGCCAAGGTCCTTCAGTACCTCGTCCAAGGATTCTTGGAGGCGTTGATGTTCTCCTTCGCGCTGTGGAAGGCTATCGACCGAACTGTCAAAGGAATCACGGCCCCGCTCCAATCTGCGAATGCCGGGTGAGTAGTCAAGAATGTTCTCATGCGCGACCCTTACCTTCGCTTTCGGCCTGAGATCCTCAGCCTTGCGGCTCGCGGTTTGGCGCTCACGTTCCGCAGTTTGAACCCGCTCCTCCAATGCCTCAAGACGACTCACTCCCTTAGCCGGGAAATCGTCAATGACCGGCAACTGATCCAACCGCCGCCCGACCTCGTCAAGCGCATTCCAATCCTCCCAGGCGTCCACAAGCCGCTGCTCCTGCTCATAGAGGGATTGGTACTCTCTGTGAAGGTTGTCCAGGCCCTCAAGCTCCCTCCCTATCGTTTCGAGTCGCGCCGTAAGCCTGCCGTACTCCGTCGCGTTGTTGGCAACATCCCGTAGCTTTGCGTCGATTTCTCTCAGCTGGTCAGCGGTGTCGTAGATAGCCTGCGTACGTCCCCCACTTTTGAACAGTTTCTCCTTTTCGGCCTTCATCGTGCGCAGGGCGCCAGGCAGCCTTGCAGCCCCCATCCCTGCACTGTATATCTGGCTGTTAATGCTGTCATTTCTCAGCATCTCGTCGCTGTGCAGCTCGTCTAGCGTAAAGGTACTGACGCTCTGGAATACGTCTAGCGGATGGCCTAGCAGGCGCACCAACTCTGCTTCTCGCAATGGAACACCTGCCGCGGTAGTGAGCGTCAGTGGTCCTCCACCTGCGCCAGCAATGCGCTGGACGATAACGGTCTCGCCTCCGTCGGTGATGAACGTCACGCTTCCGCCGTGACGGCCTCCGGCCATAGGAGGGTAGTGATTGGCTCTACTACGTCCATCGGGGAACCCGAAGAACACTCTTCTGATGAACTCCAACAACGTGCTCTTGCCTGCCTCGTTGGGGCCGTAGAACACAGAGACAGGCCGGTCGAACGGGCCCAGCTCCTTGTCGGCGAAGTGGCCGAATCCATCGATGCGTAGCCGCTGTATCTTCACGCCTCATCCTCGATCAGCAGATCGGTGGCCAGTACTTCGGCCTGGGAGATGAGTGCAGCGAGATCAGCGTCCGTCGGCGCAGCGCCGCGGAGGTAGCGGCGATAGCTGCCGTGCTCGAACAGCTCCGGTAGGCTGGCGAGCAGCCGTGCCCTGAGTTCGGCGTCGCTGCGTGCCCTATCGACCGTCTGCAGCACCTCGGCCAGGAAGTCTGAGCCGCCAGCGCGCGCCGCCCTATCGAACGGGGCCGACGTCTCATTCTCGATCCGTTCGCACCATGCGAACGGCGAGCGCTGCACCCAGCTGCCGTTGATCTCATCCTGTAGATCGCGCAAGGTATCGGTCCTGCGCAGCGAGCGGCTCAACTCGCCTCTGCCCGTCAGCATTACCCGCACAACCATCGAGCGCCCATCAGCGCTTTCCAGCACCTCCTCCACCTTCGCGTGCAGCGCGTCCAACAGGTCCTGCTCCGATTCGAGTGCGCCTATGTCTATGGAAATACGCTCCCAGCGGATGAGGTCGACCGGGCGGAACTCCACGCGTGAGTTGCCACGGTCGTCCACCTCGACCAGGTACACGCCGCGCGGGCCGGTTTCGTTGGCGTGACGGCCTTGCGGATTGCCGGGGTACGCCGCGACCGGGTCGCGTTGGCTCAAGAGGCTCCGCGTATGGACGTGCCCCAGAGCCCAGTAGTGGACGCCCGATTGCCGCAGGTCGTCCACCGTGCAAGGCGCATACGGTTCGTGCCCGGTGTCGCTGCCGACGTTGGCGTGCAGCAGCCCGATGGAGAACGCGCCGTCGTCTATCCCGCCAAGCCTGTCTGCAAGGTTGTGCCGCACCTCCCGCGTCGGGTAGCTGATGCCGTAGACGACGGCGCGGTCAGGCTCATCGGCGAACACGGGCACGCGCTCCCACTCCCCGCCGAACCGGTGGCAGAGGGCCGGGTAGTCAAGCCTCGCCTCCCAGCCGTCCAGCGGGTCGTGGTTGCCGTGGCAGACGAACGAACGGATGCCCTGCGCGGCCAGTTGCTCCAGCCCTTCGATGAACTTCCGCTGGGCGCGCAGGCTGCGGTCGGCGCCGTCGTAGACGTCGCCGGCAACGAGCAGCGCATCCACCCGTTCGCGGATGCACAGGTCGATGATGTTCTCGTACGCCCCGAACGTCGCGTTGGCGATCTCGCCCGCGATACCCTCCGGCGCAGCGTCGCGCAGGCCCTTGAACGGGCTGTCGAGGTGCAGGTCGGCGGCGTGGACGAACCGGAGCAGCGTCATCGGTCTACTCTGCGAGGTACAGCGTATCGGTCTTAGCTGCCATCACGACGTCGTTACGGTGCAGGTCGTGGATGGCGTGCGACGTCCATGAGACCTCGACCCAGCGATACTCGACGACGATGCGCGGGTGGTGGTCCTCCTCGTCCGCCGCCTGGCCTATCGCGTTGGCGAACACCAAGCCGTCGGTGAAGGAGCGGAAGGCGTAGCGCTTGTGCAGCGCGCGCACGCCGTCCCGCTCGACGACCCCCCAACCCGGCAGTTGAGGGAGCGCCGCCGCCAGTTCATCCTCGGTCAGCACGGGCGAGCCGGGGCGGCACGCGGTGCATCGCTCGTCGGCAAGCCTCGTCATGCGTCTACCTCCAGACCGTCCGGCCCCCACGCGGGCAACATCCTTGCCGCATAGGCGCTATAGCCTTGGCGCGCCAGCCTGTCTGCCGCGAGGCGGGCCTCCGTCTCGTTTGCAAAGAGCGCGAACACGGACGGCCCTGCGCCCGCAAGCACCGAGCGCGGAAGCGCCTCGCGGTACTCCCCGTGCGCGGCGTAGGCGTCGGCGGCCACCGCCTCGAACGTATTCACGAGCATCTCCGCTATGGGTTCGCCCGCGTGCAGGCGCCCGACCACCTCATCCGTCGCTTCGCCGGCCGCGTAGTGCTCGGGGCGCAGCATGCCGTAGAGGCGGCGCGTCTTATCCTCCAGCCCCGGCGCGCCGGGTGCCAAGAGGACGATGACCTCTTCTTGCGGCGAAGGCAGCGGCAAGAGCGTTTGGCCGCGGCCGGTAGCCAGCGCCGTCCCGCCGCACAGGAAGAAAGGCACGTCGCTGCCAAGCGATGCGGCGATGTCCGCCAGCTCCCCGTCGTCCACCGCCAGCTCCCACAGTCGGCGGAGGCCCAGGAGCGTCGCGGCAGCGTCGCTGCTGCCCCCTCCGAGGCCGGCGGCGGTGGGGATGTGCTTGTGCAGCGTGATGGCCGCGCCGTCGGTCACCCCCGCACGGGCGGCGAGCGCCTCCGCGGCGCGCAGCACGAGGTTGGCCTCGAGCGGCGCCGCATCGGCAGGGATGACGCGCAGCGACAGCTCCGTCGAGGGCGAAAGCAGCAGTTCGTCGCACAGGTCGACCGCCTGCATGACCGTGCGCACCTCGTGGTAGCCGTCCGGCCTGCGGCCAAGCACCTCGAGCGTGAGGTTGACCTTGGCCGGCGCGAGCAGGCGGAGCGCAGGCACGCCGTCTAGACGGGCTCGCTCAGGAAGGCGACAACCTCCCGCTCGAAATCGCGCGGCCTGATTCCCTGCGCGCTGTGGCTGCCGCCCTCGATGACGGCCAGTCGCGCATTGGGCATTCGCGCGGCGGCCATCTCCCCGTACTCCAGCGCAATGCCGGTCGGGTTGGAGCCCCACACCACCAGGGTCGGCGCGCTGATGTCGGGGAACTTCTCGACGAGCAGGTACTTCTCGCGCTCGGCCATGTCGTGCGTCGCTTCGATGATCGCGAGCCAGGCCTCACCCCGTCCGGGTCGGCGCGCCAGCTCGTACGCCTCGTCGACCATCGCGTCGGTAATCTCAAGGTTGTCCTCGAACGCCCATTGGAAGCGCTCGCGGATGTAGTCGCGTTCCGGCGGTGTCCACTCCGTCGGCACGGGCGGCGCGTGGAGGTTTGCGCCCGCATTGCCGACGAGGATGAGCTTGCGCGTCCGCTCGGGATAGCGCCACGCGAACAGCGCCGCAAACCATCCACCCGCGCTCTGCCCGCCGATGTCGGCCTGCTCGATGCCGAGGGCGTCGAGGAATCCGCGGACCATCTCGATGAAGGTGTCGAACGAGTAGCCCTCGGCCGGCAGGTCGGACTTGCCGTAGCCCAACACGTCGAGCGCGTAGACGTGCGCCACTTCCGCCAGCGCCGGCATGTTGATGCGCCACTGCTCGCCCGACATCAGCGCGTCGCGCCCGTTGAGCAGCACGAGCGGAAAGCCGTCGCCCGCCTCCAGGTAGTGCAGCCGGTTGCCGTTCGCCTCGACGTATCCGTCCCTGATTTCCAGATCCGTTGCCATTGCCACACACCTCCGCACGTTGCGGTGGCGATTCTACGCGAGCGCCCGCCGCGGCGCACCTGCTAGACCGCAGGCTCCAGCTCCTCCAATCCGACGACGCGCGCCCACGCAGCCAACCCCGCGCCGAACCCGAGGCCGCCGGTGAGCATCAGCACGCACTCCAGTGCCTCCAGCACCTCGTCCGGCGTCGCGCCGTGTGCGATGGCCTGCCTCACGTGCGATGCAATGTGGTCGGTGTCGCTGCGCAGCGCGGCGAGCACCACCGTCTGGCACAGCTCCTTCGTCTTGCGGTCGAGCACGCGCTCTCTGAGGTAGGTCTGCTCGACCAGGGCATCGTACGGCTCGACCCAGTCGGGGTCTGCCTGCACCATCAGTTTGTGAAAGCCCACGACGTACCCGCGCTTGCGGTACATCTCATTCAGGCGCTCCTGGGCCCGGCTGCGTGCGTCGTCCATTCTCGGCCTCCTCACATAGGTATGGGAGGCAGAGTCTAGTCGAGCGCCTACCCCACGCGCCGCCGCCACGCGCGATAGAGCGACGCCCACTCCTGAAGGCTCAGTGTCTCGGCGCGGCGGGTGTGGTCGATGCCCGCCCACTCCAGCGCCGCCTGCGCCTCAACGACGGTCACGCCCGCGCCGCTGGAGAGGGCGTTGCGGAGCTGCTTGCGCGGCGCGGCGAACGCCGCCCGCGCCAGGTCGAAGAAACGCGCCGCGTTGTCGATGCCCTCCGCCGGCTCCTCGTACAGGTCGACGGCGACGATGGCGGAGGTCACCTGCGGCGGCGGCGTGAACGAGCCCGGCCGCACGCGCCGCACCAGCCGGGGGGCGCCGAAGAGCTGTACTCCGAGGGATGCGAGAGACATGTCGCCCGGCTTGGCACACAGCGCATCGGCGACCTCCTTCTGCACGAGCACCGCAGCCGTCCGTGGAGGGCAGTCGCTCTCGATGAAGCGCCGCAGTATCGGCAGCGCGGCGTAGTACGGCAGGTTGCCGGCAAAGCGGTACGGACCGCAGCCGTCGAGCAGTTCGCGCGGCGACGTCTCGCGCGCATCGGCCAGCACCACCTCGACGTTGGGCGGCATCGTGCGGCGCAGTTCGGCGGCGAGCCCGTCGTCCAGTTCGACGGCGACGACGCGGGCGGCGCGCTCGGCAAGGACGCGCGTCAGCGAGCCGTGTCCCGGTCCGACCTCCACAACGCTATCGCCGGCCTCGACCTTGGCGGCGTCGGCCACCGCATGCAGGATGTTGCGGTCGGTGAGGAAGTGCTGGCCTAGGCGGGCGCCGGAGCGAGGCTTAGCCACCGCTCCGACCTGCCGCCCCATTGAAGGCATTAAGAGAGGCCGTGCACCTCCCTTTGAACCGGCTGGCCAGCGCTTGGTCCATTGGGCGTCGCTCGAACCGGGCTTGTCTGCGGCACTCGATGCACACCGCTTACCGCTGCTTCCTTCCGGACCTGACGGGGTTCACGGGGCTCCGCCGCGCAGGGCCCGGCTCTCTGCGCAACGCCCGGACTAGAGGCGCTGGGGCCAACTCGAGGGGAGGAATTCAACCCCGCTGTAGCGGGTTGCGGGTACAGGGCACCGCTAACTCCCCGTCTAGCACGGCCACCCCTCATTATGCCATGACCATCGGGGCTCCGCCCTGTTCGTCCTACAGGGGCCTCGGCGCGAACCGAGCGGGGTGGGCCAAGACGGGGATTGATGCAGGGCAGACTCCTGCTCTCGCAGGCACGACGGCACACCTCCGCCCCGCCCCTGCCTCCATTCCTCTATGCCGGCTGCGCCTCCGGCTGGCGCGAACGAGCAAGCGACGGGATCGCAAGCGCGATAACGAGTGATACGAAGGCCGCCACCGCCGCGAACGCAATCGCAAAGCGCAGGTCGTTGCTCCCGGCGAGCCCGGCGATGAGCGCTCCCAGCGCGCCCACCCCGTCCATGATGCTGAACGCGAAGCCGAGCGCGGTCGTCTCGCGCCGACTCGCCACCTCGACGGCGGACGCCAGCATGACGGAGCGCGAGCCGGTCAGCATCGTCCCCGCCAGCACCAGGCCGCCGATCATGAGCACTCCGCCGTCGGCGAAGGCGCCGAGCAGTGCGAAGAGCCCCGCCCCAAGCAGCGCGATGGTCGCCACGGGCTTGCGCCCGATCCGGTCGGAAACGCGCCCAACGAACGGCCCCGCAATCGCACCCGCCGCCAGCATCGCGGAGAAGACGACGGCAGCCAACGTGATCGAGTAGCCGTGGTACTGCGTCAGGTAGAGCGGCGTCATCGCCTGCAGCGCGACGTACGACAGCTGGTACGCGATGATCATGCCGGCGATGCCCAAGCCGAGGGGACCGGCCCACGCACGCCACATCGCCCCGAGATCCGCCCTGCTGATGCTCCCCTGCTTCGACGGGGGTATCCGGCGCCACCACCACAACAGCACCACCCCGATGAACGCCGCGGGCAGCACGGACAGCTGCAGCACGCTGCGCCAGTCCATGTACTGCAGCAGGAAGCCGACGCTCAGCGGCGCAAGCACGTGGGCCATGGTTCCGCCGATGGTGTGGACGCCCAGCACCTGCGCCTTCCGCGTCGACATCTCCTCCACCATGATGCCCGTCGCAACCGGGTGCCATGCGGCGACGCCGACGATGGCAATCGTCAGCAGCAGCACCAGCGACCAGTAGCCCGGCGCGAACGATGCCACGAGGAAGCCGACGGTCACCCACCAGAACGCGAGCAGGAGGATGAGCCCGCGGCTGCGGACGCGGTCGCCGAGTATTCCCGCGGGAGCGTAGGCCACTCCGGAGCCGACCTGCATCGTCGTCAGCAGCAGCCCCACCTGCGCCGGCGATAGGTCGAGCGCCGCGGCGAATGCGGGGGCAAGCAGCAGCACCGCGCCCCCTCCCCAGTCGACCGCCATGTGCCCGACGGGCATGAACCACAGGTAGAAGCGCTGCTGTCGTAGCTGCTCGACGGACAATGCCATAACTCCCGTATTGTAGTGGCACGGGCCCTCCCGTTCATCCCTGCTAGACTTGCGCCGTATGCGCCCTATCCGCACCGCCGCTGCCGCCGCCCTCCTCCTGGTCGCCCTGAGCGCCTGCAGCGGCGGAAGCGGCGATGGGGGCAGCGTCGACGACCTCCTGCACCTGCTGCCGCCCCAGGCCGACAGCGCCCTCTACCTCAACGCTGCCACGCTCTACGACGATGACGACCTCCGCGACCTGGTGCGCGAGGCCGAGTCGCAGTGGGACGATTCCTACCTCGAAGACGCCCTCCGCATCTACCTGGACGACCTCTCCTACGTCGTCATTGGGGCAGCATCCGGCGCCAGCGTCTTCCTCCTCGGCGGTTTGGACTCCCTCGATGCCTTGCGGGAAGAGTTGGGCGACCTCGACTACGGCGACCAGGAGACTCACGACATCGAGGCATGGGTCAAGAGCGGCGAACTGCCTGAGGCCTTCGCATTCCTCCCGGACGACGTCGTTCTGGTCGTCGAGCACGAGGACGCCATGGAGGACATCCTCCGCAGGCGCGACCGCGACTCCGCATCCATGTTTGGCGAGGTAGAGGAGCTCGCCTCCGCCCTTCCCTCCGGCTTCCTCGTGAGCATTCAGAGGTGCTCCGTAGGCGACTGCCTGTACGGCTATGCGCTCACCAAGGCCGGCTCGGGCGAAGTGGAGGAGACCTTCACCTACCTCTTCCGTTCGGATGATGACGAGGCCATCGACACCCTGTACGAGGAGCTTCAGAACCTCGCCGAGAAGTGGTACGACGACTGCAGCAATGCGCAGGCCGACCGCAGCGGCCGAATGGTGACCTTCGAGGCCACCTGCGCCACCGACGACTTCCCCCTGCCGCCGCTGGGCCTGTCGCCGGGCGGCGCGTAAGGGGCCCCCTCACCCCGTCCCTCTCGGCGGGAGAGGGAGCCTGTCCCTTCCTCCATCCCTGCTAGACTGCGCCCTATGCAGCCCGTACGCACCGCCGTCATCGCCGCCGCCGGATACGGCACCCGCTTTCTCCCCGTGTCGAAGGTCGTCCCCAAGGAACTGCTTCCCATCATCGACAAGCCCGTCATCCAGTTCTCGGTGGAGCAGGCGCGGGAGGCGG
The DNA here is from genome assembly GCA_034422075.1 of Dehalococcoidia bacterium. Taxonomy (GTDB): domain Bacteria; phylum Chloroflexota; class Dehalococcoidia; order Lucifugimonadales; family Australimonadaceae; genus S34-282. The sequence continues at coordinate 22,245 of DAOUJX010000056.1, forward strand.
GCATCGAGCGCATCATCGTCGTCACCTCGCGCGGCAAGACGGCGCTCGAGGATTTCTTCGACGTCAACCCCGACCTGGAGCGCTCGCTCGAGGCGCGGGGCAGCGCGTACCTCGACGTCGTGCGCGACGTCTCCCGCATGGCGCAGATCATCGCCGTGCGGCAGCCGGCACCGCTCGGCCTCGGCCACGCCGTCCTTATGGCCAAGCACGCCGTCGGCAACGAGCCGTTCGTCGTCTACCTGCCCGACGAGGTGCTTATCGGCGAGCCCTCCGCCACGCGCCAGCTGCTCGAGGCGTATGAGCGCAATGGGGGCAGCACGCTCGGCGTCGTCGAGGTGCCGCGCGAGCAGGTGAGCCGGTTCGGCATCGTCGACGGCACGCCTGCCTCGGAGCGCGACCTGCGCCTCACCCACGTCGTCGAGAAGCCGAGCGTCGAGGATGCGCCCACCAACCTCGGCATCACCGGCCCCTACGTGCTCACGCCCGCCGTATTCGACGCGCTGGAAGGCATCACCCCCGGCGCCGGCGGCGAGCTGCAACTGACCGACGCCGTCGCGTTGCTGGCGGAGCGCGAGCCGGTGTTTGCGCACCGCTACGACGCCGCACGCTACGACTGCGGCACGCCCCTTGGCCTGCTCAAGGCAAGCGTGGAGCTGGCGTTACAGCGCGACGACGTGGCCGGCGAGGTGCGCGCGTGGCTGAAGGCGCTAGCGGCCAGACAGCAGTAGGCGCCGCCCGATGTCGCGCTGGCTCATCATCGGCCCGGCGATAGCGCTGGTGCTGATCCTGGCAATCGTGGTGTTCGGAGGGCCGGGCCAGCCCGAAAGCGATGGCAGCTTCTCGGTTGCGGGCGAGGGCGAGTACGACGGGTTCGTGCCGCTGCCCGGCGACGCGGCGTGCAACTACCACAACGCAGTGTTCGCGCTGGAATTGCCCGAGACGCTGCCTTCCTCCGATAGGCCCGACTTCCCCCTGCGCTTGACGCTGGGCGCCCTGAAGGCGCCGAACCCAACCCTGCAGCGCCACCGGGTCGTCGACGGCGTAACGGTCGTGGACGACAACCGGGCGCTGGTCTCGGAGCACACCATTCCCATCTCCGACTACTGGGATGTGCCCATCGACTACCACCCGGTGGCCCACGAAGGCGCGCTGGGCTACTGGGTCACCGTGGAGTACGCCGGGACCGCCGGTGTCAACTTCAACTGGCAGCTGTCGTTCGAGCCCATCCGCCCAAGCGACCAAGCCGCCTGCCCCTAGACCTCGAGCGAATCGGCGGCTGTTGGCTTTGGAGCGCGCCCCCTACGCTGCGCGACCTGCGTGCCCCAGGCGGCGCAGCGGTTGTCCGCTCCGATAGGTAGCGACTCGCCAGAGCCACTCGGCGGGCCCGAACAGGAAGCGGCCCAGCCACGCCTGCGACCACCATAGCTGCAGCGCCCACACCGCGAGCACGAACGCCAAGACGGCGCTGCGGCTCACCACGTCGGTGTCCCCCAGCCAGACCGTCAGCACAAGCACGCCCAACACCGTCTGCGCCAAATAGTTGGTCAGCGCCATCCTCCCGACCGCACGCAGGCGCCGCTTGAGCCAGTTGTCTACGCGATTGCTCCAGAGGAGGATCAGGCTCATGTAGCCGAGCGATGCGGGAATCGTGCCGATCGTGTTGGGGATTTGGCCGACAAAGGCCACCTCGCGGGAATAGTCGTTCGCCGCGGTCACGGCGGCGCCGAGCGCGGCAAGCGGCAAGCCGACGCCAAGCCCTGCGATCGCGGTCAGTCGGTAGGTCCTTGCGGGCAGGCTCCCGCTCACGAATCCGGTGCGATACAGACCCGCGCCCACGAGGATCAGCCCCAGCGCCCGAAGGAAGTAGCCGAGCAGGACGGGCGCTGCGATCACCTCGTCATCCGCAACCTCGCCCGGCGTCCAGAGGCCGGATAGCGATGTGCCAGTCGTGTCGGCGACCTGCTGTGCCCAAGCGGCGCAGCCAATGGAGAGCGCGAAGACGCCAACCCCGAGGAGGATGAGCGCCTGGTTCGGCAGCTTCCGCAGGGCGATGAGGAAGACCGAAGACATGGCGTAGGCCACCAGCACATCGCCGTCCCACAGTAGGTAGTGGAGGACGCCGATGAGCAGCAACAGCGCATTGCGCCACAGGTTCAGCCAGACCGCGCGCCGTCCCTTTCCGCTGGCACGGTCGATGAAGAGGACCATTCCCGCGCCGAACAGCATCGAGAACAGGCCCATGAACTTCTGGTCGACGAAGACCTCGCCGAAGATGCCCACAGCCCAGTCGAGCCACGTCTCCGAGCCGCCCGCGCTCAGGTTGAAGTAGGGCGCGGGGCCGAACCTGAAGTGGACGGCGTTCATCAACAGGATGCCGAGTACCGCAACGCCGCGCGTCAGATCGAGGCTGCTGATGCGCCCCGGCTCCCCAACGGGGCCGGCGTCGGTGGTCTGAGAGCGTGCTGCCAATGGAGCGAGCTCCCTGGCTACCGTCGCCCACGGCGAAGGAGGGCCGCCTCCTGAACATGCCCTGACTTCCATGTCCCGCCCGCAACGAGCTTGGCCCGCGTCACGGGGATCTCAGCGCTCCATCTTGAGCACGGCCATGAACGCCTCTTGCGGAACGTCGACGTTGCCGACGCGCTTCATGCGCTTCTTCCCCTCCGCCTGCTTTGCGAGGAGCTTGCGCTTGCGCGTCACGTCGCCGCCGTAGCACTTCGCCAGCACGTTCTTGCGCATCGCCTTCACCGTCTCGCGCGCGACGATCCGAGACCCGATGGCCGCCTGCACCGGCACGTCGAACATCTGGCGAGGGATGAGCGAGCGCAGCCGCACGACGAGGTCGCGGCCCATCGCCTGCGCCGACGCGCGATGGGTGATGAGCGAGAGCGCATCGACCGCCATCTCGTTGACGAGGATGTCGAGCCGCACGAGGTCGGCAGCGCGGTAGCCGTCGAACGTGTAGTCCAGCGATGCGTAGCCGCGCGACTTCGCCTTCACCTGGTCGTAGAAGTCGACCAGCACCTCGGCCATCGGCATGTGCGCATCGAGCAGGACGCGGGGGTCGCCCGACGGCAGGCTCGCGCCGTTCTGCGATTGCGCCACGCTGTCGAGGTACTCGGTGCGCAGGAAGTGGCCGCGCCGCGCGTTGATGAGCTCCATCATCGCCCCGACGAAGCGCGACGGCGTCACGATGCTCACGCTCAGCCACGGTTCGCGCACCTCGACGTAGGAGCCGCCCTGCGGCATGTCCGTCGGGCGCGAGACCTCCACGAGCGATTGGTCGTTCATCAGCACGTTGTACGCCACGCTAGGTGCGGTCACGACGATGTCGAGGTCGTACTCGCGCTCCAGCCGCTCCTGCACGATCTCCATGTGCAGCAGCCCCAGGAAGCCACAGCGAAAGCCCGGACCGAGCGCCGGCGAGTTCTCCGGCTCGTAGGCGAGGGCGGCGTCGTTCAGTTGGAGCCGCTCCAGCGCCTCACGCAGCTCGTGGAACTCGCTCCCCTCGCTGGGGTAGAGGCCCGCGAAGACCATCGGCTTCTGCGTGCCGTAGCCGGGCAGCGGCTCGCTCGCGCCGCTGCGCGCCAGCGTTATCGTGTCCCCTACCCGCGCCTCGCCGAAGCTCTTGAGGCCCGTGGCGACGTAGCCGACCTCGCCCGCCTCGAGGCTGGGCGTCTTGGTCATCGTCGGCTTGAACACGCCGACCTCGAGCACGTCGGCCTGGGTTCCGGCGGCCATCATGCGGACGCGCGCCGCGCCGTGCACCGCGCCGTCCACCACCCGCACGTAGGCGACGACGCCCTTGTAGGAGTCGTACTTGGAGTCGAAGATGAGCGCGCGCAGCGGGAGGTCGGGGTGCGCCTGCGGCGGCGCGATGCGCTCGATGATTGCGCCGAGCAAGCCGGTGACGCCCGTCCCCTGCTTCGCCGACACCGCCAGCACCTCCTCCTCGCGGAAGCCGAACGCCTGGTGCAGCTCCTCCAGCGTCCGCTCCACGTCGGCGGCGGGCAGGTCTATCTTGTTCATCACCGGGATGATGGTCAGGTCGTGCTCCAGCGCGAGGTAGACATTCGCCAGCGTCTGCGCCTGGATGCCCTGGCTCGCGTCCACGACGAGCAGCGCGCCCTCGCACGCCGCGAGCGAGCGCGAGACCTCGTACGAGAAGTCGACGTGGCCGGGCGTGTCGATGAGGTTCAGTTCGTAGACGCGCCCGTCCGTGTGCTGCCAGTCCATGCGGACGGCCTGCGCCTTGATGGTGATCCCGCGCTCGCGTTCGAGGTCCATCGAATCGAGCACCTGCTCTTGCATCTGCCGGGCGCTCAGCGTCCCCGTCGCCTCGAGCATCCGGTCGGCGAGCGTCGACTTGCCGTGGTCGATGTGGGCGATGATGCAGAAGTTGCGGATGAGCGCGGCGTCCATCCCATAAGTCTACCAAGCCCGCATCCGCCGCTCCCTCATAAGGAGCGCGCGCATACGCCTCTTTCCCGCCGGGAGCGAGGGGTGGATGCGGCTGCCCCAGGACGAGCCCGGCCTAGCCGAACCAGTCGTCGCGGTAGGACGCGTAGCCGCCCGAGAGCGCCGCAGGCTGGCCGTCACCGCGCCAGCACGCGCCGCCCATCAGCATCCCCGACGCCTCGTCCACCATCACGCCGTTCATGCAGTTGGCGATGACCGGCGCCTCCGTCATGCGGTGGCCCATCCGCTCCAGCTCGGCGATGACGCTGCGGTCGCAGCCCGACTCGAACTCGACGATGCCGCCGCTGGCCCACAGCCGCGGCGCCTCGACCGCCTCCTGGATGTTCATGCCGTGGTCGAGCACGTTGATGATGCCCTGCAGCACCGTCGGGAAGATGCGGATGCCGCCGGGCGTACCGATGGCGAAGAACGGCTTGCCGTCGCGCTCGACGATGGTTGCCGCCGTCGCCGTCAGCATCCGCTTGTGCGGCCCGACCGAGTTGGGGCGCCCCGGACGCGGGTCGAACAGCGCCATGTTGTTGTTGATGAGCAGCCCGGTGCCCGGCACGACCACGCGCCCGCCGAACGAGTTGTTCAGCGTCGTCGTCTGCGTCACCGTCTCCCCATCGATGCCCATGACCGTGAGGTGCGTCGTGTGGCCGGAGACGACGGAGACCGGGTCGCCGCCCTCGTACTGCCCCACCCTGTCCAGGCTGATCTCCTCGGCGCGCTTCTTGGCGTACGCCTTGTCCAGCAGCGCATCCTGCGGGAAGTCGACGAACTCGGGGTCGCCGAGGTACTTGGCGCGGTCGGCAAACATGATCTTCAGCACCTCGATCAGCAAATGCCAGTAGCGCGCCGTTCCAAAGCCCAGCGAAGCGACGTCGAAGTTCTCCAGGATGTTGAGGCCGAGCTGGTTGAGCAGGCCGCCCCCCGACGTCAGCGGCGTGCCGGTGAGGTCGTAGCCGCGGTACGTGCCGCGGATCGGCGCGGGGTAGCGCACCTCATAGCGCTCGATGTCGGCCATCGTCACCAGGCCGCCGCCGCGCTCCATCTCGGCGGCGAACGCCTCGCCGAGCGGCCCGTGGTAGAAGGCGTCGGACCCGTGCTTGGCGAACAGCCGCAGCGACTCCGCATAGTCGGTCTGCACGAACCGGTGCCCGACCGGCGGCGCCTTGCCGTTCGGCAAGAAGATGCGCGCCGACTCGGGGAACATCGCAAGCTGGCGCTCCGTGTTCTGGAAGGAGTACTGCAGGTAGGAGGAGATGGGGAACCCGTGCTCCGCCACGTCGATTGCCGGCTGGAGGACCTGCGCAAGCGGCAGGCTGCCGCGCAACTCGTGCAGGCGCAGCCACCCCTTGGCATTGCCCGGTACGCCCGTCGCCAGATGGCCCGTCTGGTTCTTGTCTCCCTTGACGATGCCGAACCCCGCCGACTCGTCGGGCTCGTACATCGTGTCGCTGGCCGCGCCGGGGGCCTCGGCGTAGTTGTCGATCACCAGCACCTCGCCGTCCGGGGCGCGGTAGACGATGTAGCCGCCGCCCATCGGCCCGACCATCTGCGGCTCCACGACGCCGCACGCGAACGCCGTCGCCACCGCAGCATCGGCGACGTTGCCGCCCGCCGCGAGCATCGTCAGCCCGGCCGCCGAGGCGATGGGCTGGTTCGCGGACACGACCGCGCGCGAGCCGAAGACGGGCTGCTTGATCGTCTGGTAACCGGGCATGGTGTGGGCCTCCAGCGTAGGTTCGGGCGGCCTGATGCTACCCGCCCCCGCCCCGCCAAACAAGGATGGGCTACTCCGACAGCGCGCCGGCGCGCGACTCGCGTATGAGCCGCCGTATCGCGCCGACGGACAGCAGGCCCTCTCGCGACAGGAAGATCGCGCCAATGACGAGCGGGGGCACGTAGAAGAGCCCGCGCAGCAGGACGGTGAAGCTAACCGCCGCTTCCGCCGACTCGCCCCACAGCTCGAACAGCTCCACCGCCGCGTACTCGTAGTTGCCGACCGCGAGCGGCAGCCCCGGCACCACTGCGCCGAAGAACTGGACGGCAAGCGTCACCACGATGGACGCCAGCACGTCGAGCGAGGAGCCCGTGGCGACGATGAGCAGCCACCCGGCCGCGCCCAGGGCGACCGCCTGCACGATCGAGATCCCGAATGCGGCGAGCGCCCTCGGCCACTCGCTCCGCATCAGTCCGGCCGCCTCGGCGAACTGCATGATGAAGCGCACGCGCCCGATGATCGGAATGCGGCCCAGCGCCGGGCCTATCGTCACCAGCAACACGATGCTCAGCGCGGCGATGCCCACGCCCGTTGCCAGATAGACCGTGTAGTCGCGCATTTCCGGCAGGAGCAGCGCGCCCCCGCCGAGCACGATGACCGTCGTGCCGAACTCCATCGTCCGCTGCATCGCCAGCGTCGCCAGCACCGTCCCCATCGGGATGCGGTCGCGCACCGTGAGTATCCCGATCTCGAAGACCTCGTCGAGCAGGTGGATGAAGCTCAGCGTATCGAGCGCGGAGCCCGTCTGCTCGATGACGAAAAGGCGGCGGGCGCTCACATCGTGCGGGCGCAGCAGCAGGCGCCAGCGAACGCCGCGCAAATAGCCGGCGATGAGCACCAGCGCCACCGCCGCCAGCGGCAGCCACGGATTGACCTCCGACAGCGCGCTGCCGAGGTCCGCGAACGACAGGTTGCGTATCGCCAGCCGCCCCAGAAAGAGGCCCAGGGCGAATGCGACCACGCCAAACAGGAAGAGCAGCCAGAAGCGGCGCCTGGCAAACACCCGCAACACGGGGCTTACCTACTCCTCTGTTCCTGTGCTTCCGCTCGGGTTCTGCAGGAACCTGAAGAGTTCGCTGTTGGCATCGAGGACGAGCGTCGAGTTCTCCGCGAGTACCTGCTTGTAGGCGTCCAGGCTGCGGAGGAACGAGAAGAGCTCGGGGTCCTCGTTCAGCGCCTCGGCGAGGATGGAGATGGCCTCCGCCTCACCCTCACCACGCAACCGCTCCGATGTTTCGTCAGCCTCGGCGGCGATGACCTCGACACGACGGTTGACGTCGGCGGTGAGGTTCAAGAACTCCTCCTCACCCTCGGCGCGCAGGCGGTTGGCCTGCACCTCGCGCTCGGTACGCATCCGCGCGAACACGTTCTCCTCGGTTGCAGCCGGGAAGTCGGCGCGCTTGATGCGCACGTCGACGATCTGGATGCCGAATCCGCCGTCCTGCGCCCGCGCATCGACGCGGTCGCGGACGAGGCGCGTAATGGCCTCGCGCGTCGCCGTCCCGTCCTGCTCGAGAATCGGCTCGACAACCGATTCCCCCTCGCCTCCTTGGGCAATCTGCCCGCCGATGATCTGCGGGCGCGAGCGCTGACCGATGGCGGCGCGCAGTTCGCTGACCACGATGTTGCTGATGCGCGACGCGGCGCTTATCTCGTTGAGCAGCACCTCCCGGAAGCTGCGCGGGTCGGTGATGCGGTAGCGCACGTACGCGTCGATGTCGAGGAACTGGTTCTCGACGTCAGGCATGCTTGCCGGCGGCACGTCGACGCGCAGCAGGCGGTTGTCCAGCGTGTTCACCGTGTCGATGAACGGCACCTTCGTGTTCAAACCGGGCGCAGATATGACGCGCTGCACCTCTCCGAATCGCGTGATGACGACGAACTGCGTCTCGTCCACGGTGAACAGCGCCTGCGGGCCGACGATGACCGCGGCAAGGAAGAGGGCGCCTATGCCTACCAGTGTCCTCACTGGCCGCCTCCTGCCCCAAGGCTGTCCGCGCCCGGCGAGAGCGGCAAGAACGGCAGCACGCCGCCTGCGGCCTCGCTATCCAGAATGAACAGCGTGATGCCAGGCAAGACCTCCTCCATCGCCTCGAGGAAGAGGCGCTGGCGCGTTACGTCCTCCGAGCTCTGGTACTCGGCAAGGATGCTGGTGAAGCGCTGCGCCTCACCACGCGCCCTCGCGATGCGCGCCTCCTTGAAGGCGCGCGCCTGCTGCACCGTCTGCTCCGCTGCGCCCTGGGCGCGCGGAATGCGGTCCTGCTCGTAGGCGAGCGCCTGGTTGATGCGGCTCTCCTTGTCCACCCGCGCGCGCACAACGTCGTCGAACGCGTCACGCACCTGGTCGGGCGGGCGGACCGTCTGCAGCACCACCTCGCGAATCTCGATGCCGCTCCCGTAGTCGTCCATCAACGATTGGAGGAGCAGCTTGGTGTCCTCCTCGACGACCTCCTTGCCGACCGTCAGCGCGTCGTCGATGCTGCGCTGCCCGATGACCTGCCGCAGCGCCGCCTCCGTCGCGTCCTTCAGCGTCCGCCCGTCGGGCCGTCCTTCACGAGCGTCGCGGTCCGCATCGCCGGGGTCGTCGACCTCGAAGAGGAAGTTGCCGAGGTTGGAGATGCGGTACTGGACCACCAGCTGGATGTCGACGATGTTGAGGTCGCCGGTGATCATCAGCGCCTCCGTCGGCTCGTCGCGGGACGGCTCGGAACGGAAGCCCAGCTCCATCGTCTTGGTCTCGAGCACGGCCTCGACGTTGCGCGTGCCGATGGGCGCGGGCGGATACCAGTGAAGGCCCGGTCCCTCCGTCCCGCGGAATTCGCCGAATAGCCGCACCGCGGCCTGCTCTTCAGGGCCCACGGTGTAGAAGCCCGTCGCGCCCCACAGAAGGCCTAGCGCAATGAGCACCACGGCGGCCAGCGCGGTGATGCCCCCGCCCCGCGGCCCGCGCACACGCATGCGATCGAACCAGTCCTGCACGTTGCGCATGAACTGGTCGGGGTCGAATTCGGGGCGACGTTGGCCGTACATGGAAGAGGTCGGCGCCAACCGCATAACGAGCGGCCAGCGACCGCAGGTCAGTCTATCGGCGCTGCGCTCCCAGTGTCAACGAAACTGGGGTCTGTTACGCTTCGCCTGCGCCATGCCCTCCCCTGCCCCCAAGCAATACGACGTCTACGGCGTCGGCAACGCCATCGTCGACACCGAAGTACGCGTCGACGACGCCGTGCTGGCCGCGCTGGGCCTGGAGGCAGGCGTCATGACGCTCGTTACGCACGAGGCCCAGCAGGCGCTGCTGGGCGGACTCGACGGCCGCGAGATGACCTACGCCGCCGGAGGCTCCGCCGCCAACACCATGGTCGGCGTCGCGCAATTCGGCGGGACGGCCTACTACGCGGGAAAGGTCGGCAACGACATGGCCGGCGCGCTCTATCGCGAGAGCCTGGCCGAGGCCGGCGTCGGCCTCGGCGCGGCGGCGGCGGACGGCCCGACGGGCACCTGCCTCATCCTCGTCACGCCCGACGGCGAGCGCACGATGCAGACGCACCTCGGCGCATCGGCGCTCCTCGGACCGTCGGACATCCACACCGAGCGCATCGCCGCAAGCGCCTACGTCTACGTCGAGGGCTACCTGTGGGGCTCGCCAACGGCGATGCAGGCGGCGGAGACGGCCATCCACCACGCTGAATCGGCCGGCGTCCGCGTCGCCCTCAGCCTCTCCGACCCGTCGATGGTGGAGCACTTCCGCGACACCTTCCGCGCCGTGGCAGCAGCGTCTGCGGACGTCGTGTTCTGCAACGAGCGAGAGGCCATGCTCTACGCCGGCCTCAACGAGGAAAGCGGCTCGCCGGAGCAGCGCGAGCGCGCCCTCCGCGCCCTCGCCGAGGATGCACCGCTGGTCTTCATGACGCTCGGTGCCGACGGCTCGCTCATCTGGGACGGCGGAGTCCTCACCCATGTACCGGGCCACCGCGTGCCGGTCGTCGACACAACGGGCGCAGGCGACATCTACGCAGCGGGGGTCCTCTACGGCCTGACGCACGGGCTATCGGCGCCCCAGGCCGCCACGCTCGGCTCCTACGCCTCCGCCATCATCGTCACGCAGATGGGCCCGCGCCTGCGCGAACCGCTCGCCGGCAAGGAGGCGGCGATCCTCGCTGGGGCGCGGCCCTAGCCCCGTCGTCAACCCCGCTTTCGCAGAAATCTGCACGTGAGCGCGCCCGCAACCTCACCCCGTTCGCCCTTCCGGAGTCACACGGCGAACGGGGCGGCTTGGAGAACGCACCACTACGAAGCGGGTGAGGCTCCTACAGCCTCCCGCCAATGAAGTCGATCAGCACCTGGTCGTGCTCCTCCGGGTGCTCCCACTGCGGCCAGTGCGCCGCGTCGTCCATGCAGTAGTACTTCGACGTCGGCAGCAGCGAGTGGAACTTCTCGCCGATGTCGGGTCCCTCGCCTGGGTTGAACTCGGTCCAGAAGACCAACGAGTCCTCCTTGAAGCGCGCGCAGTCCTCCTCCTCAACCCAGTAGTTCTCGAACTGCGTCAGGTCCACGAAGGCGTTGGTGTAGACGTTGTTCATCGACTTGCGTACCTCGGGGTCCTGGTAGAGCTTGAGGCGGATGTCCACCAGCTCGTCCGTGACGCGCTCCGGCTTGGCCATCAGCCACTCGAGGCGCCGGCGTATCGTCTCCGGCGTCGGGTTGTTGACCGCGTCGAGCGACGTCTTCGCAAGCGCCTGGAAGCCCTCGGGGTTCTCGCGGAAGCCCGGCCTGTCCTTCCATGTCACGGGCGCGCCGGTGTTGAGGATCAGCTTGCCCGCCTTCCCCGGGTACTTCAGCCCCAGGTGGAAGCAGACGATGGAGCCGAGCGACTCCCCCTCGATGTGCGGCCGGTGCAGCCCCTGCGTGTCGATGAAGTCGACCAGCGAATCGACGTAGCCGTCGACGATGTGCTCGCCGTCGAACGGCTCCTTCTGCGAGTAGCCGTGGTAGAGCAGGTCGAGCGAGTAGACGTGGAAGTGCTTGGCGAGGTTGGGGATGTTGCGCGCGTACGTCTCGCCGTGCCCGCCGATGCCGTGCAGCAGTATCAGCGGTTCGTTGGACGGGTCGCCCATCTCGATGCCGCGCAGGTACCACTGGCTGCCCTGGTAGACCTTCACCTGCGCGCCCATCAGCTCCACCCACGTCGACTGCCACTCCGTCAGCGGCTTCTCCTGAACCTGAACCTTGGTTGTCGTCATTACACCCTCCTCCGGGTAGCTGCGAAGGTTGTATCACGAGAGCGAAAGGAGGGGAAGGGCTCCCCACCTCTCCCGTCATGCCTGCGAAAGCACGAACCTCGCGCGCAGGTGAGCGAACGTCCCGATTTCCTTATAATCCCCTCCATGACCTACTCCACGCGTATCGCGCTGACGCAGGCAGACCTCGATGCGGCGCTCGAGGTGCGGCGCGTCGTGTTCGTCGAAGGACAAGGCGTCGGCTACGACATCGAGCGCGACGGGCTCGACGACCAGGCTGTCCACGCCGTCGTGGAGCTAGAGGGGCAAATCGTTGGGGCGGGACGGATGGTGCCGCAGGCGTCGGAGGACGGCGGCACGGTGGCGCGCATCGGGCGCATGGCCGTGCTTCTCGGCCACCGCCGCCAGGGCATGGCAACGGCGGTTCTCCGCGCACTGGAAGAGGAGGCAAGGAGGCGAGGCTGGACCAGCGTCGAGCTGCACGCGCAATCGTACGTCCAGCGACTGTACGCCCGCGCCGGTTACCGGATAGTGGGCGAGCCTTTCGTGGAAGCGGAGATCGAGCACGTCACGATGGTCAAGGCCTTGTAGCAGGCGTGGACGCCGCGCCTCCGACGCCGCCCCAGCGCCTGCCGGGCCGCGTATGGGAAGTGTTCTTCGCCGCCGCCCGGCTTGGCCTCACCTCCTTCGGCGGACCCACCGCCCACCTCGGCTACTTCCGCGAGGAGTACGTAGAGCGGCGGCGCTGGCTGTCTGAAGCCGCCTACGCCGACCTCGTCGCGCTCGGCCAGATGCTGCCCGGCCCGGCCAGCAGCCAGGTCGGCATGGCCGTCGGCATCCACCGCGCCGGTCTGCTGGGGGGCCTGGCAGCCTGGTTCGGTTTCACCGCGCCGTCCGCCATCGCCCTCATCCTCTTCGCCATCGGCGTCGGCGCAGCCGGCGACCTGGGCGACGCGGGCTGGTTGCGCGGGCTCAAGAGCGTGGCCGTTGCGGTCGTGGCGCTGGCACTGTGGGGAATGGCGCGCAACCTCGCCCCCGACCGCCTGCGCCAGACCATTGCTCTCGGCGGCGCACTCGCCCTGGTGTTCGTCGGCGGCGCGCTCGCGCAGTTTGCGGTCATCGCCGCCGGGGGGCTTGCCGGGGTCCTGTTGCTGCGGGGATCGGCGGCGGAAGATGTCCCCCGGTCAGAAAGCGGCGTGCCAAGGGCACTCGGAGCCGTTGCGCTGCTGCTCTTCGCCGCGCTCCTTGTCGGGCTCCCGCTGGCGGCGCGCGCGGTGGACAGCGAGCCGCTGAGCGTGTTCAGCGCCTTCTACCGCGCAGGCTCGCTCGTGTTCGGCGGCGGACACGTCGTGCTGCCGCTGCTGGAAGCGGAGGTCACGTCGCCGGGGTGGGTCGGGCTAGACGAGTTCGTAGCAGGCTACGGCGCGGCGCAGGCGGTGCCCGGCCCCCTCTTCACCTTCGCCGCCTACCTCGGCGCAGTGATGGAGACCTTCGGCAGCGCGTGGACGGGCGGACTGTTCGCCCTCGCCGCCATCTTCCTGCCCTCCTTTTTGCTGGTGGCGGGCGTGCTGCCCTTCTGGGAGGCGCTGCGCGGGCACGCCTACGCGCGCGCGGCCCTGCGAGGCGTGAATGCCTCGGTGGTGGGGCTGCTGCTTGCCGCGCTCTACGACCCGGTCTGGACGAGCGCAGTGAAGGCGCCGGGCGATTTCGCCGTGGTCGTCGGTGCGTTCGGGCTGTTGGCCTTCTGGCGCGCGCCGCCGTGGCTGGTCGTCCCGCTCGCCGCCGGCGCTGGCGCGGCAATCGCCGCCTTGTAACCCCGCTCCTACTGCGGATGCGCTACCCTAGGGGCACCGCTGCACCAAGGAGCACACGATGGGCGTATCCCTGTCCCAAGCCCAAATCGATTTCCTGCGCGAGCCCGTCTACGCGCACGTTGCCACGCTGATGAAGGACGGCTCTCCGCAGGTAACGCCCGTCTGGGTCGACACGGACGGCACCGACATCCTGCTCAACACCGCGACGGGCCGCTTGAAGACGCGCAACATCGAGCGCGACGGGCGCGTTGCGCTGTCGGTCATGGGGCTTGGCCACGCCTACCGATGCCTGTGGGTACGCGGCCGCGTGACCGAGGTCACCCCCGACACCGCGCTCATCGACGCGCTGTCGCTCAAGTACACGGGCAACCCCGTCTACCAGGGCTACCGCGAGGGCGAGACGCGGCTTACGGTGCGCATCGAGCCCCTAACCGTCGCCGAGCGCGGCCTAGGCTAGCCGTTCCTCTAAAGAACGCGGAAGGCCCAGATGTTATAGACCAGGTCGGGTTCGCCCTTTGGCAGGCCCTGGAAGGTGTCGCCCTGCTCGAGCAATTCGAGCCTGCCTGCCGCCGCTAGTTCGGCGTGCTTGGCGGCGAACCCGTGCGATTCGAGCAGCTCGGGGCGCAGGCTGTAGACGAACACCCCGCCCGGCTTGACCACCCGCACCAGCTCATCGATGGCGCTGGCCGGGACGTGGCCGTAGGTGAGCGTGCCGATGCAGGTGCATCCGTCATACGCGCCGTCCTCGATGTCCAGCCGCTCGGTAAGGTCCATCTGGCGCAGGCCGCGGTAGACGCCCTTGGACCCCGCTTCTTCAAGCATCCCCTGGGAGAGGTCGATGGCGTCAATGGTGCCGAAGCCGCGCTTCGCAAGCTCGAGGCCCACGAGCCCGGTGCCCGCGCCTGCGTCGAGCACGACGGCATCCGACGAGACCATCCGGGCGAACATATCCGCCGCCCGGATAGGCGCGACGTAGCCGAACTCGTTCTCGAGGTCCTGGTCGTATTCCGCCGCCCACTGGTCGTAGCGGGACTGCAACTCTTCCTTGCTGCCCGCGTCATAGACCCATTTCACCCGGTCACTGGGGTCAATCATTGCTATCTGCTCCTTGCTAGGACTAGGTCTCGCGCGCGGAAGCCCTGCGGGCGCAGCTCCAGCGTGCCCCGGACGTCGCGCACCTCGATCGCGCTGCTCTCAATCATGATGCCGCGTGCGCCCATGCGGTCCGGCCGGCGCACTGCGGCCGCCACTATCCAGCGGCCCTTGGCAAGGTGCGCCTGGTAGTCGCGCGCCATGTCCTCGTCGATACCGCGTTCCGAGCCGGACATGCCGCCGAGCCATGCGCCGAACGCCGCCCCCAACTTCCATACCGACGCCAGCAGCAGCACCTTGACCGTCACATCGACGGGGATGACGAGCATGGCGACGACCGTCGGCAGTTCGAGGGCGAGCGCGCCGATGACGGCCCACCGCAGCGCCGACCGCAGGATCGACTCGCCGGTGTGGAGGAGCGGGCGCTGCGCATCGCCCGCATGCGGTGAGAGCATCGTCACGTCCTCCGACGTGTAGCCTGCGCCGGTCAGCAAGTCGCAGGCCGCCTCTGCCTGCGGACGCTCGCTAAACAGCGCAACGATGCTTGTCATGCCCTACCCGCCTGCCGGTACCGCCGCTTTCAGTTTCTCGTCGAAGAACGTGACGAGTTTGGGCCATGCGTCGTTGGCAGCCGCCTCGCGGTAGGCGAAGGAGTTGGAGAAGTCCATGAACGCGTGGCCCGCCCCGTCGTAGGCGTGGAAGGCGTGCTCCTTGCCGCCGGCATTCAGCCGCGCAGCGATCTCCGCGACCAGTTCCGGCGTCGGGTTCTCGTCGTCGTTCCCGAAGAAGCCGATGAGCGGGCAGCCGATGTCCTCGCTCAGGTCGATGGGTGCGACGCCGTCGCCGCCCCAGGGCATGTTCATCGCCGCAGAGTAGAACATGCCGCCCGCATCGAGGCCCGGGACGCGCGCAGCGGCAAGGTAGACGACGCGCCCGCCCATGCAAAAGCCCGTGATGCCGACAGGCCCGCCCGCGACGCCCTCGTGCGACTTGAGCAGGTCTAGCGTTGCCTGCACGTCGCGCACGATCTCGTGGTCGTCGAACTTGGCCAGCTTGCCCATCAGCTTCTGCAACCGCTCGGGCCCGGGCGGCATGCCCTTGACCTCTTCCAGGATGTTGTCGTCCTGCCGGTGAAAGAGGTCGGGCGCGGCGGCGACGTAGCCCTCCGCTGCAAGCCGGTCGCACATCGTCTGAATGAAGTTGTCGACGCCGCCGGCGTGCTGAATGACGATGACGCCCGGCGCCGGCCCTGCCGCCGACGGCGTGGACAGGTAGACGTCCATCCGGTCGTTATCGACTTCGAGTGCAGTCCAAGAAGAGGCCATCGCTGCTTACGCTCCCGTAGGTGACATTTGGTGTGAGCGCACCGTACCAGAGCGCCACGCTCCTGGCAAAAGCGGCGCCCAACCGTGCTACCCTGCACCCAACGGAGGTGCCCGGTGGCAGAGAAGGACCGACCCGACCCCGAACTGAACGATGTGTTCTGCCCAAGGCGTCATGCCGTGTCCTGTTGTGTTGCTCTGCGTAAGGCCGTGGACTGCTAAACGAGCATTTGCCGGTCGCTTGTGTTACGCCCTATTGAGCCCCGTTAGATAGGGAGTCGTGAGCAATCCGTGAGCAAGCCAGCCCCGTCCGTTCCCGCCTATCCACCTCCCAGCGTCGGCGCAGTGATGACGTTCGGCTCGCCAACGCCGGAAAAGGTGATAGTCCATCGCTGCATCCGCTCCAGCACCGGGCCGTTCTCCCGGCGCCGGTCGTGATACGTCGTTTCCATTACCACCTGCACTAGCTGCCCGGTCTCGTAGTCAGTCCAGAATTCGAGCTTATCCGACACCAAGCCCTCCGGAAGATCGCCAACGCGGCCCACGGGCCCGACAGGTCCCTCGTCCGAAAAGTGATTTGTCGGCACGCCGTCTAGCAGCTCGTCCCTGTGCGCTCGAAAGGTGTCGTCAGTTTGCGCGGCCAGTGCGACCAAGTCTGGGCATAGGGGCGCGCCACCCAAGACATCGAACGGTGCCTTGTCACCGTAACGGTGAGTGAACGACTCCCCTTCATTCCGCTCGCACAAGTCGCAGCCGACAAGCTGTGGCGAGCGGTAGTAGAGAACAATGCCAACGCGGATGTCCTCGTCCACTACGCCTTCGTATGTGGGTGCCGTTATCGTGGTGTAGTAGGCGTTGCCTGACACGCGCATGCGGTGTATCGGGTCAAGGATATCGATCAGCCAATCCAAACAAATTGGGTACACATGGGCGGTGGGACTTTAGGTCAGTTGACGACGGAAGCTGATCAAGAGTCCTGTCTGGTTTGAGCCCTCGTTGCCGAACCAGCATCGCGAGTCGTACAAACGCTGGGATCCATTCACCTACGATTATGGCTCGGGCTGGAACAAATACCAGTTCATTGGCTGATTGTGGTCCATCTTCAGGCTAAAAGTGTGTGCCTGAAAGTCGTGCCTAGCAAGTGAGCCGCAGGAGGCACCTTACTCCGCCAAGCCGTACAACTACCAGGGTTCCCTTTGTGGTAGCCCCAAAAGCGATGCAAGTCCAATATGTTCAATTGGAGAACCGTCGGAATGCTCAGCTGCTATCCGCTCTTCTAGATTGTGCCAATTGAGCTCCTGAATCATGATCCATGGCTGTAGCAAGTCAAGGAACCACCGAGGGAGATATGAGCCAATAAGCTCGCTGGTGAAGCGATTGTAATCCCAAACCTCGACTCCGCCGGCATCCGCCGTAAGGGATTCCATTTCAGTCATTGCCACAAAACGTCCCGAGACAGATCCTATAGCCTGAGTGCCGTGGCCATATCCTAAGGCGCTCGTGAGTTGTGATGAGTGTAATCTCAGGTGATTCACTTTAGATGAGAACCCTTCTATCTCGCGTTTCACATTGTGGATAGAGTCTCCGCGCCCTTTTACCTCTACGACCATAACCTTGTAGCCCTCAACATCTTGCTTAACGCCAACCACATCAAATTCCATGTTGTTCAGTTTGGTCAATTTTGCACGAATTCGGATATTCTGGTAGCCCTCATGCGTGAGCTGGATCGCCGCCAACAACTCAGGCAACAAGCCCTTCAAGCGGGAATTCGTATTCTCTAGTCTACGTCCCGCCTTCAGGAGATGCCTCCAGGCCGCTGGTTCACAGATGTCCAGGAAGTCTCCGAGGCTAATGTCTGACAATTCTCTGATCGCGATTCGTGGCTCGAATTGCGCGAGGACTTCATCGACCAGTGCTTTTGACTTGGATATTCTATTTCTAGGGGCTCTTTCTTCGTAGACTTTGTAAAACACCCACCATTTGGACAAATTGACTATCGAATTGGGGCTAGGAATTTGCACAGCCATTGAGTACCAAGTTAACCCGTCAGAAGTATCACTGTGCCGGACGCGGACTAATTGCAACTTGTCTTTTCTTTTCAAAAGTGACGTAGCTCCTGCTAGAACAAGATGCAAATGCGATGGATGTACAGATTCGTCGGCGATCAGTGTCCTTGAGTCATTGCCGACCAGTGCTTCAAGCTGCTGCTTCGCCGTAACCGGGCGAGTTGTCGCCTGCAGTCGACGCCAATCCTGGCTTGACAGTGGTAGCGGCAGCATGAGCCCAAACTCTCTGCTCGGGAACTTTTCGCCGATTATGTGCATCAGAAGGCTCGTCAAACTTATCAATGAACTCATGATGTCTTGGAACAGATCGGGGTTATCAGCTGAGTCTTCTATGACGTGAAGTTGCTGAAGCGCGATAAGCATAGCAGTGATCACACCACTTTTCCATTTGAGTACAGCTTCTCTTCCAGAACCAAACGGAGCGATGTAGTCAAGGTGGGTGGCAATACTCTCAAATGAACCATATGTTCCTCCATCGTCTTGGTCAGCTCCACGCCAAATAAACCCATAACTCGTTTCCAGCGTACGACTGAACTCGAGGTAATCGAGGAATCTTTCTATGGAGCGCAATTTGAGAATCTCTTCTACGTCGCTAGTGATTGAAGCTCTGTCGAATCTGGAAGGCGTAGACCGCCTCGCCGCGGTTCCGAGGAGTTTGCCCAGGTTGCCGGCTCTCCTTGCTACTGCACGGAATTCGGGCATCGAATCCGCCGAACGTACACTGTCTACGTGTTCCGCTATACGGCTCACTAGTCTAGCCTGCTTCGATTTGCCATCTGTGAAGGCTGCGTGCAAGGCAGGGCTGCCGCCGGTACGAACATATTGCCACCAATTGAGGAGGTTGGGGTCACTGTCCTCGATGCCCAATATGTCAGGCCAACAGACCGCAGCCTGCAGTAAGCCGTATAGAGCGGCTCCCAGTACTAATTTATAGCCATTTACGGTTGAATGATATTCCGCACCACTACTGGGTGTGAGCTCCCGAGTGCGTAGGATTTTGGCGAACTGCCTTACGGCAGTCGGCTGGCCCAACAACGACAGTACCTCGGCATCCGAGCAGAAGTCTAATAGCGCCGTCTCGCCAACTTGACCATGCGTTTCATCCACTATGCGCCTCCTCTCGCTCTGAACTCCTTCAGTTCGTTACACCACACATCATGCCAGTGCAGCAACGATGAAGGCCAGCCCATTGCCATGGGAGCGCCTGGTCTCGTCTGTGAGAACCGGAGTCTGGCCAATTGGCGCCCTGTGAGCTGCCACTACGGCTACTCGCCGAGCTTGCTCAGCACTACGGTCACCGGCAATAAGTCCTCTTCGCTACCCTTCACTTCTGAGAAGGGGTTTAGCCCATACCCGAGATGGCGGCAGTTTGCCCTGTGGCCGAGGTGCCACTATTTGGTCTAGTGGTCGTCGTTGCGAAGGCTGCCGCGGCTTCGCCGCCTCCAACAAGCTCCACGCCCACTACCACGGCATACGCTAGCAAGTGGTGACTTCCTTGATTGTCGGCTTGCCGGTCCCAAATAGCGAGTGGTACAGACTCTGGGGCGGATCACAAGACACACGAGCGGCAACAACGAGCGGCGCTCACCGTCAATTAGAAGACAATAGCCTCCTTCCTTCCCAATTGAGTGCCCCCAACGTCTCACATGCCAACAGCGTCATTCTTGGTGAGGAGACCACATGTGCTGCTTGTACGCGGCAGAGCGAATGGCTATGCTGCCCTCCTGTTCCCCAGATGGAACGAGGCGGAAGAAAGCCACAAGGCTCAGGGAGGAAGGAACATACCTATGCCCACATTTGAATCGATGACACGAAGCGAAGCGGAGTTGCAGAGCGCCTCGGGCACTCGCGCAGCGCTCATGCGCGAGTACGTTGGATACATCGAACGCGTGCCCGTCGGTGAAGCAGGCCGGCTCAGCGCAGGTCCCGAAGAATCACTCGCGGCCATACGCCGACGCCTCGGAGCAGCGGCAAGGTATCTGGGAAGGGACATCACCATCAAGCGATCGGAGGATGCCCTCTACTTCTGGCACGGATCAATTCGCCGTCGTAGGCACAGTGACTCTACACAGTAATAGGCAGCGGCTGCGCAAGCCTTAAGCGAGAGATATTGATGTCTACTCCGTCACGTTATCGGCTTCCGGTTGGTGGATCGGGGTGACCCTCCGAGCACGGTTAGTGTCGGCGACACGGAACCCTGTGCGAGCACCAATCACTATCTCTACGTAGGTTTGTAGCTTTCGGAGTTTTGATTCCTCATCAGGCTGACTGGCAAAATGGTCGGGATTAGTCGCTAGGAGCTCGCGTGCCCGGCCGATAGATATCAATTTAATCTCAACGCGCAGGTCTTCATCGACGTCGGTCTTCGCGCGCACGAAGTGGCCCCACCCGACTAGGTCAACTACGAACACACACCGACCATTGTAGCCTCGCGCGCTGAGAATTGAATGGCCTCGATAACGTCCTATTTCCCCCATCCGGTCCGACTCAGGAAGCCTCCAGTGTGGCTCATATCCTTCAAGGTAAACTGTGCCAAGCCCAACTTGAAGGTCAAACCAATCGCCTGCTAGCACCACAACGACGTGCTCTGGTGCTCCAAGGTTCTCTATTGCCTGGTCGATGCTCGCTAGCAATGCAGCAGGAGTCTCGAGAGGAGCCACTATGTCCGGTGCTCCCTCGAGAGCCTCGCAAAATCTCTGGAGTACATCATCCGAGAGGGCCCTGCCCCAGTCACCGCCTGTGAGCGGGGCGTAATCAATAAGTGCACCTTCAGCTGTGTCCGTGAGAAAGCCTTTGCCTACCGCCCGCGGCCCAATGACTCGTTCCTCAGGAGCCTCGGCAGCACCTGCTGGAATGTTTAAGGAGGCACCGGCTCGCATGAACAGTCGCTCAACAGAGTTCCCTGAAAATGCAGCGGCATACACTTCTGACTTGAAAGTTGAGATTCTGACTTCACTGAGATTACGCTCAATGACTTCGTAGTCCGCCGTTACCTCATCCCTGTGGACTGCAGAGTTCAGAGTCTCAGCGGCGAACTCGTGGCGCTGTTCCGGCGCCGGGTCAAGTTCAGTGCGTACATATGGCCGTACCGCTTCCGAGTTGCTGTTGAACCAATCCAATACTCGCTGCGCCCTGCTGTGCAGGTCGAGAGTTGGCATTGGCTCGGAAGATAGCTCCATGAGCCTTAGGGTAAAGAACCACAGAGGATACCGTTCAGTTGATATGGTGAATGTTTCTAATGGTAGAGCATCTTCTAACTCCCATTCCTGCCACAAGGAAAGCCTTGGCGAGTCGTCATATGAGAGCACCTGGGTGAGGTCGTCTGCCATTTGCCCAAGATGGGAGTATGCTAGTCTTGTGGCGTTCAAGAACGGGTTCGCGTCTGCAACCCGGTTAGACCGGGCAAGCAATATGGCGCGCCCTGCTAGTCCCATCAGAGCTATGCGGTATTCCTTCTCCAACTGTTGATACAGTTCTGATGCCTGTGGCGACGGCCAGCTGTCAACATTCCACTGGTATCGCATGGCCTTGAGCCAACCCTGAAAGCGTCTGTGTAGTTGATCGTAGTCGTTGGTTTGGTCGTTGTGCAACGCTTCAGACAATAACCTTTCTTGATGCCTAATCACTTCCCTTGCGTACGGGAATGCCTCTACGGGCTCTGCGCCAAGAGTGAAGTATTCTAAGTTTAGCGAAAATCGGTCGCGCAGCAATTCCCGCAATTCTCCAACACCAATTCGGTTCGCGATATGGTAGTTCCATCGATATCCATTCAGACCGACAGTGAACAATTCACCACAGCGTTCACGCATTCCTTCTCTTGTGAGCATGTAGTCGAAGCGCAGAAGTTCAAATATGTAGTCTCGGTCACCTTGACGGATTACGTGCTCACGGAACGAGTAGAGGTTGCGGCTTAACTCCCTCAGAGGCGGCCACTCCGGCTGGCTCCCTGGAGGGCTCCACTGGATACCCGTCTTCCTAATCTCTTCCATGGCGTGTCTAATGAGTTCGCCAATAGACTCGAGGGATATCCTGAACTCTTCATGCCTACGCTCTGGCATGGCCCTACTTGCATCCTCCAGCAAGGCCCGTATTGCCTCATCGGCCGAACCTTCACCTTGGTCAGGGAACAAGATCGTAAGATCAGGTTCGTCATGCTCGCGGGCGTCAAGGGCTCGCCGAGTGCGGCGCACGAAGGCTTGAATTGCTTCGCGCACATCGGTTCTATTGACGGCACGTCGGAGGGCCATCAACTGCTCTGGCCTAGAAAGGCGGAGCGCTCTCTCGAAAAGAACGCCTGTCAGCACCAGGTTGAGGAGGAAAGCAAGTCCGGCCGAAAGAAACAAGTTGCGCAGCTCTGGCTTAACGTCGCCGGACGCTCTACTTTCACCGATGAATCCCTCACTCAGCAGGAACCCGCCTGTGACTGCAACAGCGAAGAGGCTCCCCCAGAGTGTATCTCGCATCCAAGAGCGCCGAACATATTCTCGATACATGCGATCGTCGACATCTCTTCTAGCTCTTATCCCCTGCATCATGAACAGTGTGATGGCTAGTGCAAGTGCTGCGATCGCCGCTTGAGCAGTCAGCAGAGCACCTAGGATTGCCACAATATCTCTCGGCTCCGGCAGGAGCGGTATCGGTGGCGTCACGAACGGTGAAATTGCAAGAGCAGCTATGACAACAAACAGCCCTAACGTGCCTCGAGCGCGCAAGGAGTGTAACCGAGCAGTTCCTACATTCGATAACCATGACCTAGAAGCCTCAAGCGCTTTAGGGCGACTGTGTTGAAGCCAGCCAAGGCAGCGTTCACGTAACGGAAAAGGCATGCTATGTAAATCCTACCATGCAGTCCAGGTCAAGGCAGTCTGAACCCAGCTCATCACTTCACTTGCCAACATGTCACCCGTCGCCGGACACTCTGGCATAGAGAGGATTGGTCCACCAGCCTATACAACGCTCAGACCCCACTTGAATACGAGTGAAGCGAGTTGAGTCGGCGCATCTCCGTTGACGGGATTGGTCTCGTTCGCGCCAGAGTCGAAGGCTGGAGAGGCGATCCTCGATCAATAGAACTGAGGTCGACCAGTTCACAGCAATTGCGCTGGGCAACAGCGTTGGTGCATTGGTCTAGGGCCTGTGGACATTCGCATTTGACATAAGGCGCCTAGGCCGATGCATCAACCGGCAAGCCGCTCGGCCATTGCGTGTGCCCCGTAGGCGAGTCGTCTAACGATGCGCAGGCCGGGCGTCGCCGACCCGTTGCGCAACCGGCGACCGGCGCTTCCGCGTATGCTTCGAGCGCCCCGCCCGTAGAGGTCACACCAAACCCAAAGACCGACTCTGACTAGCGTGCACAAAGGCCAACGTTGGCCGCTCTCTCTCTGCGGGCGCGGCACTCGAACGGCTGCTCTCGGCATCTTCGGGAGGGCGGCGACCGCTCCATTGCTTGGAGGCGCAAAACGGTGCCTCTGGGCTGTCAGCCCACCTTCGACCTATCAATGGGCTAGATGCTGAAAGCGCCCAGCCCAGGCGGGTCAGGAGGCGTGTTCGTCGGTCTCCGCGTCCGCGTCTTCGGCATCTATCGGGCGGCGGCCCAAGCTATTGACCGAGATGCAGGGCTTCGCCACTACGCCGAAGGCTGGGCGGGCTGGTTGAGGTGGAGCGACTGCCGCTCTCTCTCCGTGGCTGCCATCTGGCGGCGCACAGCCTTGGCGCACTTCTTCGAGCACGTGACCATGCGGATCGGGTCCAACGGCTTGTGGCAGCAGTAGCAGGTAGGGCGGTCGCTAGCGGCCGGGGGCGACGGGGAAGTGGCGGACGGGACGGGTCTTGGTCCATAACAAACACCTCTGCCCTCCGCGCCCCCTAAGGATAGCAGATGTGGGGCATCGTCCTCGCGCACGGGCGCACGGGCACGGCAGGGGCACAACGGGAGCGGGGTAGTAAGCCTATTCCAAAACCCCATTATATTATATTGCGCTGTTTTTGGGGTGTCACACACTTCGAGATTTCTTTCGTTTACGCCTAACTTATGCTGTTCTGCATACATTCACAAATAGTTTAGCCCTGTTATTGCATATTGGTTTCGTATTCAATCCGTCCTCTTGCATACACGATTGTCAATTGCACATACCTTCTGCAATACTTCAACATACACGCCAACAAAGGAGTCTGTAGCGATGTTGCACACCGATATCGTCAGGCGAATCCTCGTGCTCTATCACATCCAAGGTTACGCCATCAAGGACATTATGGGTATCACGCACCTACCGCGCCAGACCATCAACGACATTGTGTATCTGCGCACCAAGCGAGCGAAGCGCGTCATGGAAACCGGCCTAGACCACAAGCCCATCACCAGCCCCCGCACAGAGGAAGAAATGGCAGCCGCCTACCCGTCCATACGCGACGTGCAGCAGAAGACTCAGACCAACGCCTAGTCATAAGTGTCGCAAAAAGGGGGTGAGTAAACGCGCGCACATTCAGCCGTGGGAATAGCGCAGCGAATGGTGTCTCAAAAACACATGTTTACGCGACAGCCGCAGGGATGGCCAAATGGGCCGTCTGGCACTTGCAACAGAGGAATGGCATTGGCGGGACGGCGCTGGGCGAACCCGAGCTGGACCTTCGCCCTGCAAGACCCCAAGCTGTGACAGGCTAGCACCCCACGGTTGTCCGAGAGGCGTGTACCTCAGTGCGTCCCTGAGTGGGCTAATAGTATCAACCCGCTATTGCAGCCGCCGTCCACCCTAGCCGGAGTACTGAGCGCAGCTGCGTAAAACCCGTTTGTAGTTGCCTCAGGCGCTGTTGGCTTATCTGAGAATGAACCGTGCCATTTGTTGGGCTACAGACTGCTGGCATGAAAGCAGACTCATTCGCCTGCAATTGATCTCTGCCTCCAAGCCTAGAATAGCGAGTGGTACAATCCCAGGGGGAGTCACGCCCGCTAGATCAGATACGGGCGGGCATCCTAGCCGCAGTGAATCGACATGGATCTGGATAGGAAAGCAGAAACAGGCATGCCGGCTCTTTCGCACTTTGGTGTTCTATTTCAAGGTGTCGTAATAGCATTCACAGTTTTTCTTGGGAGAATATATGTGCTGGTTTATTACGACACGCTCGGGGTACCTGTCTCTGAGGCCCGGTTGAGTGTTATAGACTACGTGATAGTTTCGCCTGGTGTCACAGTCATGGGGATTGGGCTTTCCATACTATTGGGGGCTTATTTTCTGCTACATAGACCCTTAGAGAGATTACCATTACCTAATTGGGCCAGATTCCGTATGGGGTTAGTCTCCATAGCGGCAGGGTTAGTTATGTTAGCCATTCGTTTGCTGAATATTGACACTGATCCAGTCATAAACAGTCTTTGGATTGTATTCTCTTTAGCTATGAGTTTATATGGCGGATCAATGCTGGGTTCGGTGCTGAATTCCAAAGCTAAACAAGATGGTCTGGAGTCGGAGCAAAAGCGGGTTGAGGAGAGGGCTGTCAGCAGGTTGCTTCTGGGTATACTCGCCATAGCCCTTGTGATTCTATATGGAGTGTTCGCCTATCGTTTCTCTGATTCAACAGCACATGATGACGCGATGGATGCCCTATACCAGTCCCCACAGGCGAGCGTTCAGTTCGCTTCAGGCGATAGTGAGAGTTTTAGAGTCATCATGATTGGCCAGCAATTTATATACTTGCTACCTGAAGATGGCGAAGACCTACAGGCCTTTCCACATGGTAGTATTTCACAGATTGATTACATTGGTCAATCAGAACCCTAAGATCGGTGGGTGAAGTAGTTGGTTGAGATAATGGCACTGCAACATGGCCTGCGTATCGAAAACTGAGGGAATTGTATCGGAGTGTACCCGAGACGCAGGAAATCGGGGATAGTCCTTACGCCGTGGATCACACAGCATCGGAGAGTTGCCAGTCTGGCCTAGCCTGCTCAACCAGCACCAGTCGGCGTTGGATATCGTCTAATCGTTCGAAAAACCGCTCGATGGGGTGATCTCCGTAAAATCTTGTCATGTATTCTCGAGCTGCACTGACTGCGATCAGGGCAATCGGCGTTAGGAGTCTGCCGTCAGTATGCTCGTGCTCCAGGTTGGGTTCAAATCCGTCTTCGTGGTAGAGCAAGTGTCGGCTGATGAGGTCCATCCAAGTCCCGTGAACCGCATGAGATGGAATGCGTTGGAACGCGTTGTACAACACTTGGTCGAATCCGATGGCCTCCATTCTCTCCTTGAGTGTACCCTCCCAGTTGGGAGTCCTTGAATTGACCTCTTCGATGTTCACTTCTGACATTGTACACTTGTCCATTATGGACTTTAGCATACTCTCTTCGATGAGGAGGGAGGTCCCGTTTCGCTGAGCAATGTTCTGTTTGATCGTGTCGTATAGCTCTCGCTCGGGTCGGAAACTACTCTTTATGAACTGATCGAATGTGATGTCAGAATTTCTAAGCTGCAAATACTGTAGGTTGACCGCTGACTCGATAACACACCTCCCTAGGATTATGGCGGCCTCTCCATGTTCAGTTTCCGATGATAGTTTAGCAATTGACGACATTAGTTTGGCGATTCGAACCAGTAAACCTACACAGATCGCATGATTCCGTTCAAATCGAATCTCATGCCCGGGATACTGTAGTGAAGTGCTACTGCATATGGTAATCATGCCAGCGGCTTCTCTATACAGATCAAACACAAGCACTCCAAATTGACCCTGAGCCAAACAGGCTTCCAACATAGATTCGGTGACCTCTATCGGAGGGCCGATCAGTTGATCTATATCGTTGCTCGGCTTCATTCCTACTCCTACCTCAGGTGCATAGTACGTTAGAATCGATCTGACCACCAAGAGGCACCCAATGGCGGCACAAGTTCCCTATACAGACCGGATATGGCCGTTCGTCGTGCGCTGTTGGCCTGCCTCCAGGGCTTATGCCACCCGTTGGCAGCACTTGGAACGCTCCCTAGTGTTAATCGTGGCTGATTAGGTCAACACAAGCAGCAATCGTGTACAGCGCTACAGTCTTCGGGAATATCCTGTTGCCTTTCGCGGCGGCACCATGACCCTAGCGGGCATTCGGGTTCCTAACGGTGATCCTATGGTGAGAAAGGTGAGCCGCCGGCGAGTTGCTGTGTGTTAGCGGAGCGCCTTTCCGTCGGCCTCCTTCCGAGCCGGAAGTCGCACTCTCAGGTAGTCCGGCTCTCCAGTGTCGCTACAGACGATAGGGTCTGCCGTGGGGTCCCTGTGGCACCGCTCGCGTGGTGAGGGGCCGCCAGTCTGCGAAGGGCCTGCTAACGAGGTGAGTAAGCGTTGGCAGTGAGGACATACTCGTCGTCGGTCGCATTGGCGTCGTAGTCAATGGTGATGTTCGCTGGGTACCCGAACTCACTGTTGTAGCTGACGATGAGTTGGTCTGCCTCGCCAGTGATGGCGTCTTGGATCACGTCGAACAGGCTGTCGATGGTGAGATAACGTTCTACACCCGATAACCACGGGGTGGCTCTCGAATCGGCATAGGCAGCTGACTCGATATCCCCGTTGGTGACAGTGACCTTAACGGTCGCTCCTAGGTTGTCCGAGCACTCGCAGACTACGTCGTACTCGTACGTGTAGGTGTTGGGGCGAGTCTGCTCCCACAAAGTGCGATACCTGTCCAGTTCGGCCTGTGCCTGAGCAAGCATAGGGTTCGGTTCTGCATTGTTGCAGGCCAAGGCTGAGGCTAGGAGGATCCCGACCGCGACCGGAATCGCGAAGGCGAACCTAGCATGCACGCCGTACAGGCCTCCCTTACTCTTTCGGTACAGAGGCCTGCCGCAACCCATTCCACCTCCCCATTCCTGCTTGTAACAAGGTACTCACCTACAAGAGAGTACGCGCTCCAAGCCGAAATCGTTCCCTGCTACAGGTAGGAACATCAAGCCGATGGCCTGCCCCGGCGTTCGTACCATCCGCTTTGCTGGATCGGCGCGACTGGGCACGTGGTCAAGAGGCATGACACGCCGACGCCTGACGGAGCACCAGCCAGCGCAGCGGATACAAGTAGTAGCCAGTAGCTAGGCTTAGTCTTCTAATTCAGAAGGATAAGAGTAGGTTAACCCCTTTCCAACTATCTTATTGAAATGAGCAACCGTTCGGGCGTCAGATCCGGCAACTCCCGCTTCTTGATGTACAGGCCGCTTATCGGCCCGTTCTCATCTACAGCCCACTCTCCTTCACTCGCTGCTGCGCTTCTATAATGCCAAAAACTTCCGTACTCCTTATCCAAAATGAGGGGGTAGGCCTCATCGATTTCCACCTCGCCTTCTACCGTGGCGCGTAGCCACCGAGGCGCGGGTTCCGGTAATTCCTCTTTCCTGACATAGAGACCACCGATTGCCCCATTCCCATCTACCACCCAGCTTCTCCTTCTGATTCTCGCGCTCTTGTATTGCATGAAGCCCGAGTACTCTCTATCAAGCAGCAAGTCATACATCTGAGCATCCATGGCGCTTCCCGTTCACGCACTATCCGGTTCGAGTGTATCTGTGCAAAGAGGCGGCTGCAAATCCTTTTGGAAGCAGGCCGCGTCACGCGCTAAGGCTCCCGTTCGCTCACGGATTGGGAATGACATACGAACCTACGCAGGCCTAGAGACCTGTAGCACGTCACTCCAGCACCACGGCCAGGCGACTCGGCGATGGCCTAACCCTGTTGATCGGTGGAGGCGGTGACGGCAATACATGACAGCAAAGGGGCTTACTCCCGATTGTAGTCGATGTGTGTAAGCGCACCGCGTCGGCCCGCTCCTCGCCAAATTGGGCGACGCCTACCGCATAGCCCAAGGGAAGTCGACTTGGTACGCCGGAGCTTGAACGCTCGCCCTCCACACAGCTAGTGTCCCATGCGTCACGGTGGGGGGACCGTCATGCTCCTCTGTCAGCGTGGGGCAGGCTGATGAGATTATTGATAGCTGTATCGGCACACGGTATAATTGGTTCATGATCCGTTCGTTTCGCCATAGAGGATTGAGGCGGCTCTATGAGCGAGACGACTCCAGCAGGGTAGCCGCCGACCAGTTGGGCCGGATCACGCTCGCCCTGGCAGACCTGGATGCCGCCAGCAAGCCGAGCGATCTAGACCTGCCGGGATATAGACTGCATCCGCTCAGAGGGGGCCTAAGAGGGCTGTGGAGCATTTCGATTTCTGGCAACTGGCGGATCACATTTAGGTTTGAAGCTGGTGACGCGTACGACGTTGATCTCGTCGACTATCACTGATAAGGAGAGAGACCATGCCCATGAAGAATCCGCCCCATCCAGGTCGCAGCGTCCGGGAGAACTGCTTGGAGCCTCTCGGCCTAAGCGTTACCGAGGCAGCGGAGGTTCTGGGGGTTGCCCGTCATACCCTTTCGCGGGTATTGAACGGTCACGCGGGGATCTCGCCCGACATGGCCATCCGGCTAGAGAAGGCCGGATGGTCCAACGCGGACTTCTGGTTGAGCCGTCAGACTGCATACGACCTGGCTCAAGCGCGCAAGGATGAAGACGGAATACGGGTCGAGCGCTACCAGCCCCTGCCCACTGCGTAGGGAATCCAAATAGGTTTCACTTCAGCCTATGCCCCGAACAACAGCCAAACTGACTACAGCAGTCGAGGAATATCTCTCAAACCTGCGCAAGATACGGGCGTCTGGCGGTGCGACTGGAGAGCGATCGTACTACCCGGCATTGACCAACCTGCTCAATGCCGTTGGCGGCGCGCTCAAGCCACAGGTGTATTGCGTAAGCGAGCTTGCCCAGCAGGGCGCGGGGCACCCGGACCTCGGTTTGTATGCCGGGAAGCAGGTGCAGAAGGGCAAGCCGCGGTCGGGTCAAGCCCCAGAGCGGGGCGTGGTGGAGGTCAAGCCAGCCAGCGACGACGCCTGGCTCACGGCTTCGAGCGATCAGGTCAGCCGATACTGGGGCCGATACAGGCTTGTGCTTGTCACCAACACCCGGGACTTCGTGCTGGTGGGCGAGGACTCACAGAGCAACCCTGTCAAGCTGGAGACCTTCCGCCTTGCGGAGTCAGAGGAGGCGTTCCATGACAAGCTGGAGGCGCCCCGATTTTTCGCCAAAGAGGTTGGCACTGCCCTGGGGGAATACCTGTGCCGGGCGCTCTCCCGCACCGCCGCCATCGTGGAGCCCAGGGACTTGGCGTGGCTTCTGGCATCCTACGCCAGAGATGGGCTAGCACGGGTGGAGGCCGCCGGGGACGCGCCCTCCCTGCGGACGGTCCGATCCGCCCTAGAGGAGGCTCTCGGAGTCGGATTCGAGGGTGACCGGGGCACGGCATTCTTCCGCTCCACACTGGTGCAGACCCTCTTCTACGGCGTCTTCTCCGCATGGGTGCTTTGGGCACGCCAGACGCCTCCTCCCACCGGCCCCTTCAACTGGCACGATGCCGTATGGCATCTGAGAGCGCCCGTCCTGCGCGCCCTGTTCCAGCAGGTATCTGACCCTGGGCGCCTACAGCCATTGGGGCTGGTCGAACTGCTGGACTGGACAGCCGCGGCCCTAGATCGGGTCGACCGTACGGTCTTCTTCGACCGCTTCGATGCGGGCGAGGCCGTGCCTTACTTCTACGAGCCTTTCCTGGAGGCGTTCGACCCTGACCTTCGCAAGCAGTTGGGCGTCTGGTACACGCCCGCCGAGGTCGTGCGCTACATGGTCGCCCGAGTGGACATAGCGCTAAAAGAGGACCTGGGCATCGCCGACGGCCTTGCCGCCGACAACGTCTACGTCCTGGACCCCTGCTGCGGCACGGGGACGTATCTTGCCGAGGTGCTGCGTCGCATCGCCGGCAACCTCCAAGACAAGGGACTTGGCGCCCTCGCCGGAGCGCAGGTTAAGCAGGCCGCAACGCAGAGGGTGTTCGGGTTCGAGATCATGCCCGCGCCCTTCGTCGTGTCGCATCTCCAGCTCGGCCTGACCATGCAGGCGCTGGACGCTCCTCTGTCCGATGACGGGACGGAGCGGGCCGGGGTATACCTCACCAACGCCCTCACCGGCTGGGAGCCAAGCGTGCAAAAGCCGCTGCCCTTCCCGGAGCTTGAGGAGGAGCGGGACCGAGCAGAGAAGGTGAAGCGGGACACTCCGGTACTGGTCATCCTGGGCAATCCGCCGTACAACGGCTTTGCGGGCATGGCAGTCGACGAAGAGCGGGAGCTCACCACGGCGTATCGGACCACAAAACGGGTGCGGCGACCGGAAGGACAGGGGTTGAATGACCTGTACGTGCGATTTTTCCGCATGGCGGAGCGTCGCATCGCCGAGAAGGCAGGCCGGGGCGTGGTGTGCTTCATCTCCAACTACTCCTGGCTCGACGGCCTCTCCTTCACAGGCATGAGGGAGCGTTATCTGGAGGCCTTCGACACCATCCGCATTGATAACCTAAACGGCGACAAGTACAAGACGGGCAAGACGACTCCCGAGGGCGCACCGGACCCAAGCATCTTCTCGACGCAGGGGAACCCGGTCGGCATCCAGGTCGGAACCGCCATCGCCACCCTCGTGCGCAAGGCCAGCCACGCGCCCGCGAAGGCCGTTGGCTTCCGCCATTTGTGGGGGCAGAAGAAACGGGAAGAGCTGTCGGAGACAGCTGAGGCTGCGCCCGTCTCTTTGTACGACAACCTCGAACCGAACCTGCCGCTTGGCCTACCATTCGCGCGAACGGCCGTCAGCACCGGCTGGGCCAACTGGCCTGCCCTGCCGGACCTGTTCCCCGCTTCATTCCCAGGCGTAAAGAGCGGGCGTGACCCCTTTGTGACCGATATAGACAGAGACCAGCTCAAGAAGCGAATTGGCGACTATTTCAGTGCGGGACTGAGCCATGAGGACATGGAACGGCGATACCCGCTTTC
>DAOUJX010000057.1:0-7864 GCA_034422075.1 Dehalococcoidia bacterium
AAGGCGAGTGCGCCCTCGGTGTCCGGCGCGACGTCGGAGCGTTCGATGACCACTTGCTCGCCGGGCTGCAATGCGCGCAGACGTCGTTCGGTCATGCCCCCGCTCTACGAATCTAGGGGATGGTGTCCGTTAGTGCGAGCACAGATGTGCTCTTCGCCCTCGTTCAGCGGCGCACCGCACAGTGTGCAACGTACCCTGCCTGATGCACACACCTGGAAGGCGATATCCGCTAGCCGGTCGAGCTGGTCCGGTATGACCCATATGGCGACCGACTCGCTGTCCGGCTCCACGTTTGCCAACAGCATGTAGTTGCCCGTAGCCTCATCGTGGCCTATCGCCAGGCGTTGGATCTTGAAGTCGTAGTCGGTCGCCGTATCCACGATGTCCGGCATGCCTTCGAGCCCGGACTCGCGCATAGAGGTCTTGAGCAGCTGCTTGATGGTCACTGCCAGCTCGTACAGCTGCTCCTTTTCGAGCCAGAGGATGGCTGACGATTGCTCCCCCCGTGCTCGTAGCCGGAAGTAGCGCTTGCCGGGCGGGCCGACCGACTCCGCGCGAAGCATACTGGCTAACCCAAGGTCGTATGTTGGATTTCGGCTGGTCACGTTCAGGCCGTACGCCTAGTGGTCGAACATTGCGCCGACGGACAACCCGCCGTGAATCCGGTGAATCGCCTCGCCCAAAATGCCGGCGATGGATACGACTTGTACTTTCCCGTTGCGCTTCTCCGGGGGCACGGGAACGGAGTCAGTCAACACCAATTCTTCGAGAGCGCCCGAGCGAATCCGTTCTTGCGCATTGCCCGACAACACCCCGTGCGTCGCCGATGCGTACACCTTGAGCGCGCCCGCCTCCAGCAATGCCGCAGCGGAGCCGACCATGGACCCGCCGGTGTCAATTTCGTCGTCGATCAGTATTGCGGTGCGCCCTGCCACATCGCCGATGATGTTCAGTTGCTCTGACGTGCCGTCGTTGCCGATGCGGCGTTTTTCGACGATGGCTAGAGGCGCGGACATGCGCTCGGCGAGGTCGCGCGCCCGCTTGGTCCCGCCCACGTCCACGGCGGCTATCACTGGGTGGGGCGGATTCTTCTCGATCCAGTAGCCCGCGTGCAGCGGCATGGCCGTCAGCTCGTCCACCGGAATATTGAAGAAGCCCTGTATCTGCCCAGCGTGGAGGTCAACGGTCAGAACGCGGTCGGCGCCTGCCGTGGAGATGAGGTCGGCGATGAGCCGCGCGGTAATCGGCACGCGGGGTTGGTCCTTCTTATCGGTCCGCCCGTAGCCAAAGTATGGAATGACTGCAGTGATGCGGCCTGCCGATGCCCGCTTCGCGGCATCGATCATGATGAGCATCTCCATCACGCTGTCGTTGACGGGGTATGAGAACGACTGGATGAGGAACACGTCCCGCTGCCGCACGTTCTCCAATATCTTTACGAATGTGTTGTCATTGTCGAACTTGAACACCTCCATGGCACCCAACGGGATGTGCAAGTAGCTGCACACCTCCTCCGCCAGCGCCTTGTTGGCGTTGCCGGAGAAGACCTTCAACTCTTCGTAGAAGGGCATGTGCCGCTCTCCTTCAGATGTTCATTGCCGCACGGCACAGTATAGACGAGGGAAGGCAGTGAGTGAGGGCCCGCATTAGGCTACAATAGCCGCCGGAGGCGACTATGACGCTGACTACACCACTTCGTGTGAACCAAGACCGCCTATGGGCCAGCCTGATGGAGCTCGCCCAGATTGGGGGCACTCCCAGGGGCGGATGCAAGCGGCTTGCGCTTACGGACGAGGACAAGGAGGGCCGCGACCTCTTCATCAAGTGGGCGCAAGAGGTTGGTTGTACGATCACCATCGACCCGGTAGGCAACATATTTGCTCGCCGCCCCGGCACCGACGATTCGCTAGCGCCCGTTGCTACAGGCAGCCATCTTGACACACAACCCACCGGTGGCAAGTTCGACGGTCCCCTCGGGGTCATGTGCGGACTCGAGGTACTTCGCGTCCTCCACGAACGCGGCCTGCAGACCAAGCGCCCCATTGAGGTGGTCTCGTGGACGAATGAGGAAGGCGCGCGCTTCGCGCCACCGATGGTCGGCTCCGGCGTTTTCACCGGTGTATTCGACCTCGACTATGGTCTCAGCCTCGAGGACGCCGACGGTGCGACCTTCGGCGATGAGTTGCGCCGCATCGGCTATGACGGCGATGCGGCTCTCAGTCACGACCTCCATGCATTCGTCGAGGTGCACATCGAGCAGGGGCCAATCCTCGAAGCGGAGGGTAGGACCATTGGCCTCGTCAGCGGCGCGCAGGCCCGGCGCTGGTATGAGGTCTCGCTGACCGGCCAAGATGCCCACGCAGGCACCACACCGATGGACCGCCGCCGCGATGCCCTGGTCGGCGCTGCTCAGTTCATTACCGAAGTCAACCGAATCGGCAACTCCGTCCCCGATGGGCGCTCCACCGTCGGCGTCATGCGCGTCTCGCCGGGCTCGCGCAACACTATCCCGGGCCAGGTCTTCTTCACCGTCGACCTACGCCACCCGGATAACGCCGTCCTGGCGAACATGGCCGCTGACTTTCGCGAGTACGCCGCCGGTGCCGCGCGCGAGCACGGCCTCGAACTCGACTTGCGTGAGATCGTCTACTCCCCAGCGGAGCCCTTTGATGCCAACATTCGAGCCGCCGTGGCGCGCAGCGCGGCTGCGGTAGGCTACGACACCATGGACATCGTATCGGGCGCCGGCCATGACGCCTGCTATCTGGCTCGTGTCGCCCCTTCCGCGATGATCTTCGTTCCTTGCACCGGCGGCCTCTCCCACAACGAGCTGGAGGAGACGACGAAAGAGGATGCAGCCGCAGGCTGCGACGTCCTTCTCCACACTTTGCTCGAACTGGCGGACGACTAGAGCTCGGTGAACGCGCCGTCCGCGCCAACGAGGTGGTATTGGGTCACCTCGACGCGCCGTGGGCCGTCGACGACTGCGCCGATGGGCTGCGCCTCGCCCCCCACGGCGGCAACCGCCGACAGCGCGCCGTCGACGGCGTCGCGCGGCACGACGACGCAAAATCCGACGCCCATGTTGAAGACGCGAAACATCTCCGCTGTCTCGACATTCCCCAGCTCGCGGATTGCCTCGAATATCGGTTGTACAGGCGGAAGGCTGTCGAGCCGGTAGCCAACGTTTGCTTCCAGCCGTGCCAGGTTGAGCAGCCCGTCGCCGCTGATGTGCGCTAGCCCGTGTACAGGCACACCAGCCTCCAGCAGCGCTAGCGCCTCGGGCACGTAAATGTGCGTAGGCCGCAGCAGCTCGACGCCGGCCGTTTCGCACCCTGGCAGTGGGAGGTCCAGCGAGCCGCCTCCCCCGAGCAGCACGTGTCGCGCGAGGGTCAGTCCGTTGGCGTGTATGCCGTTGCTCGGCAGGCCGAGCACGATGTCGCCCGGGCGTACATCCGCGCCGAGTAGAGGCTCTGCGTCCTGCAGCAGCCCGATACAGGTTGCCGATATGTCGAAAGCCCAGCCCGGCCGAGGTCCGGTGAGCGAATCGGGGTGCTGCGATAGCTCGCCGCCCACGATGGCAACGCGTGCGCGTTCCGCCGCCTTGCGCATCCCGGCCCCTAGGGCTTCGAGCAGAGCGGGATGCGGCTCTTGAAGGCTGATGTAGTCCAGTAGGGCGACTGGCGTTGCTCCCGTGCAAACCACGTCGTTGACGTTGACGGCCACAGCATCCCAGCCGATGGGCTCGTAATTCCCCGTTGCCTGCGCCACCATTGACTTGCTGCCGACGCCGTCTGTCGATACGGCGAGCGACAGGCGGTCGCTGAGCCGCAGGACGGCGGCGAAGAAGCCGTCGCCCGCCGTCATAGCACCGGGCCCCTCGCGGTTGGACCGCGTTTCGCGCACGTGGACCACTAACGCCGCCAGCCCCTGTGCAGCGTCGTCCACCCCCGCTTGGGCGTAGGTGGAGGCCTTGTCCGGTTCGTTAGCCATACCCACTTCGCATACTAGACTACGCTACCCGCCTGAGATGCGCCGCAGCGACTGGTACAATCAGGGGGATGGTCAACAAACTGTTCAAGGTATTCGGCGACTCCAACGAGAAGGCCGTGAAGCGCCTGGGTTGGATCGTCGACCGGGTCAATGGCCTTGAGCCGCAGTTCTCCGCCCTATCCGACGACGCTCTTCGCGCCAAGACAGGGGAGTTCCGCGACCGCTTCGGCAGGGGCGAGTCGCTCGATGATCTGGCGCCTGAGGCATTTGCCGCTGTCCGTGAAGCGGCCAAGCGCCAACTGAACATGCGCCACTTCGACGTTCAGCTCATCGGAGGGCTTGTCCTCCACCAAGGCAAGGTTGCCGAGATGAAGACGGGGGAGGGCAAGACGCTTGTCGCAACCCTCCCGCTCTACCTGAACGCGCTGAGCGGCAACGGCGCGCATCTCGTCACCGTCAACGACTATCTCGCTCGCCGCGATGCCCGGTGGATGGGCGCGGTCTATCACGCATTGGACTTGAGCGTTGGATGTCTTCAGCACGAGTCATCCTACCTCTATGAGCCCGAAGCGCCGACGGATAGCAGCACTCCTGAGGAGATGCGCCCCGTCGCGCGAAACGAAGCCTATGCCGCTGACATCACCTATGGCACCAACAACGAGTTTGGTTTCGACTACCTGCGCGACAACATGGCAGGGGCCCTTGATCGGCAGGTGCAGGGCGAGTTGGCCTACGCCATCGTTGACGAAGTGGACAACATCCTCATCGACGAGGCCCGCACGCCCCTCATCATCTCCGGCCCGGCGCAGGAGTCCACCTCCGACTACAAGAGGTATGCCGCGCTCGCCCCACGCCTCAACGAGGGTGCTGACTTCAAGATCGAATACAAGGAGCGCCAGGTCGTCTTGACCGAGCAAGGCATCGAAAAGGTCGAGCGAATGCTCAATGTCGACAACCTGTACGACCCCGCCAACGATGAGCTCACCCACTTCGTCGAGAACGCGCTACGCGCCGAATTCGCCTACCTCCGCGACCGCGACTATGTTGTGCAAAGCGGTGAGGTCATCATCGTCGACGAGTTCACTGGCCGCCTCATGCCGGGCCGACGTTACGCCGACGGCCTGCACCAAGCGCTGGAGGCCAAGGAACGCGTCGAAGTCCAGCGTGCGACTATCACGTACGCCACCATCACCCTTCAGAACTACTTCCGTATGTACCGCAAGCTCGCGGGCATGACCGGAACAGCCATTACCGAGGCGGAGGAGTTCTACAAGGTCTACCAGCTGGATGTCATTGCCATCCCGACCAACATGCCCGTCGTCAGGGAGGACTACGCTGACCTGATATTCAAGACGGAGCATGCCAAGTTCGATGCGGTGCTCCATGACATAGTGGAGCAGCACGATGCCGGACGCCCCATCCTCGTGGGCACTGCGTCCATCGAGAAGTCGGAAACGCTTAGCGAATCGCTGCGGCGGCGTGGCATCTCCCATCAGGTACTGAACGCCAAGAACCACGAGCGCGAGGCGCAAATCGTCGCTCAAGCCGGACAGCCTGGCGCCGTTACCGTCTCCACCAATATGGCCGGGCGCGGCACCGACATCATCCTAGGCGGCGCGCCCGCGTCCTATGACTCCGAGAGTGAGTGGAGCGACGCCCACCAGCGTGTCCTCGACCTTGGCGGGCTGTATGTCATCGGTACGGAACGCCACGAATCACGCCGTATCGACAACCAGTTGCGCGGACGCTCAGGTCGCCAGGGCGACCCCGGCGCAACGCGCTTCTACGGCTCGCTCGAAGACGACCTCATCAAGCACTTCGGCGATGGCGCAACCGGACGCCTCGTCACCGCAGCGTTGCCCGACGATACCCCTCTCGAAAGCGGCCTTCTCACGCGGACGATGGAGATGACACAGTCCAAGGTCGAGGCGCGCTACTTCGACATCCGCAAGCACCTCGTCGAGTACGATGACGTGGTCAATACGCAGCGTGCCGTCATCTATGCCGAGCGCAAGAAGGTTCTCGAAGGCGGCGATGTCAAGGCCAATATCCAGGAGATGCTTGCCTCGGAGACACAAGCGCTCATCCGCACCCACCTGGCCGGCGACCCGAACGATTGGGACGCCGACATGCTGCTTGCACAGATGGGCGTAGTCCTACCTCTGCCCGGCTGGCTCGATGCCGATTTCGTCTTCGGTCACAGTGCGGCTGAGACAGAAGGGGCGCTCCTCGACCTCGCCGACCAGGAGTACGCTCGTAGAGAGGAGGAGTTCGGCGCGGAGACAATGCGTGCACTAGAACGCGTCGTTCTGCTCCAAACAACCGATCGTTTGTGGGTGCAGCACCTCACGCAGATGTCCAACCTGCGCCAGGGCATCGGCCTGTATGCGTATGGCCAGCGCGACCCCTTGGTCATGTACAAGAAGCAGGGCCACGAGTTGTTCGACGTTCTCCGCGAGCGCATCCGGCACGACATCGTACATACCGTCTTCCGCGTGGCTCCCGCCGG
Organism: Dehalococcoidia bacterium; assembly: GCA_034422075.1. GTDB lineage: Bacteria > Chloroflexota > Dehalococcoidia > Lucifugimonadales > Australimonadaceae > S34-282. The sequence goes on from DAOUJX010000057.1 coordinate 6,503, forward strand.
CCATGTGCCGCTGCAGCGCGCCTCCAATGGCAAGTCCGCGGGCGTTCGAGTAGGCAGGGGCGCCGCACGCGTCGCGACTGCCGGGCCCGAGACGATTCTCTCCCAGGTTGCTGGCAACCCCAACGCCACGCCCACCCAGACGAAGAAGCTCGGGCGGAACGAACCCTGCTGGTGCGGTAGCGGTAAGAAGTTCAAACGCTGCCACGGCGCGGCGGCCTAGCACAGGACTCTCCGATGACCGCTACACGCATGCAGCGTCGCGTGCCACCTGGCTTGGCGGCCTCTAACGGGGCTGGACAGGCGCCGCTTGCGCTCTGGCGTGAGGGGCTCGCCGCCGGGCGCCCCTGGGAAGATGCGCTGCTGGATGCCGTTGGCGCGTGGACGATGCCTGCCGAAACCGTCGATGGCCGCGAATTCGTCTACTTTATCGAAGGCGAGGCGTTCGACTGGCTCGCCGTAGCTGAGCGGCTCCTTCTCGACACTCCCGGCGCTGCGCCGCTCGACGAGCAGGAACGCCTGCTATTTGAAGGGCGCCTTCCCAGCGTCACGCCGGGGCGTTTCAGGGCGGCCCTCGGCGCTGCGCTGCGTCGCGCGCACCTCAACTTCTTCTACGGCGTCGTCGTGGAAGAGGCGCTGTGGCTTGCGGTCGAGTCGGAGGTGGTCAAGCAGCGCAATGTCCGCGGCCTCGCCCATTCGCTCGGCCTCGACGATGGCATCGTCGAGCGGCTGTACGACCGCAATTTCGACGACTTGTGGCGCGCCTTCCACCGCCAACGAGGCCAGCGCGTACGCGTCAAGCACAGCCTTGCCGAATGGAAGGCGTTCATCTACTGGTGCTGGCACTTGCGTCTGGCAACCCATGACAAGGCACGCGTTGCGTCCGATACGCAAAAGGGGCTCGCCAAGTTGGAGTCGCTTCGCCGCGCATCGCTCTAGCGTCGGCGTACTACTCGAGTAGCCAGCGCCGTCGCCGCGGGCGTTCGGCGTAGCGTACGCCGAACTTCTCGATCGCCATGCGCTTGATGAGCGCCGCCGCATCCTCCGGCGAGTCAGTGACGGTGAATCGGTCAAAATCGGCCTGGTCGATGGCCCCTTCAGCGACCAGCGTGTCACGCGTGAACGCCAAGAGCGGCTGCCAGAATTCGCTGCCCATCAATACGAGCGGAAACCCGGGCGCCTTGTTCGTCTGTATGAGCGTTGCGGTCTCGAATACTTCGTCCAACGTTCCGAACCCACCCGGCATGGTGATGAAGCCGTAGGAATACTTGACCAGCATGACCTTGCGCACAAAGAAGTAGCGGAACTCCACCCAGTTGTCCGCATAGGCGTTCCGGCCTGCCTCCATAGGCAAGTCGATGCCCA